>NZ_JBFBCB010000067.1:0-31355 GCF_040682975.1 Streptomyces sp. NPDC051051
GACCTGCAGACACTCCTCGCCACCTGGACCGGCGCCTGCCCCACCTGCCATCGCGACATACCCACACCCATACGAACCTGACCAAGCCCTACTAGGCCCTGTCGCGCCCCGGGGTGTGCCGTCCGGCGCTCACGTCGTGCGCGTGGCGACCATCGCGAGCGTGATCAGCCCCAGCACGACCCAGCCGAACCACAGCCAGCCGTTGCTGCCGAGGGCCACCGTGTAGGCCGTCACCACGACGAGGCCGCCGATGGTGAGCACCCCCATGGTCTTCGTGGAACCGTCCGCCGAACCGTTCGTGGAACCGGGCATCGCGACACCCTCCTCCGGCACACCCCCACAGGGTGTGTCTGCCTCCATGGTGCCCCGGTTCCGGCCCTTCAGCCCCGGCGACGGCTCAACCGCGGCCGTTCAGCGAGGCCAGATAGGCGTTGTACGCCTCCAGCTCCTTGTCGCCGTCCCGGTCGGCCGCCCGGTCCTGGCGCTTGGCCTGCCGCTGCTCGGAGCCGTACCACTGGAACAGCAGGGCGATCAGCACCAGCACCGACGGGATCTCGCTGAAGGCCCAGGCGATGCCGCCGGCCGCGTTCTGGTCGGAGAGGGCGTCGATGCCGAGGGAGGCGGGCGGGTTGCGGAACGTCTCGACCATCGGCGTGGACGCCATCATCAGAGCGATGCCGAAGAAGGCGTGGAAGGGCATCCCGGCGAACAGCTCCAGCATGCGCATCAGGTAGCCCGGCCGGTTCGGGCCCGGGTCCACGCCCATGATCGGCCAGAAGAACACCACGCCGACGGCGAGGAAGTGCACCATCATCGCGACGTGCCCCGTCCTCGACCCCATCAGGAAGTCGAAGAGCGGCGTGAAGTACAGCGCGTACAGGCTCGCGATGAACATCGGAATGGTGAACGCGGGATGCGTGACGATCCGCATGTACCGGCTGTGCAGCAGCATCAGCAGCAGCTCACGCGGCCCCTTGCGGCCCCTGCCCGCGGTGGGCAGGGCGCGCAGCGCCAGGGTGACCGGGGCGCCGAGCAGGATCAGGATCGGCGACAGCATGCTGATCACCATGTGCTGCACCATGTGCACGCTGAACATGACCATGCCGTAGTCGTTCAGCCCGGTGCACATCACCAGCATGATCGTCAGCACACCGGTGACGTACGCCACCGTCCGCCCCGCGGACCACGTGTCCCCGCGCCGCCGCAGCCGGACGACCCCCCAGGCGTACAGCCCGAGGGCGGCCAGACAGGCGACGAGGAAGAACGGGTCCGCCGACCACTGGAGACCCCGCCCCAGCGTGAACGGCGGCAGATCCATCGTCATGCCGTGCCCGCTGTGATCCATCCGCCGGCTCCTGATTCGTGGGGGGTTGTACGTTTCCTGCCGCCCCCAGAGTAGAACTGCCCCCGGTCACGATCGCGACCGGGGGCAGGACAGCAGGCTCGCAAGGGGCGCGAGGCCCCGCAGGACGGCTACAGCACGCACTCCGCCTCGGCGTACCGGTCCGAGGGGACCGTCTTCAGCGTCTCGACGGCCTCCGCCAGCTCCACCATCACGATGTCCGTCCCCCGCAGGGCCGTCATCCGGCCGAACTCGCCCCGGTGCACGGCCTCCACCGCGTGCCATCCGAACCGGGTGGCCAGGACGCGGTCGTACGCGGTGGGCGTGCCGCCCCGCTGCACGTGCCCGAGGATCACCGGCCGGGCCTCCTTGCCGAGGCGCTGTTCCAGCTCGACGGACAGCTGGCGCGCGATCCCGGCGAACCGCTCGTGCCCGTAGATGTCCTTGCCGCCCTCGTCGAAGGCCATGGAGCCGGGTGCGGGCTTGGCGCCCTCCGCGGCCACGACGATCGCGAACCGCTTCCCCGCCGCGAACCGCTCGCCGACCCGCCGGGTCAGCTCCTCGATGTCGAAGGGGCGTTCCGGTACGACGATGGCGTGGGCGCCGGCCGCCATGCCGGAGTGCAGCGCTATCCAGCCGGTGTGCCGCCCCATGACCTCGACGACGAGGACCCGCTGGTGGGACTCGGCGGTGGTCTTGAGCCGGTCGAGCGCCTCGGTGGCGACGCCCACCGCGGTGTCGAAGCCGAAGGTGACGTCGGTGACGGCGATGTCGTTGTCGATGGTCTTCGGCACGCCCACGATCGGCAGGCCGCTGTCCGACATCAGGCGGGCCGCCTTGAGGGTGCCCTCACCGCCGATCGGGATGACGGCGTCGAGGCCGAGCTCCTCGACGTGTCCGCGGGCCCGCTCCACGCCGTCCCTCAGCTGCGAGGGCTGGACGCGGGAGGAGCCGAGGATGGTGCCGCCGCGGGCCAGGATGCCGCCCACCGCGTCGAGGTCGAGCTTGAGGTAGTCGCACTCCAGGAGGCCCTTCCAGCCGTCCCGGAAGCCGATGACCTCGTCGCCGTGGTCGACGACGGCGCGGTGCACGACGGACCGGATGACGGCGTTCAGGCCGGGGCAGTCGCCGCCGGACGTGAGGACACCAATGCGCATAGCCCGAACAACCTTCTCCACGTGGGCCGGATCCGGACCGCGTCGTCCGGCTCGATCCCCGCCACCCTAGCGGCAGGAGGGGGCGGGGCCGAAGCACACGTCCGCCTGCTGGACGCACCCGCTCACCTGTGCGGACGTACCGTCATCCGGGCTGCTGACGGCACCCCGAAGATCGGGTGGACACACAGGTCGTGCGGGTTTCCGCGGGCGCCTGCCGAGCGCCCGCGGAGCGCCTGCTAGGCGGGCTGCTGCGCGGCCGCGATGCGCTCGTTGCGCAGGGCCTCGTACCAGCGGTCGTCGGTCGGCGGGAGCGCGTTCACGTCGAGCGCCAGCTTCAGCAGCAGGTCCGCGATGAGCGGATTGCGGGCGAGCACCGGACCGTGCATGTAGGTGCCGAAGACGGTGTCGTTGTACGCGCCCTCGGTGCCGTCGCCGGTGCCGTTGCCCTTGCCGATCTGGACGCGGGCGAGCGGGCGGGCGGTCGGGCCGAGGTGGGTGATGCCCTGGTGGTTCTCGAAGCCGGTGAGCGGGGGCAGCCCGAGGCGCGGGTCGATGTCGGCGAGGACGTCGCCGACGCACCGCTCGCCCTCACCACGGGTGGTGGTGACGTCCAGCAGACCGAGACCCGGCTCGCGCTGACCGAGGTCGTTGACGAACTCGTGGCCCAGGATCTGGTAGCCGGCGCACACCGCGAACACGATCGCGCCGTTCTGCACCGCCTGGTACAGGTGCCCGTCGCGCCGCAGCCGCTCGGCCGCGAGCCGCTGCGGCCGGTCCTCGCCGCCGCCGATGAGGTAGATGTCGCCGGAGGTGGGGATCGGCTGGTCGCTGCGCACGTCCAGCCGCGCCACGTCCAGGCCGCGTTGCCGCGCCCGCCGCTCCACGACCAGGACGTTGCCCTGGTCGCCGTAGGTGCTGAGCAGGTCCGGGTACACCCAGACGACCCGCAGTTGGTTGTCGTTCATCACGGTGATGTATCCCTCGGGGCTCAGTTGCCGACGCGGCGGCGCAGGTCCTGGAACGCGGTGTAGTTCGCGATGACCTCGATACGGCCGGGCGGCGCCAGCTGCACGGCCTGGTCGACGTTCTCGCACACCTGGAAGTGCTGGTTGGCCACCTCCAGGCGTACCGCGAGGTCCAGCTTGCGGTCACCGACGACGAAGATCGGGTGGCCGGTGAGACGGGTGTAGTCGACGTCCCACAGCCAGGACGTGTCGGTGCCGTCGGCGCCGCGGGCGTTCACCGAGAGGATGACCGGCGTGGGCGGCGGGTCGATCAGGCTGAACGTCTCGAGCCAGCCCGCCGGGTTCTTCGCCAGCAGCAGGCGCAGGTCGCGCTGCATGAACTGGACGACGTCGTAGCGCCCGGCGACGGCCTGCACCTGGTACATCCGCTCCAGCGCGACCTGCGGCGGCACGCCGAAGACGGCGGCGACGGCGGCCGAGGAGGCGGCGTTGGCCTTGTTGGCGCGGCCCGGCAGCTGGAGGTGGATCGGCCAGGCGGAACCGTGCGGGTCGAGGACGTGGTCGCCGGAGAGCGCCCAGCTCGGCGTCGGCCGCCGGAACCCGCACTCGCCGCAGAACCAGTCGTCGCCCGGACGCTGCATCACGCCGCCGCAGGACGGGCAGGACCAGGCGTCGTCCTTCCACATCTGCCCGGCGGCGACCCAGATCACGTTGGGGGAGGAGGACGCGGCCCACACCACCAGCGGGTCGTCGGCGTTGGCGACGACGACGGCCTTCGAACCGGCCAGCCCCTCGCGCCAGTTCTCCGCGAGCATGCGGGTCTCGGCGGCGCGGTCCAGCTGGTCGCGGGAGAGGTTCAGCAGCGCGATGCACTTGGGCGCGGTGTCGCGGGCGACACCGGCCAGGTACTTCTCGTCGACCTCGATCACGCCGTACTTGGCGTCGGAGCCGCCCGCGAGCGCCGAGGTGATGCCGGCCGGCATGTTCGCGCCCAGCGCGTTGGAGACGACCGGGCCCGCGGCCCGCAGGGCCTCCGCGATGAGGCGGGTGGTCGTGGTCTTGCCGTTGGTCGCCGAGACGAGGGTGACGTCCAGGTTCTGGGCGAGCCGTGCGAGGAGGTCGGGGTCGAGTTTCAGCGCCACCTTGCCGCCGATCACCGAACCGCTGCCGCGTCCCGCGGCACGCGATGCCGCCGCGACCGCCTTGCCCGCGGTCACGGCGATCTTGGCCCGCGGCGTGAGCGGGTCCGAGTTGCCTGCCATCAGTTCTCGATCCTCCTTGCGTACGCGCCGCGCCTGAAGCCTGACGGCAACGTGGTAGGTGGTCAGCCTATCGAGATCCATTCACAGTCCCGAATCCCGGCACCGTCTCACGCTGCGCACGGCATGCGCGTGTCAGAAAGGACCGTACCCTTGCCGCCATGCGACAAGGTTCCATCCCGGGTGCCCACGGGCGCGTCCGGCCCCTCACCCTGCTCGGCGATCCGGTCCTGCGGCAACCCTGCGCGGAGGTCACCGAGTTCGGTCCGGACCTGGCCGGCCTGGTCGAGGACCTGTTCGCCACGATGTACGCGGCACAGGGCGTGGGCCTGGCCGCCAACCAGGTCGGCGAGTCCCTGCGGGTGTTCGTCTACGACTGCCCGGACGACGAGGACGTCCGCCACCTCGGCCACGTGGTGAACCCGCGCCTGGTGGACGTGGACGGCGTGGTGGTCCGCGGCCCCGAGGGCTGTCTGTCCCTGCCGGGCCTGGAGGCGGGGACGGAACGCCACGACCACGCGGTGGTCGAGGGTTTCACGGTGACGGGCGAGCCGGTCACCGTCCACGGCACGGGATTCTTCGCCAGATGCCTGCAGCACGAGTGCGACCACCTGGAGGGACGGGTGTACGCGGACCGTGTGACGGGGTGGCGCGGGAGACGGCTGGCGCGCCGGGTGGCGCGGGCCTCCTGGGGCGGGTGAGGGCGGTGTACGGCCGTCAGAACCCCGGTCCGCCGACCTTGTCCCCGGCCGCCGCGAGGCGGCCCCACAGCAGGTCGGCGAGGCTGCGCACCAGCTCGGCCCGGGAGCACGGCCGCTCACCCAGCCACCAGTCGCCCGCCGCGTGCATCATTCCGACGATCCCGTGTCCCCAGACGCGGGCGAGCTGCTGGGTCCCGGGGCCGAGGTCCAGCCGCTCCTCGATGACCTGGGCCAGTTCCTCGCCCATCCGCCGCAGCAGGGGAGCCGAGTGCTTGCCGACGTCGAAGCCCTGTTCGCCCGAGGCCCCGTCCGCCGGGTGCATCAGGAAGCGGTAGACCTGGGGGCGGGCCTCGATGGCCGCGAGGTAGGTCTCCAGCGTGGCCTCGACGCGCTCGCGGCGTTCGGCGGGAGCGTCCAGGGCGGCGCGCAGGGAGGCGAGCAGCGCGTCGGTGTGCCGCTTGGCGAGGGCGGCGTACAGTCCGCCCTTGTCGCCGAAGTGGCGGTAGAGGATCGGCTTGGTGATGCCGGCCTCCGCCGCGATGGCGTTCATGGAGGCCTGGGGGCCGTCTCGGAGCACCACTCGGTCGGCGGCCTCCAGCAGCTCGCGCCTTCGGCGGTCGGCGGACCGCTGCTGCTCGGTCCGCTGCGTGGTGTCCATGTGCTCTCCCCACCCGTGCTGATTCGGTGACGCCTGCGCAAACTAACACTTGAAGATGGCCCCGCATCGAACGGGCTGCCGGGCTGTCCTCGGGAGTTGACTTTTCCTACCGACCGGTAACAGACTCGCGTTACCGCTAGTAACACGCACGTTCCGCCGCTGGAGGGGACATGGCCGAGTTCACCATGGAGCTCAACGACGAACAGAAGGAGGTCCGGGACTGGCTGCACGGCTTCGCGGCCGACGTGATCCGCCCCGCGGCCGCCGAATGGGACGAGCGTGAGGAGACTCCCTGGCCGGTCATCCAGGAGGCCGCGAAGGTCGGCATCTACTCCCTCGACTTCTACGCCCAGCAGTACTTCGACGCCACCGGTCTCGGCATCCCCATGGCCATGGAGGAACTGTTCTGGGGAGACGCGGGCATCGCCCTGTCCATCGTCGGCACCGGCCTCGCCGCCGTGGGCGTCCTCGCCAACGGCACCGAGGAGCAGATCGGCACCTGGATCCCCCAGATGTACGGCGACGCGGCCGATGTCAAGGTGGCCGCCTTCTGCTCCTCCGAGCCCGACGCCGGCTCCGACGTGGCCTCCATGCGCACCCGCGCCGTGTACGACGAGGCCAAGGACGAGTGGGTGATCAACGGCACGAAGACCTGGGCCACCAACGGCGGCATCGCCAACGTCCACGTGGTCGTCGCCGTCGTCGACCCCGGGCTGGGCTCCAAGGGGCACGCCTCCTTCATCGTCCCGCCGGGCACGCCGGGTCTCGCCCAGGGCCAGAAGTTCAAGAAGCACGGCATCCGCGCCTCGCACACCGCCGAGGTGATCCTCGACAACGTGCGGGTCCCCGGCTCCTGCCTGCTCGGCGGCAAGGAGAAGCTCGACGAACGGCTGGCGCGGGCGCGCGAGCGGGCCGAGGCGGGCGGCGGCGAGCGCGTGAAGAACGCGGCCATGGCGACCTTCGAGGCCTCACGGCCGGCGGTCGGCGCGATGGCGGTCGGCACGGCCCGCGCGGCGTACGAGGTCGCCCTCGACTACGCGATGACGCGCGAGCAGTTCGGCCGCCCGATCATCGACAACCAGGGGGTCGCCTTCCAGCTCGCCGACATGCGCACGCAGATCGACGCGGCGCGGCTGCTGGTCTGGCGCGCTTCGTGGATGGCGGTCAACGGCAAGCCGTTCACGGCCGCCGAGGGCTCCATGTCGAAGCTGTACGCCAGCGAGACGGCGAAGAAGGTGACGGCGCAGGCCGTCCAGATCCTCGGCGGCAACGGCTACACGCGGGAGTACCCGGTGGAGCGGATGCATCGCGACAGCGCGATCTACACGATCTTCGAGGGGACGAGCGAGATCCAGCGGCTGGTGATCGCCCGCACCCTGTCGGGGATGCCGATCCGGTAGCCGCCGACGGCGGCCACCGCGCGACCGGCCACGACGCGCCGCCCGCAGCAGCGCACCGGCGCCCCTACGGCGCCCCGCCGCTGCTGTGGGCGATGCACGCCACGTCGATCCGGTCGGCCAGCTTCGCCAGCTCGATCGTCAGCGCGGCGACCGTGTCCTCGTCCAGATCTCCCGCCCCGGCCTCGACGAGATGCAGCCACCGGCCCCCCAGCGTGCGGAGCAGCTTGCTCACGTCGGCCGCGGACACCTGGAGGGTCCCGCGGTCGTCGACGATCAGAGGCAGAGTCACTTCGCGGTTCACAACCGGGATCGTAGCCGCGCGGCGCTCACGCACCGTGCCAAACCGTGGTGATGTTGCAGAACTCGCGGATTCCGTGCCCGGACAGCTCACGCCCGTAGCCGGACCGCTTGACCCCGCCGAAGGGGAGCGCCGGATGGGAGGCGGTCATCCCGTTGACGAACACCCCGCCCGCCTCCAGATCCCGGACGAACCGGTCCACCTCGGTCTCCTGCCGGGTCCACACGTTGGAACTCAGCCCGAAGGGGGAGTCGTTGGCGATGAGGACCGCCTCGTCCAGGTCGGCCGCCCGGTAGAGGGTCGCCACCGGTCCGAAGGCCTCCTCGCGGTGGATGCGCATCCCGCGGTCGATGCCGGCCAGGACGGTCGGCGGGTAGTACCAGCCGGGCCGGTCCGGGCGTTCACCACCGCACAGCACCGTGGCGCCGCTGCGCCGGGCGTCGTCCACCAACTCCTCCAGGTCGGCGCGGCCCTGCTCGCTGGCGAGGGGACCGACCTCCGTCTCCTCCTCCAGCGGATCGCCGACCTTCAGCGCCCGCATGCCCTCGGTGAAGCGTTCGGCGAAGCGGTCGTACACGTCCGCGTGGACGATGAACCGCTTGGCGGCGATGCACGACTGCCCGTTGTTCTGCACCCGCGCGGTCACCGCCACCTCGGCGGCCCGGTCGACGTCCGCGGACGGCATGACGACGAAGGGGTCGCTGCCGCCCAGCTCCAGCACCGTCTTCTTGACCATCTCGCCGGCGGTGGAGGCCACCGCGCGGCCCGCGGGCTCGCTGCCGGTCAGGGTGGCCGCCTTGATCCGCTCGTCCCGCAGGATCTCGTCGACCGCGGCGGAGCCGATCAGCAGGGTCTGGAAGCAGCCCTCGGTGAAGCCGGCCCGGTGGAAGAGGTCCTCCAGGTAGAGGGCGGTCTGCGGGACGTTCGAGGCGTGCTTGAGCAGGCCGACGTTGCCCGCCATCAGCGCGGGCGCGGCGAAGCGGACGACCTGCCACAGCGGGAAGTTCCACGGCATCACCGCGAGCACCGGGCCCAGCGGGCGGTACCGCACCAGGGCGTGGGAGGCGCCGGAGTCCCGCACGTCGGACTCGGCCGGCCGCTCGTCGGCGAGGAGCCCCGCCGCGTTCTCGGCGTACCAGCGCATGGCCTTCGCGCACTTGGCGGCCTCCGCGCGCGCCTGCTTCACCGGCTTGCCCATCTCGGTGGTCATCACGCGGGCGATCTCCGCCCGGTCCTCGTCGAGGAGGTCGGCGGCCCGGTTCAGCAGCCGGGCGCGGTCGGCGAACGCCGTCGTGCGGTACGTGCGGAACGTGGCCTCGGCGAGCTGGAGCCGGCGTTCGAGCTCCTCCTCGTCCATGGCCTGGTACGTCTTGAGCGTCTCGCCGTTCGCCGGGTTCACCGTCGCGATGGGCATGACCGACCTCCCTCGGTGCTGGATGTGCTTCGACCTTCGCGCGTCCCGGAGGGCCCCGCAACGCGTGCGCGTCCGCTCAGCCCGAGTGCTCCGTCAGCCGGTCGAGAAACGCGGCCTGTGCCGTCACGATCACCTCGCGGGCCCGGTCCAGGCCGTACCAGGCGACCCGGTCCAGCTCGGGGAACTCCCGCGTCCGCCCGGAGAGCGGCGGCCACTCCATGACGAAGGTGCCGGGTTCGACCGCGGCCGGGTCGAGGTCCGCCTCGATCGCCCAGGCCGTCACGATCTTGCCGTTCGTCTGCCGGACCTCCCCGAGCGGGAACGCCTCGCCGTCCGGCGGCGCCACCCCCAGCTCCTCCCGGAACTCGCGGCGGGCGGCCTCCCAGGCCGGCTCGCCCGGCTCGTACTCGCCCTTCACGACGGTCCAGGCACCGGCGTCCTTCTTCGCGAAATAAGGGCCGCCCATGTGTCCCAGCAGCACCTCCGGTCCGTCGCCGGTGCGCCGGAACAGCAGCAGACCGGCACTGCGCCGCGCCGTCACGGCCGTACCTGCGGGTGCGCGGCCAGCACCGTCTCCACCGTGTCCGCCTGCTCCGGCCGCTTGTCCTCGCGGTAGCGGACCACGCGGGCGAAGCGCAGGGTGACGCCGGCCGGGTAGCGGCTGGAGCGCTGGATGCCGTCGTACGCGATCTCGACGACGAGTTCGGGGCGTACGGTCACCACCCAGCCGTCGTCCTCGACGGTCAGGTTCCGCAGGCGGTCGGTCTGCCAGGTGAGGAGGGCGTCGGTCAGGCCCTTGAAGGTCTTGCCGAGCATCGCGAAGCCGCCGTCGGCGGTGCGGGCGCCGAGGTGGAGGTTGGAGAGCCTGCCGGTGCGCCGGCCGTGGCCCCACTCGGCGGCCAGCACCACCAGGTCGAGTGTGTGCACCGGCTTGACCTTCAGCCAGGACGCGCCGCGCCGGCCCGCGCTGTAGGGCGCGTCGAGGGACTTCACCACCACGCCCTCGTGGCCCCGGGCCAGCGTCTCCTCGAGGAAGTCCTCGGCCGCCCGCAGGTCCGCCTCGCCCGCCAGGACGGTCCGGCGCACCCGCATCGGCTCGGGCACCAGCCGGGCCAGCTCCGCGTGCCGCTCGAAGAAGGGCAGGCCGAGGAGGTCCCTGCCGTCGACCGACAGCGCGTCGAAGAAGACGGGGGAGACCGGGACCTCCGCGGCGGCCGTGGCCACGTCCACCCGGGAGCCGACGCGGCCCGCGGTCTCCTGGAAGGAGCGGGGCCGGCCGGTCTCGTCGAGGGCGATGACCTCACCGTCCAGGATGAACCGCTCACCGTGCAGCTCCAGCGCCGCGGCGGTGAGTTCGGGCAGCCGGTCGGTGATGTCGTCGAGGGTGCGGGTGTGCACCCGTACGGTGTCGCGGTCCCGGTGGACCTGGACGCGGATGCCGTCCAGTTTCTCCTCCACCGCGCAGGCGCCCAGCCTGCCGACCGCCTCGGCCACGGAGGACGCGGTGTGCGCGAGCATCGGCAGCACCGGGCGGCCGACGGTGAGCCGGAACCGTTCCAGCGCCGCCGGCCCGTCCGCGAGCAGGGCCTGTGCCACCGTCCGGAGCGAGCCGGCCAGCATCACCGCCCGCCGTACGTCCGCCGGGGGAGCGCCGGTCGCCTCCGCGAGCCCCTCCACCGCCACCGCGTCCAGGGCGCCCTGCCGGACCTCGCCGCTGATCAGGGCGATCAGGAAACGCTGCTCGTCCTCCGTGGCGGCGCCCATCAACTCCCCGACCAGCCGGACCCGTTCGGCCTGCGAGCCGGGGCCCGACACCTTGCCCAGGCCGGTGAGCCGGGCGTCCACCTCACGCACGGTCAGCGTCGGCACGGCGGCCGGGGCCACCGGACGGTCCAGCACCTTCCGGCCGACGCCGAGCCGCCCCTGGGGGAGCCGTCCGGCCAGATACGGGATCACCACCGGCACCTCCTCCGCCTCCGCCTCCCGGAACAGGGCGGCGAGCAGGGCGATCTTGCGGGAGCGCGCCGAGGTGGCGGCGACCTCCCGGGACACGTCGGCGAGCCGGATCAGCAGCATGCAGCCATGGTGCAACGCCGGCGTGGCGCCTACACCCGGACGGCGGCGTCGAGATCGTCCATCAGCAGCTCCCCGTTGATCGCGGCGCCCGCCCGGTAGCCGCGGCTCGCCGCGTTGACGACCTGCTCGGCGAAGCCGGAGGCGTTGCCCGCCGCCCACAGGCCCGGCACGGTGGTCAGGCCCCGGCCGTCGACCACGGGGTAGCGGCCGAACGGCGTCTCGGTCATCTCGGCGCCGAGCCGGGCCAGGAGGCCGGTCTGCGGGACCGCCCTGGGGGCGACGAACAGCGCCTCGCGGGCGTGCACGGCCCCTGCCCCGGCCGGGGCGTCCCCGGCCAGGCGGACCCCGGTGAGCCGGTCGTCCTCGACGACCAGCCTGGCCACCTCGCCGGGGACGACGTCGACACCGGCCGCGGCGAGCCGGCGCAGGTCCTCGTCGGACAGTTCCGCCTCGCCGACGGTGTGCAGGAACAGCTTCACGTCCTTCGACCACTGGGTCACGATCAGCGCCTGGTGCACGCTCGTGGGGCTGGCGGCGAGCACGCCGAAGGCCTGGTCGCGGACCTCCCAGCCGTGGCAGTACGGGCAGTGCAGCACGTCCCGCCCGAACCGCTCGGCGAGGCCCTCGACCGGGGGCAGCTCGTCCTTCAGGCCGGTGGCGACGACGAGCTGCCGGGTCCGCACGGTCCGTCCGCCCGCCAGCATCACGGCGAAACCCTCGTCCCGTGTGGCGTCCACCGCCCGGTCCCGGACCAGCTCCACGCCGTACCGGGCGATCTCCTCGCGTCCGATCGCCAGGAACTCGGCCGGGGACATCCCGTCCCGCGACAGGTAGCCCTGCATGTGCGCGGCGGGCGCGTTGCGCGGCTCGCCCGCGTCCACGACCAGGGTGCGGCGCCGGGCCCGGCCGAGGACCAGGGCGGCGGACAGCCCCGCCGCGCCGCCGCCGATGACGACCACTTCGTAGGCGTCGGCGCTTCCCGGGGGGTTCGCGGTGTGTTCGGTGTGCCCGGTGTTCGTGGTGTTCTCGGTCATCTGTGACCACCTCCACGGCCGACCGTCGCGCCGTCACTGCCGTATTGACAAACAAGTTTGCCGAAACTGCAATAGCCTCATGAGTGACGACAGGGACGACGGCAGGGGTGACGACAGGGATGACGGCGGCGCCGGGACGGGTGGCGAGGGCGTCGACGCGGTGCTCGCCGAGGTCGGGCCGCGGCTGCGGCGGATCCGCAAGGAGCGGGGCGCGACGCTGGCGGGGCTGTCCGAGGCGACGGGCATCTCGGTGAGCACGCTGTCCCGGCTGGAGTCGGGGCTGCGCAGGCCCAGTCTGGAACTGCTGCTGCCGATCGCGCGGGCCCACGAGGTGGCGCTGGACGAACTGGTGGGCGCGCCGGCGGTGCGCGACCCGCGGGTGCGGGCGCAGCCGATCGTCCGCTACGGCCGCACCCACTGGCCGCTGACCCGCCAGCCCGGCGGCCTCCAGGCGTTCAAGGTGCTGGAACCGCAGCGCAGGCTCGACCCGGACCCCCGTGTGCACGAGGGGTACGAGTGGCTGTACGTGCTGTCCGGGCGGCTGCGGCTGGTGCTGGGCGAGCACGACGTGGTGCTGTCGGCGGGGGAGGCCGCCGAGTTCGACACGCGCGTGCCGCACTGGTTCGGGTCGACGGGGGAGGGACCGGTGGAGTTCCTCAGCCTCTTCGGGCCGCAGGGGGAGCGGATGCACGTACGGGCGCGGGCCAAGGGAGCGTGACGCGAGGCGGCCTCCCGCGGACGGCCTCCCGCGTACGGCGCCTCGCACGGGACTGTTGCCCGCCGGCTGTTCCCTGATCGGCAAGCGACCGCTTAGTATGCGATCGACCCCGGTCAGACGACGCAGTCCCGTGGAGGCTCCGCATGCAGGCATGGCAGGTGCACGAGAACGGCGAGCCGAGCGAGGTGATGCGGCTCGCGGACATCGAGCGGCCCACGCCCGGCGACGGCCAGGTCCTGCTCAGGGTGCGCGCCGCGAACATCAACTTCCCCGACGTGCTGATGGCCCGCGGCCACTACCAGGTCAGGCCGCCGCTGCCGTTCACCCCGGGCGTGGAGATCTGCGGCGAGACCGAGGACGGCCGCCGCGTCCTCGCCAACCCCGCGCTGCCGCACGGCGGCTTCGCCGAGTACGCCGTCGCGGACGCCGCCGCCCTGCTGCCCGCGCCGGACTCGCTGGACGACGCGGAGGCCGCCGCGCTGCACATCGGCTACCAGACGGGCTGGTTCGGCCTGCACCGCAGGGCCGGCCTCCAGGCCGGTGAGACGCTCCTCGTGCACGCCGCGGCGGGCGGGGTCGGCAGCGCGGCCGTACAGCTCGGCAAGGCGGCCGGCGCCACCGTCATCGGGGTCGTCGGCGGGCCCGGCAAGGCGGCCGTCGCCCGCGAGCTGGGCTGCGACGTGGTGATCGACCGGCGCGCCGAGGACGTGATCGCCGCCGTCAAGGAGGCCACCGGCGGCCGGGGCGCCGACGTCGTCTACGACCCGGTCGGCGGCGAGGCCTACGCCCAGTCCGCCAAGGTCGTCGCCTTCGAGGGCCGGATCGTGGTCGTGGGCTTCGCGAGCGGGACGATTCCCGGCCCCTCGCTCAACCACGCGCTGGTGAAGAACTACGCGATCCTCGGCCTGCACTGGGGCCTGTACAACACCAAGAACCCGAAGCTGGTCCAGCACTGCCACGAGCAGCTCACCGACCTGGCCGCCCGTGGCGCGATCAAGCCGCTGGTGAGCGAGCGCGTGCCGCTGGCGGAGGCCGCCGCCGCCGTCCAGCGGGTCGCCGACGGTGTCACCACCGGCCGGGTCGCCGTCGTCCCGCAGAACGGAGCCGCCGTATGACCGACGCAGCCGAACTCCGGCGCCGTACAGCCGAACTGCTGGCCGCGCACCCCCCGGCCGGCACCGACCGGCTCGACTTCCTCAAGGCCCGCTTCGACGCCGGACTCGCCTGGGTGCACTACCCCGAGGGACTCGGCGGACTCGGTGCCCCGCGCTCCCTCCAGGCCGTCGTGGACGCCGAGCTGGAGGCCGCGGGCGCCCCCGACAACGACCCGCGGCGCATCGGCATCGGCCTCGGCATGGCCGCGCCGACGATCCTCCAGTACGGCACCGAGGAGCAGAAGCGGCGCTTCCTGCGGCCCCTGTGGACCGGCGAGGAGGTCTGGTGCCAGCTGTTCAGCGAGCCCGGCGCCGGCTCCGACCTGGCCGCCCTCGGTACCCGGGCCGTCCGCGAGGACGGGGGCGACTGGGTCGTCGACGGGCAGAAGGTGTGGACCTCCAGCGCCCATGTCGCCCGCTGGGCCATCCTCATCGCCCGCACCGACCCGGACGTGCCCAAGCACCGCGGCATCACGTACTTCGTGTGCGACATGACCGACCCCGGCGTCGAGGTCCGGCCGCTGCGGCAGATCACCGGCGAGGCCGAGTTCAACGAGGTCTTCCTCACCGGCGTCCGCATCCCCGACGCCCACCGCCTCGGCGAGGTCGGCGACGGCTGGCGGGTCGCGCAGACCACGCTGAACAACGAGCGGGTCGCGATCGGCGGCATGCGGCTGCCCCGCGAGGGCGGCATGATCGGGCCCGCCGCCAGGACCTGGCGCGAGCGCCCCGAACTGCGCACCCACGACCTGCACCAGCGGCTGCTGAAGCTGTGGGTGGAGGCCGAGGTCTCCCGGCTCACCGCCGAGCGGCTGCGCCAGCAGCTCGTCGCCGGCCAGCCCGGCCCCGAGGGCGCCGGCATGAAGCTCGCCTTCGCCCGCCTCAACCAGGAGATCAGTGGCCTGGAGGTGGAACTCCTCGGCGAAGAGGGCCTGTTGTACGACGACTGGACCATGCGCCAGCCCGAACACGTCGACTTCACCGGCCGCGAGGCGGGCTACCGCTACCTCCGCTCCAAGGGCAACAGCATCGAGGGCGGGACCACCGAGGTCCTGCTGAACATCGTCGCCGAGCGCGTCCTGGGCCTGCCCACCGAGCCGCGCACCGACAAGGACGTCGCCTGGAAGGACCTCGCTCGATGACAGACCTGCTTTACACCGAGGAGGAGGAGGCGCTCCGCGCCGCGGTCCGCGACCTGCTCGGCGACCACTGCGACGCGGCCGGCGTGATCGCCCGCACCGAGTCGGACGCCCCGCACGACCTCCGGCTGTGGAAGGCGCTCGCCAGCGCGATGGGCCTCGCGGGGCTGCTGGTGCCCGAGGAACTGGGCGGCCAGGGCGCCACCCACCGGGAGGCCGCCGTCGTCCTGGAGGAACTGGGCCGCGCGGTCGCCCCCGTCCCGTACCTCACGAGCGCGGTCGTCGCCACCGAGGCGCTGCTCGCCTTCCCCCACTCTCGGCTTCGCCCGAGCGGGGGGACCCCCGTCACCGCCGACCTGCTCGGCCGGCTGTCGCAGGCCACCACGGTCGCGGCGCTCGCCGTCGGACTGCACACCGCACCGGGCGCCGCCTTCCCGACCGTACGGCTGGAGAACGGCTCCCTGCACGGGGAGTTGACCGGGATCGCCGACGCCGCCTGCGCCGACCTGCTGCTCGTCCCCGCGGACGACGGCGGGCTGTACGCGGTCGACGCCGCCGCCGTCACCGTCACCCCCCAGGTGTCCCTCGACCTGACCCGCCCGCTCGCCACGGTCACCCTCGCCGGGGCCCCCGGCCGTCGGCTCGGGGACGCCGCCCCCGCCGTGCGGCGGGCCCTGCGCGCCGGTGCCGGGCTGCTGGCGTCCGAACAACTCGGGGTATCCGACTGGGCGTTGACCGAGACCGTGCGCTACCTCAAGGACCGCAAGCAGTTCAACCGGCCCGTCGGCGGCTTCCAGGCGCTCAAGCACCGGCTCGCCCAGCTGTGGCTGGAGGTCGTCAACCTGCGGGCCGCGGCCCGGGGCGCGGCGGACGCCCTGGCGACCGGCGAGGATGTCGAGGTGGCCGTCGCCGTGGCGCAGGCGTACGCGGCGCCCGTCGCCGTCCGTGCCGCCGAGGAGGCGGTCCAGTTGCACGGCGGCATCGGGATGACGTGGGAACACCCGGCCCATCTCCACCTGAAGCGCGCGAAGGCCGACTCGATCGCCTACGGCACGGCGGGCGCCCACCGCGCCGCCCTGGCCGAACTCGTCGACCTGCAGGCCCCCTGACGGCCCCTCCGTGAAGCCCGCCCCACCCGGGGCGGGCTTCTTCGCGTGCTCGTGCGGAAGGGGTGAACGCCCGACGGCGGTCCGGCCAACTCCTGTCACGTACAGGTTCGTTGCGGCCGGACCGGATCCATACTCCCTGTGGTCCAGACCGTTCCACAGGGAGGCAGAGCATGGCCCTCATCACCCGCCGCGGAGCCCTCACCACGTTCGGCGCCGCCCTCACGGCAGTGCTGGCGCCGCCCGCCGGCAGCGCCTTCGCCGCCGAACAGCGGCACCGGCCGCGCCCGTTGTGGCACGCCCACGCCCACAACGACTACGAGCATCCCCGGCCCCTGCTCGACGCCCTCGACCACCGCTTCGGCAGCGTCGAGGCCGACATCTTCCTCGTCGACGGCCAACTGCTCGTCGCCCACGACCCGGTGGACCTCGACCCGGCCCGCACGCTCGAATCCCTCTACCTCGCCCCGCTCGCCGCCCGCGTCGAGGCCAACCACGGTTCCGTCCACCGCGGCTCGCGCACCCCCTTGCAACTGCTCGTCGACATCAAGACCGAGGGCGCGTCGACGTACCTCGAACTCGACCGCCGACTGCACCGCTACCGGCACCTGTTCACCACCTACGACCACGGCCGGGTGCGGCGCGGCCCGGTCACCGCCGTCATCTCGGGCGACCGTGCGGCCCGGGTGCCGATGGCGGCGCAGACGGTGCGCCGCGCCTTCTACGACGGCCGCCTCGCCGACCTGGGCGGCACCGACGCCTCCTTCGCCTCCCTGATCAGCGACAACTGGACACTCCACTTCACCTGGCTCGGTGTCGGCGCCTTCCCCGACGCGGAGCGGCGCAAGCTGCGCGCCCTCGTGCGGGCCGCGCACGACCGCGGGCAGAAGGTGCGCTTCTGGGCGACGCCTGACCTGGCGGGGCCGGCCCGGGAGGCGCTGTGGGGCGAACTGCTCGACGCCGGCGTCGACTACCTGAACACCGACGACCTGGCCGGCCTGGAGGCCTTCCTCGACGCCCGCGGGAAGGCGTGACCACGGCCGGTTGACCGGCCGGCCGCCCGGCCGACCGCGAACCACTCGTTCGGCGGACAGGTCAGCCGCACGGATGAACCCTCCGCTACGCCACACTTGCGGCCGAATGCCGTGAAAGCGGACGTAATGGAGGAGGTTGGCGTGGTCCTTTCCCTTTCCGTGGTGGTGTTGTTGCTGATCCTGGCGGTGATCTTCCTGCGCAACGGCGGACTGAAGGTCTCGCACGGGCTGGTCTGCCTGCTGCTCGGCTTCTTCCTGGCCGGCACCAGCATGGCCCCCACCATCCACAGCGGCCTCACGGCGACCGCCGACATCGTCGGCAGCATCCGGCCGTGAGGTCCCGCGGGAGCACCGGCTGAACCGGCCCCCGCGCGGGCCGGTTCACCGGGTGAACACCCCGATGCCGTTCGGCACGGCACGCTCCGCCCCGGCCGAGGGGTGGTTGCGCACCGACACCGTGGCCGCACCCGGCTCCCGCGCCACCAGGGTCGAGGAACCGCCGCCGTCCAGGCCGAAGCCCTCGGTCGCCCCGAGGCTCCTGAGAGCGGCCGCGACCTCGGCGACCGTCAGGCCCCTGCGGTACGCCGGCGCACCGTCGACCGCGAACAGCAGCACCCGCCGCCCGCCGTTCGCGATGCCCACCGCGGTGCGGACCGCCGAGGTCCGCGTGTCCAGGCCCGCCGACGGTCGCCCGCCGGTGAGCACCGGGTAACCGCCGAGGGCGAAGCGGTAGGCGCGCCGCGAGGCGGCCGCGAGACCGTACCGCACCGTCACCCGCTGCCCCGCGACCAGCGTCCTGAGACGCTCCGCGCCCGCCTCCCGGCCGACGAGCACCGTCGTGCCCGCCGCGATGGCGCCGCCGCCCGGCGTGGCCGAGGCGGACACCACCCGGCCCTGCCGCACCGTCACCTCGTAGGTGTCGGTGCCGCACGGCGCGGCCCGGTCGGTGTCGGTGCCGCAGGTGGCCCGCGCCCGGGAGACGCTGCCCCAGTCGGAGTTGTAGGCGCCGATGGAGTTCTCCGGCAGCGCGTACTGGTTGAGGCCGCCCAGCGGCCACCGCCGGCCGGGCGTGACGAGCGTGCCGTCGAGCGTCAGGCGGTCCAGCCGGGCCCGTCCGTCACCGCTCACGCCGAGCACGTCGTCGGTGTCCGTGCCGGGCGGCAGTTCGGGGCCGAACCGCTGTCCCGTCGGTACGGCGGCCTTGAGCACCCTGCCGTTCGCGATGGCGGGGCCCACGCTCGCGCCGGTCGCGGCGACGCCCGGATGCTGCGTCTCGGTGATGTGGAAGAAGTCCCCGTTGATGCCGGCGACGGCCTTCTGGGCGGTGGCCTGTTGGGAGACGGTGGCGCGGGCCGCGACCTTCCCCGGATGCAGCAGGCCCAGACTCGCGCGGGTGTCGGTCAGGTCTACGCCGAGCACGTGCACGTGCGTCACGCCTGCTCCCGCCTCGAGGTCGTACTGCCGGTACACCACGCCGGCCGCGATGGTGGTCCCCGTCGCCGCGCCGGCCGGCGCCGCCCCCGTCAGGGCGGCACCGGCCAGCGTGCCGAGTGCCGTCATGAGCGTCAGTGACGTTCTGCGCGTGCGAAAACGGTTCTGACCGGGTGTCACGTACCCCCCTGTCTCGTGTGGGCGGCAACCTTCTCACGGGGACCGGGGGTACCGCGGCGACGCGGACGCGAAGGCCCGGAAAGAGTGAGGGACGGCGCGGGTCCGGGTGTCGTCTCCCTGTCCGGGCGCGGGTGGAGCGGCGTTCCGTGCCGGGCGCGTCGTCACCTCTGCGGTGCGGCCCGGCTCGGCCCGGCGGCGAGGTCCGGAGGGTGAGACCCCGAGGCGACGACGGGCTCTAGCCGGCCCGTTCCACGGACACCGGCGCCGCGTAACAACGCAGAGGAACCACCTGGTCAGGGCCCCACCTCTGGTCCACGCGACCGAGGTCCCGCCAGCCGAGCCGGGCGTAGAAGGCCGCCGCCGGGTCGGTGGCCACCACGTCGAGCACGGGGTGCAGGCCGCGGGAGCGCGCCTTCTCGACGGCCCGCTCCACCAGGGCCGTTCCCGCGCCGAGCCCGCGTGCCTCGGGCGCCACGAACAGCCGGTTCACACCGACCGCCGGCACCCCGTTCCCGCGCGTCGCCCACAACGCCGGTGCCGGATCGCCGTCTTCGCCCCGGCACAGCGCGATGTGCCCGACGGTCCGTCCGTCGTGCTCGGCCACCCAGGCGGCCAGGAGCGTGGTGGGGGTGAGCCAGGCGGCGGGCTCGGCGGGCCAGTTGACCGGGTACCGGCTGTGCGCGTGCACCAGGGCCAGCGCCCTCACGCAGTCGTCCAGGTCGGCCGGCACCCGGGGCCGGACGCAGAGGGCCGGGATTTCGGCGGGGTCGGGGGTCACCGTCGTATGCAAGCACGTCGACACGTCGCGGGGCACGTGATCACGGGTGACGGGGGAGGACGGGCCACCATTGACAGCCCATCAGGTCATCCGCTCATCCGCGCGCACGGAGGTACGCCTCCAGTGCGGCCGCCCCGGACACCATGGCCCGGCCGCGCGCGGACAGCCGGGCACGCCAGTCGGCCAGGGCCGCCTCCAGCGGCTCGAGTCCGCCGGCCGACCGCACCTGGGCGATCAGCGGGGCGATCCGCTCCAGCGGGTAGCCGCCGCGGCGGAGTTGACGGGCCAGCCGCGCGTCGCGCACGTCGGCCTCGTCGTAGACGCGGTACCCGGTCCGCGGGTCGCGGCGGGGGCTCACCAGCCCTGCGCGCTCCCACTTGCGGAGGGTGGCGGAACGGATGCCGAGCCGGCCCGCCAGCGGTCCGATGAACGTGCCGCCGGCCCCGGGCGGCCCGGACGGCCCGGACAGCCCGGACGGTGCGGTCGGTCGGGTGCCGGGATCCAGGTCGCGGAGGGCGTCCTCCACGGCGCCGAGTGTCCGCCGGTCCTCGAGGAGCTCGGCGTGGCTCTCGTCGATGAGGCGGAACGCCTCGTCGGCCGCGCCCCGGTTCACCGCCCGCATGACCGCCGCCGCCGTCCGGTGGCCGTGGCCGGGCACCAGGGCCAGGAACGCGCTCAGCGCCCGCGCGTGGAGCGGCGTGTAGGTGCGGTAGCCGTGGGAGGTGCGCCCGGCGACCGGGAGGATGCCGGCCTCCTCGTAGTTCCGCACGGCCTGCGTGGACAGGCCGTGCGCGCGGGCCAGGTCGACCGGCCGGAGCCGTTCACCGTTTTGAAGGTTTTGCCTCATGATCCCGCCGATGTCGCGCAGAAGTTTCCACCGAGGGTTCAAAGATACCGTTGAAGCCATGGCTACCGACATCAAGGACACCGTGCGGACCGTCGAGGCCGCCTCCGTCATGCGGCTGCTCCCGTCCCGGCCCCGGCTGCTCGCCCTGGGCGAGCCCACCCACGGCGAGGACGCCCTGCTCGACCTGCGCAACGACCTCTTCCGGCAGCTCGTCGAGCAGGAGGGCTACCGGACGATCGCGATCGAGAGCGATTACACGAGGGGCCTGGTGGTCGACGACCACGTCACCTCCGGCAGGGGCACTCTCGACGAGGTCATGGAACGGGGATTCAGCCACGGCTGGGGGACCTCCGCGGCCAACCGCGAACTCGTCCGCTGGATGCGCGCCCACAACGAGGGCCGGCCCGCGTCCGAGCAGGTCCGCTTCGCCGGCTTCGACGGTCCGCTGGAGATCACCCACGCCGCGAGCCCCCGGCAGGCCCTCACCGCCCTCCACGCCCACCTCGCGGCCCACGTCGACCCGACCCTGCTGCCCTGCACCGCGGAGACCCTGGACGGCCTGCTCGGCGCCGACGCCCGGTGGACCGAGCCCGCCGCGATGAGGGACCCGGCCCGGTCGGTGGGAAGGTCGGCCGAGGCCGTCCGACTGCGGCTGCTCGCGGACGAGCTGACGGCCCTGCTCGACGCGCAGACCCCGCACCTGGCCACGGTGGTCGCGCCGGAGGAGCGGGACCGCGCCCGCGTGTACGGTCGTACGGCGACCGGCCTGTTGCGCTACCACTTCTGGATGGCCGACACCTCGCCGGCCCGCATGACCCGGATGGTGGGCGTGCGGGACCTGATGATGGCCGACAACCTCCTCGCCCTCGCCGAACGGGGCCCGGTGCTGGTCCACGCCCACAACGGCCGTCTCCAGCGGGAGACGAGCACCATGCGCATGGACGGGCAGCCGCTGGAGTGGTGGAGCGCCGGTGCGCTGGTGAGCGCCCGGCTCGGCGAGGAGTACGCCTTCCTGCCCACGGCCCTCGGCACGATCCGGCACCAGGGGGTGGACACCCCGCCCCCGGACACCGTCGAAGGGCACCTGTACGCGCTCCCGCAGGACCGCTGCGTCGTCGACGCCGCCCGGCTGGCGGCCGCCCTCGGCGACCCGCGGCCGGCTCCCCGGGTGTCGCCGTACTTCGGTTACGCCCCGCTCGACCCGGCCCACCTGGCCGCCGGCGACGGCATGGTGTTCGTCAAGGACGTCCCGCGCCGCTGACCGGGGCCACCACCGGGAGTTCGGGCAGGCCCGCCTGCGCCGGCCCGCCCGGTCAGCGCACCGGGTGCCCGCTGAGGACGGAGACCCGGTTGAAGGCGTTGATGGTGACCGCCACCCAGATCACCGCCGCGATCTGGTCCTCGGTGAGGGCTTCGCGGGCGTCGGCGTACGCGGTCTCCTGCGCGGCGGTGTCGGTGGGGAAGGTGGTCGCCTCCGCCAGCGCCAGGGCCGCCCGCTCCAGCGGGCTGAACAGTTCGGTCTCCCGCCACGCGGCGAGCACGCCGAGCCGCCGGGTCGACTCCCCGGCGCGCAGGGCGGCCTTGGTGTGCAGGTCGAGACAGAAGGCGCAGCCGTTGAGCTGCGAGACGCGCAGGTTGACCAGTTCCACGACGGTGCGCTCCAGGCCCGCCTCGGCGGCGGTCGCGCGCACGGCCTCGGAGGTCTGCAGGAGCGCGTGGTAGGCCTTGGGGCTCTGCTTGTCGATGAAGATCCGTCGAGTCATAGTTGAATATAAAACATTCTTGGGGAGGGTCGGGAGCACCGGACGAGAGGTGGCGCACGAGCGGTGGCCGTACGGCGGACGCTGCCGCAGCGTACCCGGTCCCCGGTCCGCCCCGACGCCCGCTCGTGCGAGGGGCGTTGTCAGTGGTGGGAGGCAGGATGGCGGGCATGACGACACCTGCCGCACAGATCGTGGATGCCGCCGCCTACGCGCAGGCGGTCGAGGACGCCGTGCGGGCGTCCGCCGCCTACTACACCGGGGGCACCTCGGTGCTGGACGACGACGCCTACGACCGGCTGGTGCGGGGCATCGCGGACTGGGAGGCCGCCCATCCCGGCCAGGTGCTGCCCGACTCGCCCAGCGGCAAGGTGGCCGGCGGCGCCGTCGAGGGCGACGTCCCGCACACGGTCGCGATGCTCAGCCTGGACAACGTGTTCTCGCCGGAGGAGTTCACCGCCTGGGCCGCCTCGCTGGCGCGGCGCGTCGGCCACGCGAGCGAGCGGTACAGCGTCGAGCCGAAGCTGGACGGCCTGGCGATCGCGGCCCGTTACACCGAAGGCCGTCTGACGCGGCTGATCACGCGGGGCGACGGGACGGCGGGCGAGGACGTCACGCACGCCGCCGGCACCGTCGAGGGCCTGCCCGAGCGGCTGACCGAGCCGGTCACCGTGGAGGTGCGCGGCGAGGTCCTGATGACGACCGCCCAGTTCGAGCACGCCAACGAGGTCCGCACCGCGCACGGCGGCCGGCCGTTCGCCAACCCGCGCAACGCCGCCGCCGGCACCCTGCGCGCCAAGGACCGCGCCTACACCGTGCCGATGACCTTCTTCGGCTACGGCCTGCTGCCCCTCGCCGACACCGAGGCCGGACTCGCCGCCACCCTCGGTGAGGCCGCCCACAGCGACCTGATGGCCCGGGCCGCGACGCTCGGCGTGAACACGACCGCCACGACGGCCGTACCCGGCGTCACCGCGGACACCGTGGAGGACGTCCTGGCCCGGGTGCGGGAGATCGCCGACCTGCGGCCGCGACTGCCCTTCGGCATCGACGGGATCGTCGTCAAGGCCGACCTGGCCGCCGACCAGCGGGCCGCCGGGTCGGGCTCCAGAGCCCCGCGCTGGGCGATCGCCTACAAGCTGCCGGCCGTCGAGAAGATCACCCGCCTGCTGGAGGTGCAGTGGAACGTGGGCCGTACCGGCGTCATCGCGCCCCGCGCCGTCCTCGCCCCGGTGGAGATCGACGGCTCCACCATCACCTACGCCACCCTCCACAACCCGGCTGACATCACCCGTCGCGACCTGCGCCTGGGCGACCACGTGACGGTCCACCGGGCGGGCGACGTCATCCCCCGCGTCGAGGCGCCCGTCGCCCACCTGCGCACCGGCGAGGAACAGCCGATCGTCTTCCCCCGGGCGTGCCCGCGCTGCGGATCGGCCATCGACACGAGCGAGCAGCGCTGGCGCTGTGAGAACGGCCGCAACTGCCACCTGGTCGCCTCCCTCTCCTACGCCGCCGGACGCGACCAGCTCGACATCGAGGGCCTCGGCCACACCCGCGTCGTGCAGCTCGTCGAGGCGGGCCTGGTGGCCGATCTCGCCGACCTGTTCACCCTCACCCGCGAGCAGCTCCTCGGCCTGGACCGGATGGGCGAGACCAGCACCGACAACCTCCTCGCCGCCATCGCCACGGCCAAGGGCAGACCGTTGGCGCGGGTGCTGTGCGCACTCGGCGTGCGCGGCACCGGACGCTCCATGTCCCGCCGTATCGCCCGGTACTTCGCCACCATGGACCTGCTGCGCGCCGCCGACGCGGAGACGATCCAGCGGGTGGAGGGCATCGGTACCGAGAAGGCCCCGTCCATCGTCGCGGAACTCGCCGAACTCGCCCCGCTCATCGACAAGCTCGCCGCGGCCGGCGTCAACATGACCGAGCCCGGCGCGACGCCGCCCGCCCCGCCGTCCGACGAGACCGGCGGCGGCACCGGGACGGCGGACGCCGCGCACGCCGCCGACACCACCGACGTCACCGCGTCGGCCGGGGGGCCGCTGGCCGGCATGACGGTGGTGGTCACCGGCGCGATGACCGGCCCGCTGGAGAAGCTCAGCCGCAACGAGATGAACGAACTCGTGGAACGGGCCGGCGGCCGCTCCTCCTCCAGCGTCTCCAGGAGGACGAGCCTGGTCGTCGCCGGGGAGGGCGCCGGTTCCAAGCGGGCCAAGGCGGAGTCCCTGGGCGTGCGGCTGGCCACCCCCGACGAGTTCGCCGTTCTCGTCGCCGACCTCGTCGGCTGACCGGGGCCGTCCCGGGCGGAGCCGGCCCCACTCCGGTCCCGCTCGGCGGGATCAGTAGTTCTTCCACTCGTTGAGCACGTACTCCAGCACCGTCGGTTCCATCAGCGTGCTCGGCCGTACGTCCTCGCGGCGGCGGTCGAGGGGGAACACCGTGGCCGCCTTCAGGACCGAGTCGTCCAGGTAGCGCAGGCGGGGGGCGTCCGGGGCCAGGCGCAGCGGCGGGGAAGCGGTGCCGCCGTGGGTGGCCAGCACGAATCCCCAGTTGCCGAAGCTCGGCACGTCGATCTGGAACTCGGTCGTGGCGTACCCGGCCGCCTCCACCGTCGCCGCGATCGACCAGAACGTCTTCGGCGCGAAGAACGGCGACCCGCTCTGCACCATGACCTGGCTCCGCGGCGTGAGGACCTGGCCGAGCAGGGTGTAGAACTCCACCGAGTACAGCTTGGCCAGCGCCGCCGTGTCCGGGTCCGGGAAGTCGATGATCACCGCGTCGTACCGCTGCCGGACGCCGCGCAGCCAGTTGAAGGCGTCGGCGTTGACCACCTGGACCCTGGGATCGGCGAACGACCCGCCGTTCAGCTCGCGCAGCGGTGCGAAGTCACGGGCCAGCTTCGTCATCGCCGGGTCCAGCTCGACGAGCGTCACGTGCCGCACGTCGTCGTAGCGCAGCACCTCGCGCAGGGCGAGCCCGTCGCCGCCGCCCAGGATCAGCACGTCGCCACGTCCCTCCGACAGCGCGGGGTGCACCAGCGACTCGTGGTAGCGGTACTCGTCGACGGAGCTGAACTGGAGGTCCCCGTTGAGGAAGAGGCGCATGTCCGCACCGCCGGTGAAGGCGGTGGAGCGGGTGACGACGATCTCCTGGTACGGCGTCGTCTCGGCGTGCACGATCGGGTCCTGGTACATCTGCTGCCGCGCGGTGACCTCCAGGTCGTCCGCCAGGACGTACGCCGTGCCGAGCACGGCCAGGACCGCCGTCACGCCGGAGAGCAGGCCGACCTGGACGAAACGCCGGGTCTGCCGGCGGAAGATGAACAGCACCACGATGACGCCGGCCACCGCGTTGACCGCGCCGACCACCAGCGCGCCCCGCAGCTGTCCGAACGTCGGCAGGAGCAGCAGCGGGAAGCACAGCCCGCCCACCAGCGCCCCGATGTAGTCGACGGCGAACATGTCGGCGACGGCGCTGCCCGCCTCCTGCCGCCGGATCCGTTGCAACAGCGTCATCAGCAGCGGGATCTCGGCCCCGATGAGGAGGCCGACCACCAGCGTGATCACGATCATCGCCGGGGTGTACAGCTGGAGCCAGGCGAACGCCGCGTACAGCACCAGCACGGACAGTCCGCCGACCAGCGCCAGCGCCCCCTCGACGACCGCGAACGCGCCGACCGCGCGGCGGCGCAGCGGTTTGGCGGCGAGCGAGCCGAGACCCATCGCGAAGACCATCACGGAGATGACCACGGAGGTCTGGAGCACGGAGTTGCCGATGAGGTAGCTGCCCAGCGCGGTGAGCGCCAGCTCGTAGACGAGGCCGCAGGCGGCACAGAGGAAGACGGCGAGCAGCAGGAGGAAGCGCGCCCCCCGGGTGTGCCGGACGGCCGGGGGGCGGGAGGGGGCCGCTGCGCCGGGGCCCCGAAGTGCGGTGGTGCTCACGGGTGCGGTGCTTATGACAGTGCCGCGCCGACCATGAACGCGGTGCCGAGGTACATTCCGGCCTGGACCCAGGCGGCCGGGTGCGGACGGCCGTCGCTGCTGTCGTCGAGCGCGACCGCGCCCATCTGCCCCGGCGTGAGGTGGCCGATCACGATGCCGACCAGCGTCATCACCAGCACCCCGGCGAGGCCGTACAGGAGCGTGCTCAACAGGCCGTAGCCCAGGCCCTCCTCGGACTCGCTGGCCCGGATGGCCTCCATGACGACCAGACCCACGGCGATCGACTGACTGCCCAGCAGCACCGCCGCGCCGCGGTTGCGGTCCGTCCACACCACGTGGAAGAGCTTGCCGGGTGTGACGAGGTCGAGGGCGATGAAGCCGACGGCCATCACCGCGAGGCCCACGACTCCGTAGAGCAGGGCCTGGCCCGTCGACTCGAAGATCTCGGTCACTGTGTTGCCTTTCTTGACGGCGGCGTCGGGGTCGGGTGATGCGTCACGCGTGGAGCCGGTCCACCGGTGTCACTTGCCCTCGCCGGGGCCGCCGCCGCGGAAGCTGGCGCTGTCCGGGTTCGGCCAGTAGGTGAGGTGCGTGCCGTGCCGGTGGTAGCCGTTGCGGTAGTCCTCGATCTCGATCCGGCTGCCGCTCCGGTACGGCGACACGGTGACCATGTCGTCGCCGTAGCGCAGGAACTCCATGCTCCCGCCGGACGCGCGGTCGAGGGCCGCGCGGTGCCCGTGGATGGCGTCGGCCACCTGCGTCGGGGTCTTGCTGGGAACGACCCAGTCCGCGCCGCTCTCGGTGTACGTGTCGCGTATCCAGCCGCGCGGCACCCCGTCGTCGCCGTCGGAGGAACAGGCGGCCAGCAGGGCGACGGCCAGCACGGCCGCCACCGCTGCGCGGACGAGTCGGGCGCTCTTCATCGGGCCTCCAGCCGCGTGTACGTCGATACGATCTGGCCGTGCTGCGGATAGGTGTGCCAGGTGCGCCAGACCAGCCCGCCGCCGGACGGTCCGTCGGCCGCCTCGACGACGACGGCCGTCAGCGCCTCCGGCGATCCGGGGAAGATCCCGCACAGGCTGTCGGGGTTGTCGGCGACCTGACGGCGGATCCCCGCCACCAGACCGCTGAAGGCCGCGGGGTCCAGTCGTCGGGTGTCGGCCGTGAAGGCGTAGTTCCATCCGGGCAGTTGACGGGTGTACGTCCCGGGCAGGCCCTTCACGGACCCCAGCAGGCACGCCACGGTCTCCCGTACGGGACCGGCGAAGACCTGGTGCGAGGCGCCGAGCAGCCGCAGACGGACGTCGAGCCCGCCCACGGTCGTCTCGTGCTCGGCGAGGGCCGGCCGTTCGTCCAGGTCCAGCGAGAAGCAGAGCTGGCCCGCGTCCGTGTCCAGGTAGGGGGCGTCCAAGGCTATGGCGTGCAGGTGGACCCCCCCGGTCGGATCTTGCTATAAGCGGCGCCGAGTATGACACATGTGGCGCAAGGGGTTTCACGCGCGGGGGAGGAACGATCGGTTCCCCGTCCCCGGCGCTGCCCGCCGGGGCGACCGCGGGGGACCCCGCCCGGCCCGCCCGGTGAGAGGACGAACCGCCTTACCGGGAAGGGGGGTTCGAGCAGACGGCCGCCCGGTCCTCGGAGCGGCCGGCGCCGGTGCTCACCGAGGCGCCGGCCGGTCGCGGACCCAGCCGAGCAGCAGCACCGAACACACCGCCGCGAAGGCGCACCAGGTGGAGACGAACTCCAGCCGCCACAGCGTCCAGCAGATCAGCGCGCCCACGGCGACGAAGATCCCCAGCACCAGCAGACGCCGGTCGCCGGAGAGCAGCAGGGAACCCACCGTGGCCGGCAGATAGCCGACGACGAGAAGGGCGGGACGGGGCAGGTCGCTCGCATAGCCGATCGTGTGCCCCCGGATCTCGGCCGTGACGGGGCCGACGGCCGGCACGTACGCGAGGCCGGCGGCGGTCGCGACGCCGACCGCGAGGACGCAGCCGAGTCCGCGCCGGGTGCGCGGCGGAGCGGCGCACCACACCCCCGCGGGCACCCACACCGCCGGCAACGGCAGCGCGATGACGGCCCAGGTGACGGTGGCGGGTACGCCGCCACCGTCCGCGTTCCAGACCATCGCCTCGACGATCTGATGGGCCCCGAGCAGGAGGGGCAGCGCGGCGAGCGGCAGGTCCCGCACCCGGCGCACCCGCGCCACACAGGCCGCGCCGACGGCGGTGATTCCGGCGCCCGCCAACAGATCGGCCGTCGCACTCCCACACATGACGCCACCATCGAGTCGGCCGTCGCGCGCCTCGGCACGCCCTGGTTGTGCGGGCCACGCTACGTCGCGCCGTGGCGAGGGCGGGGCGGACCGCGCCGGGCGCGACCTTCGTACCGGGTAGGGCCTGCGCGCCCGTCAGGGTGAACCCGCTCGGGGTCTCCGGCATCCCGTGCGTGATCTGGTCGGCCCCCGGCGCGCCAGGCCGTCCCGACCTCGCAGGGGCGTCCGGACGGGGCCCGTACGCGGTCGGCCGCCCCGCGACGCGCCGCCCGCGCTGCCCCGCCCGCGCCGCGCCGCCCCGCAACACGCCAACGTACGGCCGATACCGCCGGGCCGCCGACCTGTCGAGCATATTGTCCGGAATATGAATAAATGCCATCTCGTGTACCTTGCGTGCACCGCCGCGGTCGTGGGGGCAGGCCTCGGCGCCGCCCCGGCGTCCGCCGGCCACATGACCCATGTGGTCCACGCGGGACAGTCGATCCAGAAGGCGGTGGACGCCGCCGCGCCCGGTGACACGGTGCTGATCGCCCCGGGCACCTACCGGGAGAGCGTCACGGTGACCACCCCCGGACTGACCCTGCGCGGCGTGGGCCGGGGCGTGGTGATCCGGCCGGCCGCAGCCAAGGCCACCAAGACCACCGCCAAGTCCACGGGCGGGGCCGCCGCCAAGGCCGCCGACACCTGCGCCGCGGCCGGCAACGGCATCTGCGTGGTGGGGAAGAAGAACCGCAAGCTCGAGGACGTCACCCTCGCCTCCCTGACCGTCACCGGCTTCACCCGCAGCGGCGTGTACGCCGTCGACACCGACAGGCTGACGGTGCGCAAGGTGACCGCGCTGAAGAACGGGGTGTGGGGCATCGCCCAGGAGGCGTCGGTGCGCGGTGTGTTCCGGGGCAACACCGCCCGGGACAACGGCGACGCGGGCCTCTTCCTCGCCAACACGATCACCACCGAGCAGGGTGCCACCGACACCGGCGGCACGCTCGTCGAGCGCAACCGGCTGGAGGGCAACCGGATCGGCGTGACCGTCCGCCGGCTGCGCAACCTCACCGTCGCGGAGAACCACGTCACCGGCAACTGCGCGGGCGTGTTCGTCGTCGGCGACGAGAACAAGCCCAAGGCCGGCGCGGTGACCGTCGCCGCGAACCGCATCGTGCGCAACAACAAGTCCTGCCCGAAGACCGCGCGGCTGGACGCCCTGCAGGGCTCCGGCGTCGTCATGACCGGCACCGAGGACACCCTGGTGACCCAGAACGTCATCCGGGACAACGCCGGAAAATCCCCGCTGTCCGGCGGCATCGTCCTGTTCAAGAGCTTCGTCGGCACCACCAGCGAGCGGAACCGGATCAGCGACAACGAGCTGAGCGGCAACCTCCCGGCCGACCTCGTCGACCAGGAGACCGCCAAGGCCAACACCTTCGAGGCCAACTCCTGCCAGGTCTCCAGGCCCGCGGGCCTGTGCTGACCGGAAGGCCGTGACCACCCGTGAACACGACGAAGAGGAAAGGCGGCACATGACGACCGCAGAAACTGCCCCGGCGCCGTCCATGCGGCTGCGGGAGCTGGTGTTCGGGGCGGCCTGTGCCGCCGCCCTGCGCGCGACGGCCCGCCTGGGCGTCGCCGACGCCCTCGGCGACAGCCCCATGGCCGTGGAGGACCTCGCGGCCGCGGTGAAGGTTGAACCCAAGCCCCTGCGACGGCTGTTGCGGGCCGTCTCCTGCTACGGCGTCTTCGCCGAGCAGGGCGACGGGACCTTCGCGCACACCGAGATGTCCCGGCTGCTGCGCGAGGACGACCCGCACAGCCTGCGCTACATCACCCTGTGGTGCACCGAGCCGTGGACCTGGGACGCCTGGCCGAAGCTCGACGAGGCCGTGCGCACCGGCCACAACGTCGTCGAGGACCTGTACGGCAAGGAGTTCTTCACCTACCTCAACGAGGACGCCCCCGAATCCGCCCTCGTCTTCAACCGGGCCATGACGACCTCCAGCGCGCAGTCCGCGCGGGACGTCGCAGACCTCCTCGACCTGTCGGGGAGCGCCTCGGTCGCCGACATCGGAGGCGGCCAGGGGCACGTGGTGGCGAGCCTGCTGGAGAAGTACCCGGCCCTGCACGGGACGCTGCTCGACCTGCCCCGCGTGGTGGAGAACGCCGACCCGCGGCTGCGTCCCGGCGGCGCGCTCGCGGACCGGATGCGCGTCGTGCCCGGCGACTGCCGCGAGGCCGTCCCCGTCCAGGCCGATGTGTACATCATCAAGAACATCCTGGAGTGGGACGACGACAGCACCGCCCGGACCCTGCGCAACGTCATGGCGGCGGGCGGGCCCGGCGCACGGGTCGTCGTCATCGAGAACCTCGTCGACGACTCGCCCTCGATGCGCTTCAGCACCGCCATGGACCTGCTGCTGCTCCTCAACGTGGGCGGCGCGAAGCACACCACCGAGAGCATGGTGAGCCGGCTGACCGGGGCGGGCCTGGTCATCGACGACATCCGGCCGGTCAACCCCTACCTGCACGCGTTCGACTGCACCGTGCCCGCGTGACACCCCCGGACCGACGGCGGCCGGCCCCGCGCATGTCGCGGCTGAAGTGCCGACTCCAGTTCGTAGTTGCGGTCGAAGTGGTCCTCGAGCGGGCGCTTGTTGCGCCCGGTGATCATGAGGACGTCGTCGAGACCGG
>NZ_JBFBCB010000068.1:0-30772 GCF_040682975.1 Streptomyces sp. NPDC051051
GCCCCCCCCCCGCGGGCACCCCCCCGCGGGGCGCCGCCGCCGTTTCTCCTACTTCTTCGTCGCCTTCTTCGCGGTACCGGCGGCCTTCTTGGTCGGCGTGCTGTCGACGGCGGCCTTGGCGGTCGCCGTCTTCCTCGGCGCCGCCTTGGCCGCGACCGTCTTCTTCGCCGCCGCCCCGCGCGGGGCCCTGACCGGCTGCGCGTCGCTGACGCGGTCGCCGAGGACTTCGCGCAGGAACTTGCCTGTGTGGCTGGCCGGCACCCCGGCCACTTCCTCCGGCGTGCCCTCGGCGACGACGACGCCGCCGCCCGCGCCGCCCTCGGGGCCCATGTCGACGACCCAGTCGGCGGTCTTGATCACGTCGAGGTTGTGCTCGATGACGATGACCGTGTTGCCCTTCTCCACGAGGCCGGAGAGGACCTTCAGGAGCTTGCTGATGTCCTCGAAGTGCAGACCCGTGGTCGGTTCGTCCAGGACGTAGACCGTGCGGCCGGTGGAGCGGCGCTGGAGCTCGCTGGCGAGCTTGACGCGCTGTGCCTCACCGCCGGACAGGGTGGTCGCGGACTGGCCGAGGCGGACGTAGCCCAGACCGACGTCCTTGAGGGTGTTGAGGTGGCGGGCGATCGCGGGGACGGCCTCGAAGAACTCGGTCGCCTCCTCGATCGGCATGTTCAGGACGTCGGCGATGGACTTGCCCTTGTAGTGGACCTCCAGGGTCTCCCGGTTGTAGCGGGCGCCGTGGCAGACCTCGCACGGGACGTAGACGTCCGGGAGGAAGTTCATCTCGATCTTGATCGTGCCGTCGCCCGCGCAGTTCTCGCAGCGGCCGCCCTTGACGTTGAAGGAGAAGCGGCCGGGCAGGTAGCCGCGGACCTTGGCCTCGGTGGTCTCGGCGAACAGCTTGCGGACGTGGTCGAAGACGCCGGTGTAGGTCGCGGGGTTGGACCGCGGGGTGCGGCCGATGGGCGACTGGTCGACGTGGACGACCTTGTCGACGAGGTCGTCGCCGTCCACGCGCGTGTGGCGCCCCGGTACGTTCCTCGCGCCGTTCAGTTCGCGGGCCAGGTGCGTGTACAGGATGTCGTTGACCAGGGTCGACTTGCCGGAGCCGGAGACGCCCGTGACCGCGGTGAAGACGCCCAGCGGGAAGGAGACGTCGATGTCCCGCAGGTTGTTCTCGCGGGCCCCGCGCACCGTGAGCTGCCGGGACGGGTCGCGCGGGCGCCGGAGGTCGGGCAGCGGGATGGCCTTCTTGCCGGACAGGTACTGCCCGGTCTGCGACTCGTCGTTGGCGAGCAGTTCCTTCAGGGAGCCGCTGTGCACGACCTTGCCGCCGTGCTCGCCGGCGCCGGGACCGATGTCGACGATCCAGTCGGCGACCTTGATGGTGTCCTCGTCGTGCTCGACGACGATGAGCGTGTTGCCCATGTCGCGCAGCCGGACGAGGGTCTCGATCAGCCGGTGGTTGTCGCGCTGGTGCAGGCCGATGGACGGCTCGTCGAGGACGTACAGCACGCCGACGAGACCGGAGCCGATCTGGGTGGCCAGGCGGATGCGCTGGGCCTCGCCGCCGGAGAGCGTGCCGGCGGCGCGGTTGAGCGAGAGGTAGTCCAGGCCGACGTCGACGAGGAACCGCAGGCGCTCGTTGACCTCCTTCAGGACGCGCTCGGCGATCTTCTTGTCGCGCGCGTCGAGCTTCAGCTCGCCCAGGAAGTCCGCGCAGTCGCTGATCGACATGGCCGAGACCTCGGCGATGGACTTCCCCATGACCGTGACCGCGAGGACGATCGGCTTGAGGCGGGTGCCCTCGCAGGTGGGGCAGGGCACCTCGCGCATGTAGCCCTCGAAGCGCTCGCGGCTGGCGTCGCTCTCGGCCTCGCTGTGCCGGCGCTTCACGAACGGAACGGCGCCTTCGAACGGCGTCGTGTACACGCGCTCGCGGCCGTACCGGTTGCGGTAACGGACCTCGATCTGCGTCTTGTGGCCGTGGAGGAGGGCCTTCCTGGCGCGCTGCGGCAGGCCGGCGAAGGGGATGTCGGTCCGGAATCCCAGCGCGTCCGCGAGGGCGCCGATCAGGCGGCCGAAGTATTCCTTGGTGTGCCCGTGGGACCAGGGGTGGATGGCGCCCTCGTCGAGGGACTTGTCCTCGTCGGGGATGATCAGCTCGGGGTCGACCTCCATGCGCGTGCCGATGCCGGAGCAGTCGGGGCATGCGCCGAAGGGCGAGTTGAAGGAGAAGGAGCGGGGCTCCAGCTCCTCGAAGGACAGGTCGTCGTACGCGCAGTACAGGTGCTCGGAGTACATGCGCTCGCGCTCGGGGTCGCCCTCGGGCAGATCGACGAAGTCGAGCACGACCATGCCGCCGGACAGGCCGAGGGCGGTCTCGACGGAGTCGGTGAGGCGGCGCTTGGCGGACTCCTTCACCGTGAGGCGGTCGATGACCACCTCGATGGTGTGCTTCTCCTGCTTCTTCAGCGTGGGCGGGTTGGAGAGCTGGACGGTCTCGCCGTCCACCCGCGCGCGGCTGTACCCCTTGGTCTGGAGGTCGGCGAACAGGTCGACGAACTCGCCCTTGCGCTCGCGGACCAGCGGCGACAGCACCTGGAAGCGGCTGCCCTCGGGCAGCTCCAGCACCTTGTCGACGATGGCCTGCGGCGACTGGCGCGAGATGGGGCGGCCGCACTCGGGACAGTGCGGCTTGCCGATGCGCGCGAAGAGCAGACGCAGGTAGTCGTAGACCTCGGTGATGGTGCCGACCGTGGAGCGCGGGTTGCGCGAGGTCGACTTCTGGTCGATCGAGACGGCCGGGGAGAGGCCCTCGATGAAGTCGACGTCCGGCTTGTCCATCTGGCCGAGGAACTGCCGGGCGTAGGAGGAGAGGGACTCGACGTAGCGTCGCTGCCCCTCGGCGAAGATCGTGTCGAAGGCCAGCGAGGACTTGCCCGACCCCGACAGGCCCGTGAAGACGATGAGCGAGTCGCGCGGCAGGTCGAGCGAGACATTCTTGAGGTTGTGCTCGCGCGCGCCACGGACGATGAGACGGTCGGCCACGCCGGTCCGCACCTTTCTTGAGAGGAGTGACAGGGGCGGGGCCCCCGTCCCTCTCAGACTAGGGGGACCCACTGACAACGCCGGTCGGATTCACGGGTTGACAACAATGCCCTGCCCTCCAGCATGCCCGACGCCGCCCACGACCTTATGGCACGCACATTCGATTTGTGGGCGGCTGCCGACCACCTTCACCCGAAGGAGTGGCGAAGCTAAGGTCAGCACCATGATTGATCACGCTCATGACCTGGCGTCTGTACGTGACGCGACGGACCGACTGCTCACCGCAGCCGCCGAACTGGACGACGCGTCCGTGACGCAGTCGTCACGCCTGCCCGGCTGGAGCCGCGGCCACGTCCTCGCCCACCTGGCCCGCAACGCCGACGCCCTGGTGAACGTCTTCCAGGGCCGTCCCATGTACGTCGACGCCGCCGTGCGGGACGCCGACATCGAGCGGGACGCCCCGCGCCCCCTGGACGTCCAGCTCGCGGACGTCAGGGAGAGCGCCGCCCGCCTCCAGGAGGCCGCCGCCGTCCCCGCGGACTGGTCGCGCACGGTCGAGCTGCGCAACGGCGTCACCGACTCGGCGGCGCGGGTGCCCTTCCGGCGCTGGGCGGAGGTGGAGTTGCACCACGTGGACCTCGGGATCGGCTACGAGCTGGAGGACCTGCCGGAGGAATTCGTCGCGCGGGAGATCGACTTCCTCGTGGAACGCTTCCGCGGCCACGGGGACGTACCGTCGACGCGCCTGAGCGGCGACGGCGGCGGGACCTGGAGCACGGGCGGCGGCGCACCCGGCGGGCCCGTCGATGTCGGGGGCCCGGCCGCGGACCTGCTCGGCTGGCTCTCGGGACGCCGCGACGGCTCCGCGCTCACGGTCGACGGCGGCCCGCTCCCGGCCCTCCCCCCGCTATAGGCTGGCGGTCATGACGTACAGCGGAGAGGTGCGGGTCGGCGGCTCGGCGGACGTGCACGAGCTGAAGGACCTGATGATCACCAAGATCGCGGTCGGCCCGATGGACAACAACGCCTATCTGCTGCGTTGCCGGGCCACGGACGAGCAGCTGCTGATCGACGCGGCCGACGACGCCCGGACGCTGCTCGGCACGATCGGTGACGACGGCATCGCCTCCGTGGTCACCACACACCGTCACGGAGACCACTGGCAGGCCCTCGCCGAGGTCGTCGCGGCCACGCGCGCGCGTACGTACGCCGGCCGGGAGGACGCCGAGGGCATCCCGGTGCCGACCGACGTCCTGCTCGACGACGGCGACGTCGTCCGGGTGGGCGACGTGCGCCTGACCGCGCGCCATCTCGTCGGACACACGCCGGGCTCGATCGCCCTCGTGTACGACGACCCGCACGGGCATCCGCACGTGTTCACGGGCGACTGTCTCTTCCCCGGCGGCCCTGGCCGGACAACACGTCCCGAAGAGTTCACCTCCCTGATGGACGGCCTGGAGACCAAGCTGTTCGACGTCCTGCCCGACGAGACCTGGGTCTACCCCGGCCACGGCGACGACACCACCATCGGCACGGAGCGGCCCCACCTCGCGGAGTGGCGCGCACGAGGCTGGTAACCGTCCGACGACGTCCGCCCCCGTTTCGAAACCGAGCGGGGGCGAACGCGCGTTCAGGCCCGTCGGCGCTTGGGGAGCGTCATGCCCCACGGGCGGTGGCGTCCAGCCCTGGGCCGTCCGCCGCGGCAGTCCCTGTCGCGAGCGGACGCCTGCCCTTCGAGGGACTTCTCGCGGATGTTCTCGCGTTCGGACTCGGCCATGCCGGCGAAGAACGCGAAGGGGGTGTCGCCGAGGAGCCCAGACGCCGCCAACAGTTGGTCTTGGAGGCGCCGGCCTTCCGCCGGACGGTGGGGTCACGTTCGGCGACGCGCCGTGCGACCGGCCGCCAAGAAGACATCCGGATCCTGCACCATCAGTGGTGACTCCGGCGGTCCGGTGTACACCGTCAACAGCGTCGGAGGGGCCACCGCCAAGGGCATCATCTCCGGCGGCGGTGGCGGCGGCAGTGACAACAGCGGCGGGATGTTCGACCCGTGCTGGCTATATTTCACTGACATCGGCTTGGCCGACAGCGCCTTCCCCGGCACGGTAGCGAGGTACCGACATGCGTCGCGCCCTTCTCACAGTGCTGCTGGCGGCGTCCCTGACCGGACGCTCGCTCCTCGGCAAGGACACGTCGTGTCCCCAGGCCGACGGGGATTCGCAGGTCACCGTCGTGTGGCGGCCCGCCGACTTCGGCGGCCGAGACGCTGTGAGGATCCGGCTGTGCGTGGACGGCACCTGCGAGGAGCGGACATCGGGCAGTCCCGACGACCCGTTCGCCGCGCTGCCGGTCCGACTCCGCGACGACATCGGTGCGTCCACCGTGCCGGTGCGGGTCACCGTGACGTCCGCGAAGAGCGGTGACACGGTCGTCGAGGACAGCACCCGGGCCAAACTGACGGAACAGCACCCCAACGGCGCGACGTGCCCGCCCACCACCCGGACGGCGACGTTCCGCGCCCACCCCGACAAAGGCCTCACCTCACCAGGGGGCCTGAAGCTCCAGTAGTGATCCCCCTACGCAAGCGCCCGCCCCCCGACCACCCTGAGGGACGGGCGCTTCGCGCTGCACTCCCGCATCCTCGGGGTCGAGTGGCCCAGAGGCGCGAATTCCCCCTGTCGGCGGTCGCTGAACCTGGGTTCTGGATCACTTTCCGTGCCAGAGCCACGGAGAGTCACCACAGCCGCGATCATGAACGGCAGTCGGTGATGTGCTGCTCCAGGACCTGTGCTTTCCCGGCGGCCCTGGAAGAACAACGAACACGGTGGACTTCACGAGTCTGATGGACGGCTTGGAGGAGAAGATCTTCAGCCCGTTGCCCGACGAAACGTGGATCTATCCGGGCCACGGGAACGACACGACGCTCGGCTCCGAGAGGCCGCGACCGGCGGAGTGGCGATCCCGAGGCTGGTGATCCGTCGATCTGTACGGGGCAACCGGTGAGGAGCCCGCCTCACACCGCTTCCCGCCCCTTGGCGGTGCCCACCGGGCAGTGCCCGCACCGGAGCCGCTGCCCGAGGGGGTAACGAGACGGGGAGGCCGCCTCCGGAGGCTCCGAAGTGCCCCGGGAAACGGCCTCCCTGACTTCACGGCAGGATTGCTCGCCGAGTCGGCGTCACTCAGCAGTACCGCCGCTCGGCCCGGGCGAAGCCGGCGCTGTAGCCGTCGGCGTAACCACGGGTGTAGTCGCTGGTGCTGAAGCTGCGGAGCCCCCCGCCCGGTCGGCAGTCGTCCCTGGCATCCTGGTAGCCGTCCCGGAAGCCGTCCCTGAAGCCCTGCCGATAGTCGCGTGGGCTGTTGACGGCTGCGGGCGCACTGGCGTGGGTCTCGGTCGGCGCGGCCGCTGAGGCCTGCTGTATGCCAACCGGTGCGAAACCGAGAATGAGGACCGAGCAGGCGATGACGGAGCGCTTCCAATGCCTAGCGGTCATAACTACCCCTTGAGCACATAGGTTGCAGGGTGACTGATTTCAACACTAATGCCCCATACGGGTCATGCAACTTGCCACCCGTCGGCGTGGGAAGGCGGGCGCGATCGACTCGTACGACGCCTTGCCTCCGTGGAGGCCGGACATCTGTGAGGGGCGCCTGCCAAGAGCCGGTGCTCACGCGCGGCCGGGGCTCACGTGCTAACCTGCCCCGCCCCCGCCAGTGCGGCGACGCGCTCCACGGCGAACACGTAGCCCTGCACTCCGCAGCCCGCGATGACGCCGTCGGCGCGCAGTGAGACGTACGAGTGGTGCCGGAAGGACTCCCGCTGGTGGATGTTGGAGATGTGGACCTCCAACACCGGCAGTCCGTCGCAGGTGTTGAGCGCGTCGAGGATCGCGATCGACGTGTGCGAGTAGGCGCCGGGGTTGATCACGACGCCGCAGTGGTTCCGCCGCGCCTCGTGGATCCAGTCCACCAACTCCCCCTCGTGGTTGGACTGCCGGAAGTCCACCGTGCCGCCGTGCGCCGCCGCGGCCTTCGCGCAGAGCGCCTCGACGTCGGCGAGCGTGTCGGAGCCGTAGATCTCGGGCTGGCGCTGCCCCAGGAGGTTCAGGTTGGGGCCGTTGAGAATCATGATGGGGGCGCTGGCCAGGGTGCGGGGCACGGTTCCTCCGGTCCGTTCGGCGTGGGGCGGCCCGTCGGACCGCTGCTCGGACCCGGTTTATCACGGTGAAACAGCGGGGCGGGAAGCCCTAGCCTCACCCGCATGACCACACCCTCGTCTCCTCCGAAGCCCTCCCCCGGTGACCGGGTGGCCGTCCTCTCGCCGGCCGAAGGCCTGCCGGGCCTCTTCCCGGTCCCCTTCGAACTGGGCCTGGAAAGACTGCGCGAGGAGTTCGGCCTCGAACCGGTCGAGTACCCGACGACCCGCACGATGGGCGCCACGCCGCAGGCGCGGGCCGACGACATCCACGCCGCCTTCGCCGATCCCGGCATCAAGGCGGTCATCGCGTCGATCGGCGGTGACGACCAGATCACCGTTCTGCCGCTGCTGGACCGCGAGTTGATCCGGGCCAACCCGAAGCCGTTCTTCGGCACGAGCGACAACACCAACCTGCTCGCCTTCCTGTACAACACCGGGATCGTCGGCTACCACGGCGCGAGCGTGATGGTGCAGCTCGGACGGCCGGTGACCATGGACGCGCTGACCGCGGACTCCCTGCGGGCGGCCCTGTTCACCTCGGACGCCTACGAACTGCGGCCCGCAGAACGCTGGAACGACGTCGACCGCGACTGGGCCGACCCGGCGGCCTTCGCGTCGCAGCCGGAGACCCGGCCGGGCACCGGCTGGATCTGGCGCAACGCCGACCGCGTGGTCGAGGGACGCGGCTGGGGCGGCAATCTGGAGATCCTCTCCTGGCTCCTGATGGCCGACCGCGAGATCTCGCACGACCTGTCGGTCTACGACGGCGGCGTGCTGTTCCTGGAGACCTCCGAGGAACTCCCCAGCGCCACGGAGGTCTTCCGGATCCTGCGGAACATGGGCGAGCGCGGCCTCCTCCAGAGGTTCCCCGCGTTCCTGATGGGCCGTGCCAAGACCTGGTCCTTCGAGCGTCCCCACGGCCCCGAGGAAGCCGCCCGATACGCCGCGGAGCAGCGCGAAGCGGTACTGGGCGCGCTGGAGGTGTACGCGCCCGACGCCCTCGCCGTCTTCGACGTGGACTTCGGCCACACGGACCCGCAGCTCGTCCTCCCCTACGGAGGGACGATCCGCGTCGACGGCCCCGGACGACGCGTCACCGTCACCTACTGAGCCCCGCGCGACGCGATCGCGACACCGTGCGCCCCGTAACCCCCGGTCACGGTCCTCTCCCTGCTGCTGACGGGCGCCTCGACGGTCGCGGTCGGATGCGTGCCGACGTACGGCTCGATCGGGTGGCGGCACCCGTGCTGCTGCTGGTGCTGCGGTTCCTGCAAGGGCCCGGGCTCGGCGGGGAGTGGGGAGGCGCGGTGCTGCTGACGGCGGAGCACGCGCCCGTCGGGCGGCGCGGGCTGTGGTCGAGTTTTCCCCAAGTCGGGCCCGCGGTGGGCTTCGTGCTCGCCAACGGGGTCGTGCCGGCGCTGACCGGGGAGCAGTTCGCCCGGTGGGGCCGGCAGGTGCCCTTCCGGGTGGCGGGGTGCCGGTGGTGCTCGGGCTGTGGCTGAGGTCGTCGCTGCCCGAGAGCCCCCGGTTCCTGGAGATCGAGGCACGCGCGCGCGTGCCGCTCGCCGAGGTGGTGCGCTCCCACTGGCGACTCGTCCTGCTGACCGCCGGCGGACTCGCCGTCGGCTACGCGATCTTCTGCACCGTGACGACCTGGTCGCCGGCCTGCGCGACGCAACGGCTCGGGGCGAGCCGTACGGTCATGTTGACCTGCGTCACGGCGGCGGTGGTGGTGAAGGGGGCGCTGACGCCCGTGGCCGCTCTGCTGGGCGATCGTTACGGGCGGCGACCGCTGTGCCTCGTCGGCTGCGCCGCCGCCGCGCTGTGGATGTTCCCTCCGGTGGCGCTGCTGGGCACGGGCGAGGCGCTTGCGATGTTCCTGGGCCTCCTCGGCGCCGTGCTCGCGTTCGTCACCGTGTTCGCCGTCGTCGCCGCCTATCTGCCGGAGCTGTACGAGCCGCGGATCCGCTGCACGGGCGCGGCGGTCGGCTACCACCTGGCGGAGTTCTCGGCGGCGCGCTCACGCCCCTCGCGGCCACGGCACTCGCGGAGCACTCGGGGCGCGTCCCCTGGGGGGTCGGCGCGTATCTGACGGGCGTCGCCCTGCTCAGCCTCGGCTGCTTCGCCCTGCTGCCGGAGACCCGACCGGCGCCGGCCCCACCGAAAGACCTCAGGGATTGACCGCCAGCTCCAGGTACGCCGCGAACAGCACCAGATGCACGCCGCCCTGCAGCGGCGTGGCCCTGCCCGGAACGACCGTCAGGGAGCTGACGACGACGGTCAGTGCGAGCAGCACCATATGGGTGGGGCCGAGGCCGAGGACGAGCGGACCGGAGAGCCAGATCGAGGCCAGGGCGACCGCCGGGATCGTCAGGCCGATGCTGGCCATCGCGGAGCCGAGCGCGAGGTTGAGGCTGGTCTGCACCCGGTCGCGGCGGGCGGAGCGCAGTGCGGCGATGGTCTCGGGGAGCAGGACGAGCAGCGCGATGATCACACCGACGACGGCGTGATGAAGCCCGGCGGCCTCCACGCCCTCCTCGATCGTGGGCGAGACCCCTTTGGCCAGTCCGACCACGCCGATGAGAGCCAGGCCGAGCAGGCTCAGGCTGATCAGCGCGGTCCGTGACGAAGGCGCGGCGGCGTGGTCGTCCCCGGTGATCACGTCGCCCTGCCGGGTGACCGGGAGGAAGTAGTCCCGGTGCCGGACGGTCTGGGTCGCCACGAACAGGCCGTACAGGACCAGTGAGGACAGGGCGGCGAAGGTGAGCTGGACGCTGGAGAACTCCGGGCCCGGCTTGCTGGTGGTGAAGGTCGGCAGGACCAGACTGAGGGTGGCCAGGGTGGCGACGGTCGCCAGGGCCGCGCCGGTGCCTTCGGGGTTGAAGATCGCCGTGCCGTGGCGCAGGGAGGCGACGAGGAGGCACAGGCCGACGATGCCGTTGCAGGTGATCATCACGGCCGCGAAGACCGTGTCCCTCGCGAGGGTCGAACTCTTGTCGCCGCCGTCCGCCATCAGCGTGACGATGAGCGCGACCTCGATGATCGTCACGGCGACCGCGAGTACCAGGGAGCCGAACGGTTCACCGACGCGGTGCGCGACGACCTCGGCGTGGTGCACGGCCGCCAGGACCGCTCCGGCGAGGACGACCGTGATCAGGGCGACGACCGCGGGGGCGAGGTCACGGCCCCAGGTCAGGGCCAGCAGGACGACGGCGAGCGCCGGCACGAGGGATGTCCAGCGGGTCGTGAGCGACCTGAGCCGAGCGATCATGCAGCGATCGTCGCAGAGCGGTACGGGCTCCGCATTCCTTCCGGGAGGCGCCCGGAGAAGCGCCGGGAGCGGCGCCCGGCGAACCGCCGCGCACCGCTCCCGGAGATGGTTCCCGCGTCGTCCGCGGTCAGACGTCGATGCTGTCCTTCGGGACACCTTCGCTCCCGGTCTGCTTCTCACCGGCCGCCGTCTGCTTCCTGGAGGCCCGCAGGCTGGTGATCGTGGTGACGATCAGGACGGAGCAGATGACGCCGAGCGAGACCGGGATGCTGATCTCGGGGACGTGGACCCCGGACTCGTGCAGCGCGTGCAGTACCAGCTTGACGCCGATGAAGCCGAGGATGATCGACAGGCCGTAGCTGAGGTGGACGAGCTTGCGCAGCAGGCCGCCGATGAGGAAGTACAGCTGCCTCAGCCCCATGAGCGCGAACGCGTTGGCCGTGAACACGATGTACGGGTCCTGCGTCAGGCCGAAGATCGCGGGGATCGAGTCGAGGGCGAACAGCACGTCGGTGGTGCCGATCGCGAGCATCACGACCAGCATCGGGGTCATGACCCGCTTGCCGTTCTGCTCGATCCACAGCTTGGTGCCGTGGTAGCGGTCGGCGACACCGAACCTGCGCTCGGCGGCCTTGAGCAGCTTGTTCTCCTCGAACTCCTCGTCCTCCTCGTCAGCCCGGGCCTCCTGGATGAGCTTCCAGGCGGTCCAGATCAGGAAGGCACCGAAGAGGTAGAACACCCAGGAGAAGCTGGCGAGGATCGCGGCGCCCGCGGCGATGAAGATCGCCCGCAGGACCAGGGCGATGAGCACGCCGACGAGCAGGACCCGTTGCTGGTACTGCGAGGGGACGGCGAACTTCGCCATGATCAGGACGAAGACGAAGAGGTTGTCGACGCTGAGCGACTTCTCGGTGATGAAGCCCGCGAAGAACTCTCCGGCGGGCTGCCCCCCGCCGAAGACGAGCAGGCCGAGCCCGAACAGGGCGGCCAGGGCGATCCAGACGACGGTCCAGATACCGGCTTCCTTGATCGACACGTCATGCGGCTTGCGGCCGATGAAGAAGTCGATCGCGATGAGGGCACCGAGGCCCACGATGGTCAGGACCCACAGGGTCAGGGAAACATCCACTGCGCCTCCGGCAGTACGTAACGGCAGGTGATCAGCGTCGTCGCGCTGCCGGAGGTCTCTTCCACCCCGGGTCCCGGCGCAGGGCATGCGCACGGGGCCGCACGGGCCGGCGCCCCGGGATCAGCTCTGATCCGTATTGACGGGTACGCCGCAGCTGGCAGGGAGTACTCCCCTCCGTACGAAAAACAGTACCCAATCACCAAGGAAAGGTAAAGGGGTTGGCAAAGAGAAGATCAAAGGTGCCGGTCAGGGCGACTTTACGGTCGCTTGGTGAAGAGGTGGAAGCGATCAGCCCCGCCATGCCCGGCGGGCCGCGGTGACCTGCGTCAGGACCTGCTGGAGCACCTGGCTGCCGGGCGGTACGAGGGCCGGCTCGTACGTCCAGGCGTGGCCGACCCAGGGATCGGCGAGGTGGTCGTCGGGCACCGGGGTCAGCCGCATCAGCCCGCGCCACAGCGGATCCAGCAACGGACCGTATCCGGCGGCGTCCTCGCGGTCGGCGACCATCATCAGGTGGACGCCGACGGACGGGCCCTCGTCCGCGAGGTAGCGGAGCTGGGTCACGGCACGATCGTCGAAGCCGTGCGGGAAGTCGTTGACGACCAGGAGCTGCTGGGCGGTGTCGAACCCGGGCGGGAGCGAGTCGGCCGCACCGCCGCGCACCGCCATCTGCACCAGGTCGACGTGCTGCGTGAGCCGGGTGAGCACGTCCGTCACACCGGCCGAGCCCGCGGCGGGCGGCGCCGCCAGCACTCCGCTCCGCACCAGCGGGGCGAGCGCCGACGCGCCCGAACCGTCCGGGTCGACGACGTGCACCGTGAACTCGTCGGCCGGATGGACCGCCAGCAGCCGGGCCGTGTGCGCCACGGCCGAGTCCAGCGCGAGACGGCGCAGCTCGTGGGAGTCGAGGAACGAGCCGTCGGGCGAGCCCGTCCGCCCGCTGTCGACCCACAGACCGCGCTCCAGCGGGAGGCGGATGAGCATGGGGATGCGCAACCGGTCGCTCTCGGGAAGGCGGAGGTCGCCCAGGCGCAGCGCCATGGGCATTTCCATCGGGACGCGATAGGCGTGCCAGACGGGGTTGTCCCAGCGCGCGAAGGCCGGCGGCAGCGCCGGCTCGACGACCTCGGCCTCGGCCACGAGCTGGGCGAGATCACGGTCCAGCACCTGCCGGGCCTGGTCGACGAGCTGGGCGTGCTTGGCGTGAGCGGTCTCGCGGGCGGCGTCGCCCTGGCCGCCGATCCGGCTGCGCGGGTCGGAGAGGACCTCGTCGAGTTCCCTTTCCCTGCGCGTGTCGGCGAAGTCGACGGCGCTGCGGTACGCGGCCGTGGTGCGGGCCAGGTCCTCGAACATGCCCCAGACCTGGTTGTACAGCCGCTCCTCCATGGACCAGCCGGTGGCGTCACCGGCGACCGGCCGTGCGGGCCTGCCGGGCTCGGCCGGGGGTGCGGCGGGCGGGGGCGGCGGGGCGGTGTTCCGCCGCCGCGGGTGGCTGTAGTCGACGGGGCCGCCGGTGCCGGACGCCGCGGGGGTGCCCGGCTGGGTGGTGGCCGCGGGGTCCGCGGGCCCGGCCGGGTGCCCCGCCACGGCATCCGCTGCGCCCTGCGACGGCTGGGGACCCGGGTACGGGTCGGCGGGCCCCTGGGTGCTCTGCCCGCCGTACGGGGATCCGCCCTGGTCGGGGCCGAGGGCGGAGGCGGCCGCCTGTCGGGAGCGGTCGGCGTCGGCCGTGCGCGGCGGTGGGGCCGGCACCGAGCGGGCCAGGCCCCGGGCCGCGGCCTCGTTGATGCCGGACGCGAGCTGTTGGGCCTGCGCCAGGCCCTGGTCGGCGAGGAGGGCGGCGAGGCCGCCCGCGTACCCCTGGCCGACCGCCCGCACTTTCCAGGCGCCCTGACGCCGGTACAGCTCCAGAGCGACGACGGCCGACTCGGGGCCGAGGCCGGTGAGGGTGAAGCGGGCCACTTCGGAACCGTCGAGGCCGGTGACGGCGACGAAGGGGGCGGCGAGGGAGCCGAAGGCGACCGGTCCGCCCACCCCGGTGGGCAGGGCGAGCAGAACGCTGACGCGGTGCACGCTCTCCGCGACGGCGTCCAGGTCCACCGCGAGGCGGTGGTCGGCGGCCGCCTGCCGGGAGACCTCGAGACCGGGCAGAGTGGGTGCGCCCGGGTGGGCGACCCGCTCCACGCCGTGGATCCTGCCGCTCTCGTCGCAGAGCGTGGCCGCCGCCACGACCGGGGCGCCGGCCGAGACCCGGATCTCCAGGCGGACTTCCAAGAGCGGGTGGTTCTGGCCCCGCACCAGCTCGGCCGTCATCGCCTGTGGTCCCCCTGCGTCGTGTGTCGTGTCGTCGTGTGCCGCCCGGCCCGGTTACAGCGCGGGCAGGATGGCCGGCATCAGGTCCTGGAAGGTGCGGCCGTTGGCCGGGGTGCCGAGGGCGGTCATGTTCCAGCCCGCGCCCACCCGGTGCACCTTGGCCATGATCTGGGCGGTGTAGGCACCGCCGCCCGCGAGGGTGTAGCGCGCCAGTTCCTGGCCGTTGGTCTCGTCGACCAGGCGGCAGAACGCGTTCTGCACCTCCTGGAAGGTCTGGCCGGTGAAGGAGTTCACCGTGAAGACGATCTGGTCGATGTGGACCGGCACGCGGGAGAGGTCGACGAGGATCGCCTCGTCGTCGCCGCCCTGGCCGACGCCGCCGACGAGGTTGTCGCCGGTGTGCCGGACCGAGCCGTCGTCGCTCACCAGGTGGCGGAAGAAGACGACGTCGACCGGCTGCTTGTCCGCGAAGAGGACCGCGGAGGCGTCGAGGTCGATCTCCCGGGTGCGGGAGCCGAACAGGCCGCGCCGGGGGGCAGCCTGCCAGCCGAGACCCATGCGCACCGCGGTCAGGCTGCCTCCGTCGGTCTTCTGCAGACTGATGGCCTGACCCTTGGTCATGTTGACGGTCACGCGCTGATTCCCCTCTCGGACTGTCCCCTGTTGCCGCGGTCCCCGCGGTTGACGAAAACCCTACGCAAGGGCACTGACAGTGCCGTACCCAGGACCGCACTTTGTGTCGTTCTTGCAACACAGCGCGTACGACGGCCGGGCCCCGCGTGGTACGTCAGGCGATGCCCGCCTCCTTCATCTGGCGCAGTTCCTTCTTCATCTCGGAGACCTCGTCGCGCAGCCGGGCCGCGACCTCGAACTGGAGATCCGCGGCGGCCGCCCGCATCCGCGCCGTCATCTCCTCGATCTGGTCGGCGAGTTCGGCGGCGGGGCGGTCGGTCGGGACCGTCTCCTTGACCTTGCCCTTCGCGGACCTGGTGGACTTCGCGCCCTTGGCCGCCTTGCCGCCGAGGGAGGGCACCGGCGCCTTGGTGCCGCCGCCGTCCTTCTTCGCGCGGTAGCCGGAGCCCAGCAGCTGCTCGGTGTCGACCTCCTCGCGCGCGATCTGCGCGACGATGTCGTTGATCTTCTTGCGCAGCGGCTGCGGGTCGATTCCGCGCGCCGTGTTGTAGGCGATCTGCTTCTCCCGGCGGCGGTTGGTCTCCTCGATGGCCCGCTCCATACCCGGGGTGACCTTGTCGGCGTACATGTGGACCTGGCCGGAGACGTTGCGCGCGGCGCGGCCGATGGTCTGGATCAGCGAGGTGCCGGAGCGCAGGAAGCCCTCCTTGTCGGCGTCGAGGATGGCCACCAGGGACACCTCGGGCAGGTCGAGGCCCTCCCGCAGGAGGTTGATGCCGACCAGCACGTCGAACTCACCGGACCGCAGTTCGCGCAGCAGCTCGATGCGGCGCAGGGTGTCGACGTCGCTGTGCAGGTAGCGGACCTGGATGCCGAGTTCCAGGAAGTAGTCGGTGAGGTCCTCGGCCATCTTCTTGGTGAGGGTGGTGACCAGGATCCGCTCGTCCTTCTCGACGCGCGTGCGGATCTCGTGCACCAGGTCGTCGATCTGGCCCTCGGTGGGCTTGACGACGATCTCGGGGTCGATGAGGCCGGTGGGGCGGATGATCTGCTCGACGACGCCGTCCCCGCGCGAGAGTTCGTACTTGCCGGGCGTCGCCGACAGGTAGACGGTCTGCCCGATGCGCTCCTGGAACTCCTCCCACTTCAGGGGTCGGTTGTCGAGGGCGGAGGGAAGCCGGAAGCCGTGGTCGACGAGGGTGCGCTTGCGGGAGGCGTCGCCCTCGTACATGGCGCCGATCTGCGGGACGGTGACGTGGGACTCGTCGATGACGAGGAGGAAGTCGTCGGGGAAGTAGTCGAGCAGGGTGTTCGGCGGGGAGCCGGGCAGGCGCCCGTCGAAGTGCATCGAGTAGTTCTCCACGCCCGAGCAGCTGCCGATCTGGCGGAGCATCTCGATGTCGTACGTGGTGCGCATGCGCAGGCGCTGGGCCTCGAGGAGCTTGCCCTGCTTCTCGAGTTCGGCGAGGCGCTCGCCCAGCTCCTTCTCGATGTCGTTGACGGCGCGCTCCAGGCGCTCCGGGCCGGCCACGTAGTGGGTGGCGGGGAAGACGTACAGCTGCTCGTCGTCGCTGATGATCTCGCCGGTGAGCGGGTGGAGGGTCGACAGGGCCTCGATCTCGTCGCCGAACATCTCGATGCGGACGGCCAGTTCCTCGTAGACCGGGAAGATCTCGATGGTGTCGCCGCGGACCCGGAAGGTGCCGCGGGTGAAGGCCGTGTCGTTGCGCGTGTACTGGATGTCGACGAAGCGGCGCAGCAGCTGGTCGCGGTCGATCTCGGCGCCGACCTTCAGCGGGACCATGCGGTCCACGTACTCCTGGGGGGTGCCGAGGCCGTAGATGCAGGAGACCGAGGCGACCACGACGACGTCGCGGCGGGTGAGCAGCGAGTTGGTCGCGGAGTGGCGCAGCCGCTCGACCTCCTCGTTGATCGAGGAGTCCTTCTCGATGTAGGTGTCCGACTGCGGGACGTACGCCTCGGGCTGGTAGTAGTCGTAGTACGAGACGAAGTACTCGACCGCGTTGTTCGGCAGCAGCTCGCGGAACTCGTTGGCCAGCTGGGCGGCCAGCGTCTTGTTCGGCGCCATCACGAGCGTGGGGCGCTGGAGCTTCTCGATCATCCACGCGGTGGTCGCGGACTTGCCGGTGCCGGTCGCGCCCAGGAGGACGACGTCCTTCTCACCGGCCTCGATGCGCTTGGCCAGTTCGGCGATGGCCGCCGGCTGGTCACCGCTGGGCTGGTAGGGGCTGACGACCTCGAAAGGCGCCACCGTGCGTTCGATGCTGGAAACGGGCCGCATGCCATCCACCGTACGACCCACCACTGACAATGCGGTCCGGTCAGCGGTTCTGCGGGGTCCGGTGCTCGTGCGGGGCCGTCCGGCGGCGGGTGCGGAGCCGGGCCCGGGCGACGGGGTGCGGGTGGGCCGGGACGCCGGGCCTGCGCTCGGCGGGGCCGCGGCCCGGCCTGCCCGTCATCATGAGGGGGTCGAACAGCACCACCACGCCGGCGAGGCAGAGGAAGGCGAGCGGGCCGATCAGCATCGGCGCGAGGAGATCGGTGGGCGAGTCGCCGGCGGACGGCGATCCCGTGGCGTGCAGATGGACGCTGAGGGCGGCCATGCCCGTGTAGTGCATGCCGGTCACGGCGAGGCCCATGACGAGGCTCGCGCCGACGCTCCACAGGAAGCCCCTGACCTGCCCGGCGGCCCACAGCGCGGCGGTGGCGGCGGCCATCGCGATGGCCACGGAGACACCCACGGTGAGGGTGTTGTACTCGAACTTGCCGTCGAACCGCATACCGGCCATGCCCAGGTAGTGCATCGAGGCGATCCCGAGGCCCGTGATGGTGCCACCGGTGAACAGGGCGGTGCCGGCCGCGCCCCGGTAGCCGACGATGAAGATCCCGACGCCCACCATGACGACGGCGACGCCGAGGCTGGCGTAGGTCATCGGCTTGTCGTAGTGGATCGGGGCGCCGTCGACCGTGAAGCCCGTCATGGCGACGAAGTGCATGGTCCATATGCCGGAGCCGATCGCGGCCGCGCCGAGGGCGAGCCAGCCGGGGCGCCAGGAGCGGGCGACACGCATGGCTCTGGTCGTGCAGCGCAGGCCGAGGGCACCGCCGAGGCAGGCCATGAGGTAGGCCACCAGCGGTGTCACGAGTCCGTAGCTGAATCCGTCGGCCGTGCCGTGCATGCGCGGTTGCCCTTCCGCCCTGTTGCTGGAATGCCTGGAGCGCGCCGTGTACCCAGGACCGCGCGAGCGATCAGGATTGACGCAGAGCAGTATGACTGCCACCGGAATGGTCGAACGATTTTCCGGCAAAGAAACACGGCCTTGCCGCAATGTGGGGCACCGGTGTGCGGCCCCGGCCGTCAACCTCCGTCCTTCGGCCTTCCCGCGCGCATCCGTCGTCGACTCTCTGCTGTCAGAGTTGTGCCGTATGTGATCGGCCGATGCGAGGAGTACGCATGCACGCGCGCACAGTCGCCGCGGCGACCACCGCACTGGTGGGTTTCGTCGCCCTCCTGCTCCCTGTTCACGACGCCCGGGCGGGGATCGTCGGGCGGCCCGTGGTGATCGCCCACAGGGGCGCTTCCGCCCAGGCTCCCGAGAACACGCTGGCGGCCGTCGACGCGGCCGCCGACCTGGGCGTCCGCTGGGTGGAGAACGACGTCCAGCGCACCGAGGACGGCGAACTGGTGGTGATCCACGACGACAGCCTCGAGCGGACCACCGACGTCGAGGAGGTCTTTCCCGGGCGGGCCCCGTGGAAGGTGCGGGACTTCACCGCGGCCGAGGTCGCACGGCTCGACGCGGGCAGCTGGTTCGGCCCCGCGTACGCGGGCGCGCGCGTGCCGACGCTCCGGGAGTACGTCCGCCGTGTCGAGCGCCACGACCAGAAACTGCTGCTGGAGCTGAAGAACCCCGCGCTGTACCCGGGCATCGAACGGGACACCCTCAAGGTGCTCGCCGACGAGGGGTGGCTGGACCGGGGGCATCTCGACCGGCTGGTCGTGCAGAGCTTCGCCGCCGACAGTCTGCGGGCCGTCCACGACCTGGCGCCGTCGGTGACGACCGGTCTGCTGGGCAGGCCACCGGTGCGGGACCTGCCCGGCAGCGCGGCCTTCACCGACCTGGTCAATCCCTCGTACGTGTCTCTTTCCGCGGAGTACGTCTCCGCCGTGCACGCGGTCGAGGGACCGCACGGCAGGCCGTTGAGGATCTTCGTCTGGACCGTGGACGACGCGGCGACGGCCCGGACCGTGGCCGGGTACGGCGTCGACGGCATCATCAGCGACAAGCCGGATGTGGTGGCGCGGGCCCTGTACGAGCGCTGACCCCGCGACCGGTCCTGCGCCGTGCCCGCCGTCGGGCCGCGGCGTTGTCGGTGACGGGTCGTACGGTGGGCACATGGACAGCCACGGACAGTACGAGCAGCAGGTCGTGTGGACCGTCGTCGACACCGGCATCGGTCCGCTGCTGCTGGCCGCGACTCGCGCGGGCCTGGTCAATGTCGTGTTCCACGCCGATGAGCCGGTGCGCGAGAAGGCGCTCCGCCGCCTCGCGGACCGGCTGGGTGCGGAGCCGGTCGAGTCGCCCGGATCTCCGCTGCTGCACGAGGCGATACGTCAGGTCGACGCCTACTTCGCCGGGGAGCGGCGCGACTTCGAACTCCCCCTGGACTGGTCGCTGATCTCCGGCTTCAACCGGCAGGTCCTGCGCGAGCTGGCCTCCGGCGTCCCGTACGGCGCGGTCGTCGGCTACGGCGATCTGGCCAAGCGCGTGGGCCAGCCCGGCGCGGCGCAGGCGGTGGGGACGGCGATGGGTGCCAATCCGCTGCCGGTCATGGTGCCCTGCCACCGGGTGGTGGAGAGCGACGGCGGAATCGGCGGTTTCGGCGGCGGCCTGGAGGCCAAGCGCAGGCTGCTCGCCCTGGAGGGGTTTCTGCCCGAGCCGCTGTTCTGAGCGGCCGGACGGGCGTCGGGGCAGGCGCGGACCGGCTGGGACGGCTGGTCCGCGTCGGGGCCGGCGACGGCGCCCGAGCGGGGCGGCGCGGGTGCGTACCGGCGCCCGCGTCAGTCGTAGTGCCGGATCTCGACGACGTTGCCGTCCGGGTCGCGGAAGTAGAGGCTGCGCGTGGCCGCGCCCCGGGCTCCGAACGAGCCGTGCGAGACGTCCGAGACCGGGACGGCGTGCTCGGCCAGGCGGGTGCGGAGGGCGTCGAAGGCGGTGCGGGACAGGGCGAGGCAGATGTGGTTCACGGGGTGTCCGGCGCTGTCGGCCGCCCCGGGGAGCATCGTCATGCCCTTCACCATGGTCAGCGGCATCAGGTCGAGGAGGCTCCCGTCGTCGACCCGGACGGAGGGGAAGGGCTCCTCACCCGCGGCGAACGCGGCGAGCCGGACGGGTGTCAGGCCGACGACGTTCTCGTAGAAGTCGGCCGCGGCGAGCGGGTCGCGCACCCACAGGACGACGTGGTCGAGGCGGGGCGAGTCGTCGGTCATGCCTTCCAGACTGGTGTCGTCCCCCACAGGCCGCAAGGGTTTGGCCGGACGCGCCGCCCGCCAGAGATGAGGGAGGACCGACGGACAGGAGGCGGGCACGTGGTGCTGGTGGTGTCGGAAGAGGTGCGGGAGGCGGTCGACGCGCGTCGCCCCGTGGTGGCGCTGGAGTCCACGATCATCGCCCACGGGCTGCCCCGTCCGCGCAACCTTCAGGTGGCGCGGGAGCTGGAGGCGCTGGTGCGCGCGGAGGGCGCCGTACCGGCGACGATCGCCGTGCTGGACGGGCGGCCCCATGTCGGATTGGACAAGCAGCAGTTGGAGCGGGTCGCCAATGCGGACGGCATCCGCAAGCTGGGCCACCGCGACCTGCCGCTCGCGGTCGCCTCGGGGGCGAGCGGGGCGACCACGGTGTCGGCGACCGCGCTGCTCGCGGCGCTGGCCGGGGTGCGGGTGTTCGCGACGGGCGGACTCGGTGGGGTGCACCGGGAGTGGACGGTCACCCAGGACGAGTCGGCCGATCTGGGCCTGCTGGCGCGTACCCGGATCACGGTGGTGTGCGCGGGGGTGAAGTCGATCCTGGACGTGCCGGCGACGCTCCAGCGACTGGAGACGCTGGGGGTCGCCGTCGCCGGGTACGGCACCGACCGCTTTCCCGGCTTCTACCTGTCCGACTCGGGGCATCCGGTGGACTGGACGCTGGAGAGTCCCGGTCAGGTGGCGGACGTGATGCGGGCTCAGGTCGCGCTCGGTCTGCCGGAGTCGGCGCTGATCGTCGCGAATCCGGTGCCGGAGGAGGAGCAGCTGGATCCCGCGCTGCACGCGCGCGTGCTCGCGGAGGCGCTGGAGGTCTGTGCGGCGGAGGGGGTCACGGGCCAGGCCGTCACGCCGTTCCTGCTCGACCACCTGGTCCGCCACACCGACGGCGCCTCCCTGAGCGCCAACCTGGCCGCGGTGCGAGGCAACGTACGGCTGGCGGGGCGGATCGCCTCGGCGTGGGCCGGGGCGTGACCGGCGGTCCGGGACCGGGTTCCGGCGGGGCGGATCGCGGCTCCGACGGCCCGGGGCCGGACGCCTCTCCCGCGCGCGGCCGGCGCGGGGGCGGGGCGCTGCTGGTGGTCGGGGATGTCGTCACGGACGTCGTCGCGCGCCACCGGGGGCCGCTGGCCTCGGGAACGGACACGGCCGCGGTGGTCCGGACGCTGCCGGGGGGCGCGGGCGCCAACGTGGCGTGCTGGGCGGCGCACTGGGGTTGTGCGGACGTACGGCTGCTCGGCCGGGTGGGTGCGGAGGCGGCGGCCTGGCACGAACGCGAGCTGGTCGCGTGCGGGGTACGGCCCTTGCTCGTCGTCGATCCCGAGGCGCCGACGGGGACGGTGGTCTGCCTGGTCGACACCGGGGCCGCGGCCGAGCGGACGTTCCTCACCGACAGCGGCGCCTCCCTGCGGATCGAACCGGACGACTGGTCGGACGCGCTGCTCGACGGGGTCGGCCGACTGCATCTGTCGGGCTACCTGCTGTTCTCCGCGTCGGGACGGGCGCTGGTGCGGACGGCGCTGGCATCGGCACGCGCGCGCGGGGTGCCGGTGAGCCTGGACCCGGCGTCGGCGGGATTCCTGGCGGAACTGGGCGCCGACCGGTTCCTGGCCCTGGTGCGGGGCGTGGACGTGCTGCTGCCCAGCCGGGACGAGGCCTGTCTGCTGACCGGATCGGCCGACGGGGCGGACGCGGCCGCCGAACTCAGCCGACGCGTGCCGCTGGTGGTGGCCAAGCAGGGGGCGGACGGAGCCGTGGTGGCCCAGGGCGGCGCCGTCGTCGCCCGCGTTCGGGCTGTCCCGGCGACACCGCGCGACACGACGGGCGCGGGCGACGCCTTCACCGGCGCGTTCCTCGCCGCCCTGCTCGGGGGCGCGGAGCCCGCGAAGGCCGCGGTCGAGGGGTGCGGGGCGGGCGCGCTGGCGGTGGAGCGGGTGGGCGGCAGACCGGGACGGCCCACCGGGGCGGTGGAGTCGGCCGGCGCTCGGTGAGGGGTGGCCTGGGCGACGCCGTCGACGTCAGGCAGCGTCGGTCGCACGGCGGGTCCCGGTGGGCCGCTGTCGGGGGCGGTGGCCGAACCTGCCATCGGCGGCTGTCCCTTCCTCCCCGGGCCGAGATCATCGGGGCCGTCGCAAGGTCCATGCCACCTGAGGCGACGTCGGCGAGGTGGCGGTCGATGTCCTCGTCGGTCGTGAGGCCGGCGGTCACGAGGTCGGCGCGGATCTGGCGGACCGTGGCGGATTCCAGCGCGGCGCAGGCGGGCGAGGTGAGGGGGAAGAAGGCGGCGGCCTCTATGTCGTGCAGTCCTGCCTCGCGCGGCAGGCGCGGGAGCCTGCGGCCGTACGAGAGGTCGGCACCGCGGTCGGCCAGGAGCTTGCGGAAGCCGTGGCGCAGGCGGTTCGCCCACTGCTGTTCGGGGCCGTGCTCGTCCGGGCAGAGCCGGCTGGAGGGCGGGTCCGCGTCCTCCGGGAGGAGCCACCCACCCGGCCGCAGGGCCTCGGTCATCGAGCGCAGGGCTTGTCCCCGCTGCGGTACGTGGGTGAGGGCGAGCCGGGCGTGGACCAGGTCGAAGCCCTCTCCCGGCGGCTGCTCCGTTCCGACGTCGTGCACCCGTACCTCGACCGGCGGGCGGGGCCCCGCGCCCAGGCCCTCGAGGTGCCGGAACGTCGCCGGGGCGAAGAGGGTGGCGAGGGCGTCGAAGCGCTCTCCCGCCTCGGTCCGCCGGTTGTCGAGGAGGTGTCGGTGGTCGGCTCGCGTCATGCCGCGATCGTCCCGGTCGTCCCGGTCGACCGGAGCGGGCGACGCGACCGGGACACGGGAGCCGGGGCAGTCCCGACAAGGTGCGGAAGGGGGTGGGAAGCCGTCTCCGGGGCAGACCCACTTCAGGTTGTCCACAGGCGGGAACCAAGTGGAACGTCCCCTTTCCACAGGCTTGCCCGGGGTCTGCGCGGGCCTGGCAGACTGGCGCGCCACGGCGTGAGATCACGCGGGGGGATCCGAGAAGGAGGTCGGGATGACCATGGCGGGGAATCTGCGGAAGGTCACTGGCCTGGGCGGGGTGGGCGGTCTGCGCAGGGTGGCGCGCCTGGCCCGGCGGCGGGCTCGGGTCGATCTGAGCCATCCCGCGCGGTCGCCGCTGGGTTCCTCGGTGGTGAACTGCGTGACCTACCGCGAGGGCGCGCGCGTCCCGGCCGGCGGCGACCTGGTCGACACCGTGGAGCGGGTGCGCAAGAGCGGGAACGGATTCGTCTGGCTCGGCCTCCACGAGCCGACGAACGCGGAGTTCGCGGACATCGCCGACCTCTTCGACCTCCATCCGCTGGCGGTCGAGGACGCGGTCGAAGCACATCAGCGCCCGAAGGTGGAGCGGTACGGCGAGACGCTGTTCGCGGTGTTCAAGACGGTCTGTTATGTCGAGCACGAGCAGCTCACGGCGACGAGCGAGGTGGTCGACACCGGCGAGATCATGGTGTTCGTCGGCCAGGACTTCGTCGTCACCGTGCGTCACGGGCGACACGGCTCGCTGGGCCCGCTGCGTGAGGGGCTGGAGTCCGATCCCGACCAGCTCGCCAAGGGACCGTCAGCGGTGCTGCACGCGGTCGCGGACCAGGTGGTCGACGAGTACCTCAACGTCATCGACGCCGCACAGATGGACATCGACCAGGTCGAGACGGACGTCTTCGCGGAGAACGGGGCGCGGGCCGACCCCGGGCGCATCTACCAGCTCAAGCGGGAACTGCTGGAGCTGAAGCGGGCGGTGGTGCCGCTGAGCCGGCCGCTCCAGGATCTGGCGGCCCGGCCGATGCGGGTGGTCGACCCCGAGATACAGGCCTACTTCCGTGACGTCTCCGACCATCTGCTGCGCGCCACGGAGCAGATCGCGGCCTTCGACGAACTGCTCAACTCGATCCTCCAGGCGCACCTCGCCCAGGTCACCGTCGCGCAGAACGAGGACATGCGGAAGATCACCGCCTGGGCCGCGATCGTCGCCGTACCGACCATGATCTGCGGGGTCTACGGCATGAACTTCGACCGCATGCCGGAGCTGCACTGGAAGTACGGCTACGGCATGGCCGTCGGACTGATAACCGCCGCCTGCCTGGCGCTGTACCGCGGCTTCCGCCGCAACGGCTGGCTCTGAGGGAACGGCTCACGGCGGCCGGAGTCAGGAGGGGGCGGTACCCGTCCCGGCGTAGACGCTCTCGGCCCAGGACGCCATCTGATCGTCGGTGAGGTGCCGGGCGAGATCGGCCTCACTGATCATGCCCACCAGGCGCTTGTTCTCGATCACCGGCAGCCGCTTGATCTGGTGCCCCTGCATCTCCTGGAGCACCTCACTGACATCGGCGTCGGCATCGACCCAGCGCGGGGTCCCCTTGGCCATCTGGCCGGCGGTGACCTCGGCGGGGTCGTGCCCCATGGCCACACAGCCGACGACGATGTCACGGTCGGTGAGGATGCCGCAGAGTCGCTCGTTCTCGTCGCTGATGGGGAGGGCCCCGACGTTGAGGTCGCGCATCAGCTGGGCGGCGCGGTCGAGGGTCTCGTGGGCGGGGATCCACTGGGCGCCCCGGTGCATGATCTGTCCGGCGGTGGTCATGGTGTACCTCCCGGTGCGGGACGGCCGGCGCGACGCGGTGCGCGCCACTGTCCCGGTGCCCTGCACTCTCGTGTCCCGGCGTCCCATTCTCTCCGGGCCTTTCCCCGACCGCATGTCCGGCGGGAGACAGGGGGCGACGGGCAGAGGGTCAGCGGGCGTCCGCGGGTCGCCCGCTCCACGCCGGTCGTCGTGGGTCGTCCGCGCGGACCAGGACGTCCGCCGTGGCCGCCGGGTCGGTCTCCTGGTCGTAGCGCTCGAAGGCGGGCAGGGTCCACCGGTCGGCCTCGGCGGTACGGCGGCGCAGGGCGGGTGGGGAGAGGAGGACGTGGACGGTCAGGTCGAAGGGGAACCAGTGGCGCAGCAGGAGGGGGCCGTGCAGCAACAGAATTCCGCCCTGCGGGAGTTGGACGTAGGGACTGCGGGTGGCCCGGTCGGTGACCGGGTCCCACAGGTCGGGCAGGATCCGCCCGCTGCCGCCGGGTTCGAGGGGACCGAACACCTCACGCCACAGGGCACCGGTGTCGAACCAGCCGTCGTAGTAGGCCTCGACGTCGTGGTGGCCGTACTCCAGGCGGACGGAGGCCGGTCGCAGGAAGCCCTGGGTGCCGATGACGCGGGAGGGGCGTCCGCGTACCCGCAGCGCCTCGGCGACGCGTTCGGCGAGGTCTCCTGGTCGGGCCGCCGGGGCGCCGTCGAAGGCGATGCGCGGCCATGGGCTGCCGTCCTCCGGCTTCAGGTCGAGCAGGCGGTCGGCGAGGAGGTCGCCGAGACGTTCCCACGTGATCGCTTCGAGTCGCACACGGCCCATGATGCGACAGGTGGCGATCCGGGACGACCATGCCGCTGCACAGGCCGGCCACGCGGAGGAGGGGCATGGCGGAGGCGGTCCGGCCGTTCGAGGCGGCGGTGTCCTACCGCACCGGGTGTCCGTGTACACGCCGCACGGGACGGGCGGGGCGCGTTGCGACGCGGCGCGGTGATCGGGTGGGGGCAGGCTCGGGAGGGGGGAATGCAGCAGGTATGCGGGTCTCCCCAACTCCACTGCCCGGTACCGGACTTGTCGCGGTCCAGTCGTCGCGTCGGCGGCACTGTGCCGGATGCCGGCGAGGACCGCTGCGGCTGCTCGTCGTCGAGGACGGCGTGCCGCACTGCCTCGGCTGCGCGGACCTCGGGCATCTCGTCTTCCTGCCGCGCGGCGACACGGCGCTCACGCGCAGGGCGCGGGAGGAGAGCACCCTCTGCGTGGTCGTCGTGCGGTTCAACCGCCGCAGGGGTCGCTACGAGCGGCAGGGCGTCCTCGTCGAGGAGGCGGGGCTGGCGCGGGCGGAGGCGCGATGCCTGGCGGACGCCGAGGCGCGCAGGCGGCGCCGGGCGCGGAACGCCCGTCGGCGGGCGGCACAGGACGCGCGGTTCGCGGAGGCGTTCACGGAGGAGATCCTGCGGATGTTCCCCCGCTGCCCGCGGGACCGGGCCCGCACGATCGCCGCGCACGCGTCGGAGCGGGGCAGCGGGCGGGTGGGACGCAGTGCCGCCGGGCGGCTGTTGTCCGAGGGCGCGGTGGTGTCGGCGGTCGTGGCGTCCGTACGGCATCTGGACACCCCGTACGACGAATTGCTGATGAGTGGGGTGCCGCGACGGGAGGCGCGGCAGCGGATCACGGCGGGCGTGGCGGCGGTGCTGCGGGAGTGGGGGTGGAAGGAGGTCGGTGCCGCCAGTGGCTGAGGTGGGCGGCACCGGACACGTCGGCATTCGAACACACCGGCCTCCGAGCAGGCCGGCCTCCGAACAGGTCAGCAGCCGAGCAGGCCGGTCTCCGAGACCGGGCTGGTGGCGGGGGCCTTCTTCGGATTCTCGACCTTCCTGCGGAGAGGACCCACGTGCCGACGCCGCGCCCGCCCACGTGCCGACGCCGACCTGACGGCCGGGCCCGCTCGCGACAGGCCCTGACCCGACGGTCGGCCTGCTCCCGGCAGGCGCTGCCCTGCGCCCTGCGCGGGGCACGGAGCGGACGTATCGTGGCCGCAAGAGTGCCGCCCGATGACGCACGGCCCCGTCGCAAGCGCACGCAAGGAAGACGGCCATGGCCGATCCCAAGGGATTCCTAACCACACCCCGCCAGGACTGGCCGCGCCGGCCGGTCGGAGAGCGGGTCCGCGACTGGGACGAGGTCTACGTCCCCGGGGCACTGCTCCCCCTCATCAGCGCACAGGCCGATCGTTGCATGGACTGCGGCGTCCCGTTCTGCCACGACGCCTGCCCGCTCGGCAATCTGATCCCCGAGTGGAACGACCTGGTCTCCCGCGAGGACTGGCGGGCGGCGAGCGACCGGCTGCACGCGACGAACAACTTCCCCGAGTTCACCGGGCGGTTGTGCCCCGCTCCGTGCGAGGCGGGTTGCGTGCTCGCCATCAACCAGCCCGCCGTCACGATCAAGAACGTCGAGGCCGCCATCGCGGACCGGGCCTGGGCGGACGGGCTCACCCCGCCCCGGCCACCGGACCGGCTGTCCGGGCGGACGGTGGCGGTGATCGGCTCCGGGCCGACCGGGCTGGCCGCCGCCCAGCAGCTGACGCGGGCCGGGCACACGGTCGCCGTCTACGAGAAGGACGACCGGGTCGGTGGGCTGATGCGGTACGGCATCCCCGAGTTCAAGATGGAGAAGCGGCAGCTGGACCGCCGGATCGAGCAGATGCGGGCGGAGGGCACGAAGTTCCGTACGTCGACCACGGTCGGGCGGGATGTCATGGCCGACGATCTGCGGACGCGTTACGACGCCGTGGTGATCGCCACCGGAGCGACCGAGTGGCGGGAACTACACGTACCGGGGCGGGAGTTGACCGGAATCCAGCAGGCGATGGAGTATCTGCCGCTGGCCAACCGGGTGTGCGAGGGCGACCTGGAGCGGTCCCCGATGTCCGCCGCCGGCAAGCACGTCGTCATCGTCGGCGGCGGTGACACGGGCGCCGACTGCCTGGGCACGGCGATCCGGGAGGGTGCCGCATCCGTGACGCAGCTGGACATCTACGCCCAGCCGGGCGCGGAGCGCGACGAGGACACCGATCCCTGGCCGACGTACCCGAAGATCTACCGGCTGTCCGCCGCGCACGAGGAGGCACGCGACCTGGGCGTCGCGCCGGCGGCGGACGCGGACGCGCGCCTGTTCGCGGCGTCCACGCTCCGCTTCACCGGCGACGAGAACGGGCACGTCCGGGCGCTGCACCTCGTCGAGGTCGACGCGAAACGGCGGCCGGTGGAGGGCACCGCGCGGGCGCTCTCCGCCGACCTCGTCCTGCTGGCCCTCGGTTTCTCCGGTCCCGACCGGGACGACGGGCTCACCGAACAGCTGGGGCTGGCGCTGGAGCCGCGCGGCACGATCGCGCGGGACGCGGGTTTCGCGACGAACGTGCCCGGTGTGTTCGCCGCCGGGGACGCCGCCCGCGGGCAGTCGCTGATCGTATGGGCGATCGCGGAGGGCCGGGCGGTCGCCGCGGCCGTCGACCACCGTCTGACGGGAAGCTCACGGCTGCCGGCACCGATCGGGCCGTACGACCGGCCGATGAGCGTGCAGGAACCGGCGGCCGGTGAGGCGCGCAGTCGGTGACCGTGCGATGCCGGTGACCGTGCGGTGCCGGTGACCGTGCGGTGCCGCCGGTCTGGGGGCGGTCACTTCAGCGCTCGTCGGTGCCCGCCACCTTGGCGGTGGCCAGGGCGACCCGGTTCCAGGTGTTGATCGTGCAGATGAGTGCCAGCACCCGGGCGAGTTCCGTGTCGTCGAAACAGGCCGCGGCCTGTGCGTAGACGTCGTCCGGGACGCCTTTGTCGGCCACCAGCGTGACCGCTTCGGTCAGGGCCAGGGCGGCCTGCTCCTTCTCCGTGTAGAAGTGCCGGGCCTCGCGCCAGACGGCGACCAGGTGCAGCCGGTCCTCGCTCTCGCCGGCCTTGCGCGCGTCGTTCGTGTGCATGTACAGGCAGTACGCGCAGTGGTTGAGGTGGGAGGCGCGGATCTGGATCAGTTCGACGAGGGCGGGGTCGAGTCCCTCGCGGGCGGCGGCGTCGAAGCCGACGAGCGCGCGGAACGCCGTGCGGGCGGACTTCGCGAAGTCCAGACGGCTCGTGCCGATCGTGTCCGTCGCACTCGCCGCACTCGCCGCACTCGCCGCGTTCACCGTGCTCGCCGCGTTCGCCGCGTTCGTCGTGGAAGCTGCGTTCGCCGTGTCGGCCGGGCTCGTCGCGTTCGCCGTGTTCGTCGTCATGCAGATCAATCTATGAGCCGGAAAGACCCTCTGTAGGGTGCATTTCCATGGAGGAATCATGGGTCAATTCCGCTGAGCGGATCGGTGCCGACCTGCATCTGGAGCTGTCCGGTCCGGGCGGACGGCGGGCCGCGCTGATCCGGGCGCTGCGCGAGGCCGTGCGCGGCGGACGGCTCGCTCCGGGCACCCGGCTGCCGCCCTACCGTTCCCTCGCCGCCGATCTCGGGGTCGCACGCAACACGGTGGCCGACGCCTACGCCGAACTGGTGGCGGAGGGCTGGCTGACGGCGCGGCAGGGGTCCGGTACGCGGGTCGCCGACCGCACGGAGCCCTTGCGACACGCCGTGCGAAGGCCCGTTGAGGCACCTCCACGCGCGCGTGGTCCGCGGCACGACCTGCGCCAGGGCACCCCGGACGCGTCGGCGTTCCCGCGTGCGGCCTGGCTGGCGTCCTACCGGCGGGCGCTCCAGCAGGCACCCAACGAGGTGTTCGGACCCGGTGACCCCGCCGGGCGCCGCGAGTTGCGCGAGGCGCTCACGGAGTACCTGGCACGCGCGCGCGGCGTGCGCACCGAACCCGACCGCATCGTGATCTGCTCCGGCTTCGCGCACGCGCTGCGGCTGCTGTTCGGCCAGGGCGGGGGCGGGGCACTGCGCGGCCCGCTGGCGGTGGAGGCGTACGGGCTGCGGTTCCACCGGGAGTTGCTGGCCTCGGCGGGCGTGCGGACGGTGCCGCTCCCGCTCGACGAGGACGGGGCGCGCGTCGACCTGCTGGGGCGCGAGCGGGGTGTGCTGCTCACGCCCGCCCACCAGTTCCCGACCGGCGGCCCGCTGCACGCGAGTCGCCGGGCCGCCGTGATCGACTGGGCACGCGCGCGGGGCGGCGTGGTGCTGGAGGACGACTACGACGGCGAGTTCCGCTACGACCGCAAGCCCGTCGGCGCGCTCCAGGGCATGGACCCCGAGCACGTGATCCACCTCGGCTCGGTCAGCAAGAGCCTGTCACCGGCCCTGCGGCTGGGCTGGATGGTGCTGCCGGAACGGTACGTCGGCGACGTGCTCGCGGCCAAGGGCGACCGGGAGGCCTGGGCGAGCGTGCCGGACCAGCTGGGCCTGGCCGACCTCATCGTCTCCGGGGCCTACGACCGCCATGTGCGGCGTATGCGACAGCGGTACCGGGGCCGCCGGGACCGTCTGGTGGCGGCGCTCGCCGAGCACGCGCCGCGGGTCGGCGTCACCGGGGTCGCGGCCGGACTGCACGCGGTGCTGCGGCTGCCGCCGGGCACCGAGCGGACCACGGTCGAGGCGGCCGTCCGGCGGGGCGTCGCGCTGGACGGCCTGGCCGGCTTCCGGCACCCGCAGACGGACATGGCGGCGCACGACGGACTGGTCGTGGGATACGCCACGCCCTCCGAGCACGCCTACGCGGCGGCGCTGGACGCACTGCTCGGCGTACTGCCCTGAGCCTCCGCTCCCCGGGCCGCCCTCTCGTGCCCCGCCTCCGGGGAGGTGCCGGACGCCGCGTCCCGCGCCCGGACGCCGCCTCCTTCCCGGAACCGAGGGACGGGATCCCGCCGCCGGAGGCTCGGCGCCGGCGGACGGCGCGACGGACTTCGTCCCGAGCGAACTGGCCCCGGACGCCGACCGTCGCCCCACGGAATCCCGTCCTGACGCCCCGGCGCCCCGGGCGCCTAGGGCGTGTTTCGAAAGTCCCGTCTGCCCGGCGACGCCTGGCACGCACGCTCGCCGCGTTGTCGGGATCGCCCCGATACAACCAGTATCG
>NZ_JBFBCB010000069.1:0-30366 GCF_040682975.1 Streptomyces sp. NPDC051051
CCCGATACTGGTTGTATCGGGGCGACCCCGACAACGCGGCGAGCGTGCGTGCCAGGCGTCGCCGGGCAGACGGGACTTTCGAAACACGCCCTAGCGGGGCAGCCGCGCCCCCGGCTTCTCCAGGGGGACCTGCCCGCCGTCCGAGCCGACGACCGTCCGGTCGCCCAGCGGCTCGTCGAGCCGCACGGTCCGGTGGAAGAACTTGGCGATCTTGATGCAGACGGTGTCCGGCCACGGCGTCTCGGTCACGGTGACCTTCACCCGGTCCCCGCTCTCCACCGCCGTCGCCCGGTAGTCGGAGCACACCCCGCCCGTGAAGCCGACGACCAGTTCGTCGCCCTCGGCCGTGTAGCCGTCGACCTTCACGTCACGGGTCTCGGTGCCCGAGGTCGGCGCCGCGGACGGCGTGGCGGCCGGGGGCGCGCTCAGGAACTCCGGCTCGATCGCCGGATGCGTCACCGTGTAGGCGTCCCCCGCCCCGGCCCCGCGCACCGAGAACAGCCAGGAGGGCACCAGCACCTGCCGGCCGCCCGAGGCGTGCGGGGCGAGCCCGAACACCGCTTCCTCGACCGTGAGCGTCTCCTTCGGGGGCACGCCGGCCGACGTCCCGCACGGGCTCTCCGGCTGTTCCTCCGCCGGCACGGGCGTGGCGCAGCCGCCGATGCCCGCACGGGGATCGGTCCCCGGCGCCGCGTTCATCCGGTCCAGCGTCTCCCGCGCCCCCAGCACGGGGTACGCCGCGCCCTCGGCGGGTGCCTTCACCTGGCCGCTGCCGGCGACGATCTCGCCCTGGGCGCTCACGGTGACGCCGGTCGTCCAGCCGTAGGTCGGCAGGCCGTCGATCACCGGGTCGGCGTTCACGACCCGCCGCGCGCCCACGACCTGGCCCGCGTCGAGCGTGGCGTCGTCCTGCCCGACCGCCATCAGGACCGGCGCCGCCGCCTTCTTCGCGGCCGCCTCGCTCACCGGGTCCGCGGACGAGGCCGTGGCCTCCGGCGCGCAGACGTCGGAGCCGTTCTTGCAGGCGTCGGTGCCGGGGGAGTACCGGCTGAACGTCCACAGGCCCGGCGCCCCCTTCTCCACCCGGAGCACCGGACCGGACCCGTCGTTCCCGGAACCGACCCGCCACGTCCGGCCCTCGGCCACCGGGGTGCCCTCGACCCCCAGCGCGCCTGCCAGCCGGGCCACCTCGGCCTGCGCGACCTCGCCCTTCGCCCAGTACACGGACGCCGAGCCGGGGCCCGCCGGGAGGGTGCCGTCGGCCCGGTAGGTCACCCCGTACGGGTTCGGCTCCCCGGGCGCGATGCCCTGCGGGCTCCCCTGGGCCGGCGCCGGGGCGTAGTCGTCCAGCACGAGCGCCGGCGGAGTACCGCCCGCCGCGGGCGTCCGGCCACCGCCACCGGTGCCGTCCCCCGCACGGGAGGCGAGACAGGCCCCACCCCCGCCGACGAGCAGCACGGCGGCGGCGACGGAGGCGACGAGGGCGACGGAGCGCCGGCGGCCGCCTGCGGAGGCGCCGTCGCCGGGGGAGCGGCCGACGCCGCCGTCCTCGGCCTCGTCCCGCGGGTCGGGGCCCGGGTGCGGCACCGGAGCGGCGGGAGCGCCGCCGTCGGCCACCGGGCCGACCGCCGGCTCCTCCGCGTCGGCCGCACCGGGACTCCCCGCTTCCTCGGCCGGACCGGGGGCGTCGACGGGCGCCTCCCGGCCGGAACCAGGCGCCCCCGCCCCGGCCTCTCCGCTCGCCTCGATCTTCCCGGTTTCCCCGGTCTCCTCGACCATGGCCTCCTCCGCACGCGCCTCCTCCGGCGCACCCCGGTCCTGCGGGGTGCGTCCGTCCTCCGGCCCGCGTGCGGCGTCGTCGTTGTCGGGTCGCTCGGTGTTCACCGCATCGCTCCTTCGGCTGCGCCGCTGTCGTACCTCACATCCCCTTCACGGGGGACAGCGATGGGACGCAGCGGGGGAGCGCACGGTTCCCCTGCTCGCGCCCCGGCCGAAAGAAGGGCCCGCAAAGGCCGCGCGTCAGTTGCCGTACTCCGGCATGACCTCCAGCAGCCGGGCCGCGGTCGCGGGGACGGTCACGCCGTGGAGCAGGGACAGCGGCACCGGACGGGCCACGCGCTCCTCCGGGGCGGTCCAGTGCGGTGCCATCCGGGCGCAGTCACCCCGCAGCGACGCCAGGTCGCCTTCGAGATCGGCCGGAGCGGGCGCATGGACCTTGAGGTTCGTCATAACGGCACCGTATGCACGGTCGGTGCCGCGAAGAAAGATCTACTATCGGGTAGTTTCATCCGCTTCAACGGTCACGGTCGACCGGGTAGCGTGAACTGTCAATCCACCTCCCACAGGAGAGTCCACGCCGTGCGCATCGCAGTCACCGGCTCCATCGCAACCGACCACCTCATGACGTTCCCCGGCCGCTTCGCCGACCAGCTCGTCGCGGACCAGCTCCACACGGTCTCGCTCTCCTTCCTGGTCGACAAGCTGGACGTACGGCGCGGCGGGGTGGGCGCGAACATCGCCTTCGGCATGGGGCAGCTCGGCACGAAGCCCATCCTGGTCGGCGCCGCCGGCTCCGACTTCGCCGAGTACCGGGCCTGGCTGGACCGGCACGGCGTCGACACCGCCTCGGTCCGCATCTCCGAGACCCTGCACACCGCCCGCTTCGTGTGCACCACGGACTCCGACCACAACCAGATCGGTTCCTTCTACACGGGCGCGATGAGCGAGGCCCGCCTCATCGAGCTGAAGACCGTCGCCGACCGCGTCGGCGGCCTCGACCTGGTCCTGATCGGCGCCGACGACCCCGAGGCGATGCTGCGCCACACGGAGGAGTGCCGCTCCCGGAACATCCCCTTCGCCGCCGACTTCTCCCAGCAGATCGCCCGCATGGGCGGCGAGGAGATCCGCATCCTGCTGGACGGGGCGACGTACCTCTTCTCCAACGAGTACGAGAAGGGCCTCATCGAGTCCAAGACCGGCTGGAGCGACGAGGAGATCCTCGGCAAGGTCGGCCACCGCGTCACCACCCTCGGTGCCCGCGGCGTGCGCGTCGAGCGGGCCGGCGAGGAGCCGATCGAGGTCGGCTGCCCGCAGGAGGAGCGCAAGGTCGAGCCCACCGGCGTCGGCGACGCCCTCCGCGCCGGCTTCCTCTCCGGCCTGGCGTGGAACGTCTCCCTGGAGCGTGCCGCCCAGATCGGCTGCATGCTCGCCACCCTGGTCATCGAGACCGTCGGCACCCAGGAGTACCAGCTCCGTCGCGCCCACTTCATGGACCGCTTCGCGAAGGCGTACGGCGACGAGGCCGCCGCCGAGATCCAGAAGCACCTGAGCTGACCCGGGCCGACCAGGAGCCGGCTCAGACGAGCCGGCGGACCAGATGGGCGGAGCCCCGGTCCGCCGGCTCCTCGCCGACGTACTCCTGCCCCCGCATCTGGCACCAGGCGGGGATGTCGAGCCGGGCCGCCTCGTCGTCGGCCAGGATCCGCACGGTGCCGCCGACCGGCACGTCACCGATGACCTTCGCCAGTTCGATGACGGGGATCGGACAGAGCTTGCCGAGGGCGTCGACGACCAGCTCGTCCTCCCCCGTGACGGCCGTCGGCGCGGGCACCCCGAGCTTGTCCCGCACCCCCGCCACCGCGCCCGGCAGCACGGCGAGGAAACGTTCCACGTCCTCCTCGGCCGTCCCCGGCGGCAGCGACACCCGCACGTTGCCCTCGCTCAGCACCCCCATCGCCCTGAGCACGTGACTCGGCGTGAGCGTGCTGCTCGTGCAGGACGAACCGGAGGAGACGGAGAACCCCTCCCGGTCCAGCTCGTGCAGCAGTGTCTCCCCGTCGACATAGAGACAGGAGAAGGTGACGGTCCCGGGCAGCCGCCGCTCCGCGTCACCCACCACCTCCACGTCCGGCACGGACCGCGCCACCCCGGCCCGGATCCGCCCGGTCAGCTCCCGCAGCCGCGTCGCCTCGGCCGCCGCCTCCGTCCGCACCGCCCGCAGCGACGCCACCGCGGCCACGATCGCCGGGATGTTCTCGAACCCGGCCGCGCGCCCCGACTCCCGCTCGTCGGCGGGCCCTTGAGGAGCGAACCGCACCCCCTTGCGCACCACCAGCAGCCCCACCCCCGACGGCCCGCCCCACTTGTGCGCGCTCGCCGCCAGCAGCGACCACGGCCCCGCCACCGGCCCCCACCCGAGCGACTGGGCCGCGTCGACGAACAACGGCACCCCCGCCTCCCGGCACGCCTCGGCCACCTCCGCCACCGGCTGCTCGGTCCCCACCTCGTGGTTGGCCGACTGCAGACAGGCGAGCGCGGTGTCGGGCCGCAGCGCCCCGGCGTACGACGCCGCGGTCACCGCGCCGGACCGCAGCACCGGCACCCGGGTCACCGTCCCGCCGGCCGACTCGAAGGCCTCGGCCGAATGGAGCACGGAGGAGTGTTCGACCGCTGACACGATCAGGTGGCGTCCGGCGCGCCGCCGGCCCGCCAGCGCGCCCGCGACGCCGCTGTGCACGGCGCGCGTCCCGGACGGGGTGAACACCACCTCGTCGGGCCGGCACCCCACCGCCTCCGCCGCGGCCTCACGGGCCGCGTCCAGCAGCAGCCGGGCCCGGCGGCCCTCTCGGTGGAGCCGGGCGGGATCGGCCCAGCCCTCGTCGAGCGAGGCCAACAGGGCCTGACGGGCCACGGGATGGAGCGGGGCGGCGGAGGCGGCGTCGAAGTAGGGCACACGGCAACGGTAGAGCGCGGGGGAGCGGGACGGCGGGCCGGGGAACGGCGCGAGCGGCCACAAACCCGCACGCACGCGTCAACAGGCCGCATCCCCGAGCGATTAAGGGCCCTCTCCCACCCCTGGGCATGACCCCCGGCGCGTTGCCCACCCCTCCCCGCGCGACCCCAAAACGCGTCCAGTAGGGTTTGGTCCGCATAAACATCCAAACCCCTGCCCGACGCAGGGCGGCGACCTACCAGCGAGAAGGCCGCAGCCGACCGCGCGGGCGAGACTCTCGGGAAGGCGCTACGTGAGTCCCAACGGCTCCGACCGCTCGCCGCGGCGCCCGATGCGGCGGAAGCTGCTGCAGGCACTGACCGCGGGCCTGGTCCTTGCGACCGCAACCGGTTGCACATACGAGGACTTCCCCCGCCTTGGTATGCCCACCCCGACCACGGAAGAGGCTCCGCGGATCCTCTCCCTGTGGCAGGGCTCATGGGCTGCCGCGCTGGCCACCGGCGTGCTGGTGTGGGGCCTGATCCTGTGGAGTGCTTTCTTCCACCGGCGCAGCCGCACCAAGGTCGAGGTACCTCCGCAGACCCGGTACAACATGCCCATCGAGGCCCTGTACACGGTGGTCCCGATCATCATCGTCTCGGTCCTCTTCTACTTCACCGCCCGCGACGAATCGAAGCTGCTCAGCCTCGAGAAGAAGCCCGACGTCACGGTCAACGTGGTCGGCTTCCAGTGGAGCTGGTGCTTCAACTACATCGAGAGCGTCGACGGTTCCACCGGTGACGCGAAGTCCGACAAGAAACTGGCCGCGATCCCGGACCGGTACAAGAAGGACTTCCCGGCCGACGCGGGCGGTGTCTACACCTGCGGCACCCCCGGTGAGCGGAACCCGCAGACCAACAACCCCGGCCCGACCCTCTGGCTCCCCGAGGGCAAGACGGTCCGCTTCGTCCTCACCTCGCGTGACGTCATCCACTCCTTCTGGGTGGTGCCGTTCCTGATGAAGCAGGACGTCATTCCGGGCCACACCAATGCCTTCCAGGTGACCCCCAACAAGCAGGGCACCTTCCTGGGCAAGTGCGCCGAGCTGTGTGGCGTCGACCACTCCCGGATGCTGTTCAACGTGAAGGTCGTCTCCCCCGAGCGCTACGAGCAGCACCTGAAGGACCTCGCCAAGAAGGGGCAGACCGGTTACGTTCCGGCCGGCATCGAGCAGACGAGCCCCGAGAAGAACCGGGAGTCGAACATCCTGTGAGCATCCTCAACGAACCCCAGGGTGCCGCCGCAGCAGGGTCCCACTATGAGGACGAGCTGCCGGTCCGGCGCCAGCGCCGCGGCGAAGTCGCCGTCAAGTGGCTCACCACGACGGACCACAAGACGATCGGCACGCTGTACCTCGTGACGTCGTTCGCGTTCTTCTGCATCGGCGGCGTGATGGCGCTCTTCATGCGCGCCGAGCTGGCCCGTCCGGGTCTGCAGTTCATGTCGAACGAGCAGTTCAACCAGGCGTTCACGATGCACGGCACGATCATGCTGCTGATGTTCGCGACGCCGCTGTTCGCCGGCTTCGCGAACTGGATCATGCCGCTCCAGATCGGCGCGCCGGACGTGGCCTTCCCGCGGCTGAACATGTTCGCCTACTGGCTGTACCTGTTCGGCTCGCTGATCGCCGTGGCCGGCTTCCTCACCCCCTCGGGTGCGGCCGACTTCGGCTGGTTCGCCTACTCCCCGCTCTCGGACGCGGTCCGCAGCCCGGGCATCGGCGCCGACATGTGGATCATGGGCCTGGCCTTCTCCGGCTTCGGCACGATCCTCGGCTCGGTCAACTTCATCACCACGATCATCTGCATGCGCGCACCGGGCATGACCATGTTCCGCATGCCGATCTTCACCTGGAACGTCCTGCTGACCGGTGTCCTGGTCCTGCTGGCCTTCCCGGTCCTCGCGGCAGCGCTGTTCGCCCTGGAGGCGGACCGCAAGTTCGGCGCCCACATCTTCGACGCCTCCAACGGCGGCGCGTTGCTGTGGCAGCACCTCTTCTGGTTCTTCGGCCATCCAGAGGTGTACATCATCGCCCTGCCGTTCTTCGGGATCATCTCCGAAGTGATCCCGGTGTTCTCCCGCAAGCCGATGTTCGGCTACATGGGCCTGATCGCCGCGACCATCTCGATCGCCGGTCTGTCCGTGACGGTGTGGGCGCACCACATGTACGTCACCGGTGGCGTCCTGCTCCCGTTCTTCTCCTTCATGACGTTCCTCATCGCCGTCCCGACGGGCGTGAAGTTCTTCAACTGGATCGGAACGATGTGGAAGGGGTCACTGAGCTTCGAGACCCCGATGCTGTGGGCGGCCGGCTTCCTGATCACCTTCACCTTCGGTGGTCTGACCGGTGTCATCCTGGCCTCGCCGCCCATGGACTTCCACGTCTCGGACTCGTACTTCGTGGTGGCGCACTTCCACTACGTCGTCTTCGGCACCGTCGTCTTCGCGATGTTCTCCGGCTTCCACTTCTGGTGGCCGAAGTTCACCGGCAAGATGCTCGACGAGCGCCTCGGCAAGATCACCTTCTGGACGCTGTTCGTCGGCTTCCACGGCACGTTCCTGGTCCAGCACTGGCTGGGCGCCGAGGGCATGCCGCGCCGCTACGCGGACTACCTGGCCGCCGACGGCTTCACCGTCCTGAACACGATCTCGACGATCAGCTCGTTCGTGCTCGGCCTGTCCGTCCTGCCGTTCTTCTACAACGTGTGGAAGACCGCCAAGTACGGCAAGCCGGTCCAGGTCGACGACCCGTGGGGCTACGGCCGCTCCCTGGAGTGGGCGACCTCCTGCCCGCCGCCGCGGCACAACTTCCTCACCCTGCCGCGGATCCGCAGTGAATCCCCGGCGTTCGACCTGCACCACCCGGAGATCGCAGCGCTCGAGCAGCTGGAGCACGCCGGTCACGGCGCCGCCGCCGTCGCGGGCAGCAAGGAGGCCGGCAAGTGAAGATCCAGGGCAAGATGTTCATCTGGCTGAGCGTCTTCCTGCTCGTCATGGCGACCGTCTACGGCGTCTGGTCCAAGGAGCCGGCCGGTACGACGGCCCTCTTCCTGGCCTTCGGCCTGTCCATCATGGTCGGCTTCTACCTGGGCTTCACCGCCAAGCGGGTCGACACCGGTGCCCAGGACAACAAGGAGGCGGACGTCGCGGACGACGCCGGCGAGCTGGGCTTCTTCAGCCCGCACAGCTGGCAGCCGCTCTCCCTGGCCATCGGCGGCGCCTTCGCCTTCCTGGGGGTCGCGGTCGGCTGGTGGCTGCTCTACTTCTCCGCCCCGCTGATCCTCATCGGCCTGTGGGGCTGGGTCTTCGAGTACTACCGCGGCGAGAACCGCACCCAGTAGCACACGCCGCGCGCGGCAGAGCCCGGACACTCCGTGAGGAGTGCCCGGGCTCCTGCTTTTGCCGTAATCGGTGTCGCCCGTCCGTGTCACCCAGCGCGCCGCGGTTGACGCTGCTCCCTAGCGTGAAGCCATGAGCCACGAACCCCGCCCCCGCACCGTCGTCAGCTGCACGCTGCTGGTGATCGCCCTGGTAGCGGGCGCAACCGCCTGCGGCTCGGACGACAACCCGCTCGCCTCACGCCCCTACGACGCCACGGACCGGATCTCGTTCAACGTCCCCCGCGGCGACGCCGGGAAGGCCGACCCGGACAAGCCCCTGGAGATCAGGGCGGAGGACTCCGGCGAGCGGATCACCGACGTCACCGCCCTGGACGCCACAGGCCGCTACGTGGCGGGCGAACTCGACGCCGACGGCCGCCGCTGGCACAGCACCGAGCCGCTCGCCGCAGGCGCCCGCTACACGGTCCGGGTGAGCACCGAGGACGAGGACGGCGCCCCCGGCCGCCGAATCCTCACCTTCGACACCGGCAGACCCACCGCCAAGCAGCGGCTGACCGTCACCTTCGGCCCCGGCACGGGCACCTACGGCGTCGGACGACCCGTCACCGCCGAACTGAGCCGGCCCATCAAGGACCCCGCCCAGCGGGCCGTGGTGGAACGCGCCCTGAAGGTCGACGCCAAGCCCTCCGTGCAGGGCGGCTGGCACTGGGTGGACGACAAGACGCTGCACTACCGCCCGAAGGACTACTGGCCCGCCCACGCCACCGTTCGCGTCCGCAGCAACCTGGACGGCATCAAGGTCGGCGACCGGCTCTGGGGCGGGAAGTCGAAGGGCGTCACCCTCACCATCGGCGACCGCGTCATCGCCGTCACCGACGCCTCCGCGCACTCCCTCACGCTGTACCGCAACGGTGAGGAGGTGAAGGAGATCCCCGTCACCACCGGAAAGCCCGGCTTCGAGACCCGCAACGGCGTCAAGGTCGTCCTGGGCAAGGAGTACTTCGTACGCATGCGCGGCACCACCGTCGGCATCGCCGAGGGCTCCTCGGAGTCGTACGACCTGCCCGTGTACTACGCCACCCGCGTCACCTGGAGCGGCGAGTACGTCCACGCCGCCCCCTGGTCGGTCGGCTCCCAGGGCTCCGCCAACGTCAGCCACGGCTGCGTGGGCATGAGCACCGCGAACGCCGAGTGGTTCTTCGAGAACGTCCGCGAGGGCGACGTCGTCCAGGTCGTCAACAGCGACGGCGACACGATGGAGACCTTCGGCAACGGCTTCGGCGACTGGAACCTGGACTGGAAGGAGTGGCGCGAGGGCAGCGCCCTGACGGCCGGCAAGCAGAAGATCCAGGAGGACACCTCGAGGCTCCGGCCGACGGCCGTCTAGCGCGCCCCCGGCGCTCAGGTCCCGGCAGGGCCCTCGGACGCGCCCACGAGGCTCTGGCGGCGCAGCAGGGCCGCCAGGGCCTCCGCGAACTCCACGGGGTCCACCGGCAGCGTCACGGCCGCTTCGGCCCGGCTCCAGGTCGCCAGCCAGGCGTCCTGCGGCCGCCCGATGAGCAGCAGCACCGGCGGGCAGCGGAACACCTCGTCCTTGATCTGCCGGCACAGCCCCATGCCGCCCATGGGCGCGGCCTCGCCGTCCAGCACGCACACGTCGATCCCGCCCCGGTCCAGCTCCGTCAGCACGGCGGCGGGCGTCGCGCACTCCAGGAACTCGACCAGGGGCGCGTCCGGGGCCGGCCGCCGGCCGGCGGCCAGCAGCACCTGCTCCCTGGTGTTGGCGTCGTCGCTGTAGACCAGCACCGTGGCGGTCGCCTGCATGGTTCCTCCGCGTCATTGGAGTGGAACTTCGGGGTACCGATGGGGCGGATGCTACTCCCCCGGGCACCTCGTCAACACCTGTTGGAACACGCCTGCGATGGGCCATACGGGCAGTACACGAGGTGCGAACACTCCGAACGGCACCCCCCGGAGTGAGGGCGGGATAAGCGACCGACATAATGTCGGTCGTGGCGACAGCAACGACAGTAGACACCGGGCACGCGCACCCGTCGGTCAATCGGCCGAACCTCACCAGCGTCGGAACCATCATCTGGCTGAGTTCCGAGCTGATGTTCTTCGCGGCCCTCTTCGCGATGTACTTCACCCTGCGATCGGTGACGGGTCCCGATCACTGGAAGGAAATGGCGCACGCGCTGAACCTTCCGTTCTCGGCGACGAACACCACGATCCTGGTGCTCTCCTCCCTCACCTGCCAGCTCGGCGTCTTCGCCGCCGAGCGCGGTGACGTGAAGAAGCTCAGAATGTGGTTCATCGTCACCTTCGTGATGGGTGCGATCTTCATCGGCGGTCAGGTGTACGAGTACACCGAGCTGGTCAAGAAGGACGGGCTCTCGCTCTCCTCCGACCCGTACGGCTCGGCGTTCTACCTGACCACCGGGTTCCACGGCCTGCACGTGACGGGTGGCCTCATCGCCTTCCTGTTCGTCCTCGGCCGCACCTACGCGGCGAAGAGGTTCACCCACGAACAGGCGACCGCGGCCATCGTCGTGTCCTACTACTGGCACTTCGTCGATGTCGTCTGGATCGGCCTCTTCGCCACGATCTACCTGATCAAGTAGCCGGGCCCGATCCCGCACCCGTCCCAGAAGCATCGACGCAGAAGATCCTGACACCGGGGTAATCCGTGAAAAAGCTCTCCGTACGACGACGCCATCCGATGGCGGCGCTCGTCGTCCTACTCCTCGCGCTGGCATGCACCGGGGGGCTGTACGCCGCGTTCGCACCCGCGAGCAAGGCGCAGGCAGACGAAACCGCACAGTCCCTCGCCATCGACGAGGGCAAGAAGCTCTACGCCGTCGGCTGCGCCAGCTGCCACGGCACCGGCGGTCAGGGCACCTCCGACGGTCCGAGCCTGGTCGGCGTGGGCGCCGCGGCCGTCGACTTCCAGGTCGCCACCGGCCGGATGCCGGCCGCGACCTCCCAGGGCGCCCAGGTGCCCAAGAAGAAGAACATCTACACGCAGGCCGAGATCGACCAGCTCGCCGCGTACATCGCCTCGCTCGGCGCCGGCCCGGCCGTCCCCACCGAGGCCGAGTACGGCCCCGAGGGCGCGGACATCGCCAAGGGTGGTGAGCTGTTCCGCACCAACTGCGCCCAGTGCCACAACTTCACCGGCAAGGGCGGCGCCCTGACCCGGGGCAAGTACGCGCCTTCGCTGGAGGGCGTGGACCCGAAGCACATCTACGAGGCCATGCAGACCGGCCCGCAGAACATGCCCTCCTTCCCCGACACCACCATGTCGGAGCAGAACAAGAAGGACATCATCGCGTACCTGGACGCGGTCAACAGCTCCGACTCGGAGAGCCCCGGCGGTCTTGAGCTGGGCGGCCTCGGGCCGGTCAGCGAGGGCCTCTTCGGCTGGATCTTCGGTCTCGGCGGGCTGATCGCCGTCGCCGTGTGGGTCGCCGCCCGGACCGCAAAGGCCAAGAAGTCATGAGTAGCCAAGACATCCCAGAAGAGAACCTGCCCGCTGAGCAGGATCACGCCCACGGAGCCGTAGGCGTCGCGGACGAGAAGAACCCGTTCGCCGACCCCGGGCTGCCGCCGCACGAGCACCGCGTGCAGGACATCGACGAGCGGGCCGCCAAGCGGTCCGAGCGTGCGGTCGCCTTCCTGTTCACGCTGTCGATGCTGGCCACCGTCGGCTTCATCGCCTCCTACGTGGCGATCCCGCACGACAAGTCGGTCTTCATCTTCCCGCTCGGCCACATCAGCGCGCTGAACCTCGCGCTCGGCCTGACGCTCGGCGCGGCCCTGTTCTGCATCGGCGCGGGCGCGGTCCACTGGGCCCGCACCCTGATGTCCGACGTGGAGATCGCCGACGAGCGGCACGCGATCGAGGCGGCGCCCGAGGTCAAGGCCAAGGTCATGGCCGACTTCCGGGACGGCGCCCGGGAGTCCGCGCTGGGCCGCCGCAAGCTGATCCGCAACACGATGTTCGGTGCGCTGGCCCTGTTCCCGCTCTCCGGCGTCGTCCTGCTGCGCGACCTCGGTCCGCTGCCCGAGGACAAGCTGCGGCACACGCGGTGGGCCAAGGGCAAGCTGCTCGTCAACATGAACACCAACGAGCCGCTGCGTCCCTCGGACGTCGCCGTCGGTTCCCTCACCTTCGCCAAGCCGGAAGGCCTGGAGGAGGAGGACCACGACTTCCAGACCGAGATCGCCAAGGCCGCCCTGATGATCGTCCGCATCCAGCCGGACAACATCAAGGACAAGCGCGAGCTCGAGTGGTCGCACGAGGGCATCGTGGCGTACTCGAAGATCTGCACCCACGTGGGCTGCCCGATCTCCCTGTACGAGCAGCAGACGCACCACGTGCTGTGCCCCTGCCACCAGTCCACCTTCGACCTGTCCGACGGTGCCCGAGTGATCTTCGGTCCCGCCGGTCACGCCCTGCCGCAGCTGCGCATCGGCGTGAACGACGAGGGCTATCTCGAGGCGCTCGGCGACTTCGAAGAGCCCGTCGGTCCTGCCTTCTGGGAGCGCGGATGAGCAACAAGGACGACCGCCGCAAGGCGCCCGCGGGCGAGCGGGTCGCCGACTGGGCCGACGGCCGCCTGGGGATCTACTCCCTGGCCAAGGCCAACATGCGCAAGATCTTCCCGGACCACTGGTCCTTCATGCTCGGTGAGATCTGCCTCTACAGCTTCATCATCATCATCCTCACGGGTGTGTACCTGACGCTGTTCTTCCACCCGTCGATGAACGAGGTGGAGTACCACGGCAGCTACGTCCCGCTGCAGGGCCAGCTGATGTCCGAGGCCTTCAACTCGACCATGCACATCTCCTTCGATGTGCGCGGTGGTCTGCTCATCCGGCAGATCCACCACTGGGCCGCGGTCATCTTCCTCGCCGGCATGTTCGTGCACATGATGCGCGTCTTCTTCACGGGCGCCTTCCGCAAGCCGCGCGAGATCAACTGGCTGTTCGGCTTCCTGCTGTTCGTCCTGGGCATGTTCACCGGTTTCACCGGCTACTCGCTCCCGGACGACCTGCTCTCCGGCACCGGTGTCCGCTTCACGCAGGGCGCGATCCTGTCCGTGCCGATCGTCGGCACGTACATCTCGATGTTCCTGTTCGGCGGGGAGTTCCCGGGCGGCGACTTCGTCGCGCGGTTCTACTCGATCCACATCCTGCTGCTGCCGGGCATCATGCTCGGGCTCGTGGTCGGCCACCTGATCCTGGTCTTCTACCACAAGCACACCCAGTTCGCGGGTCCCGGACGCACCAACAAGAACGTCGTCGGCATGCCGCTGCTGCCGGTCTACATGGCCAAGGCCGGAGGCTTCTTCTTCCTGGTCTTCGGCGCCATCGCGGCCATCGCCGGCATCGCGTCCATCAACCCGATCTGGGTGCTGGGCCCCTACCGTCCGGACCAGGTGTCCACCGGCGCCCAGCCCGACTGGTACATGGGCTTCGCCGAGGGCCTGATCCGCGCGATGCCGGGCTGGGAGATCAACTTCTGGGGCCACACGCTGGTCATGGGCGTGTTCGTCCCGCTGGTGCTGTTCGGTCTGTTCCTCGGTGTGATCGCCATGTACCCGTTCATCGAGTCCTGGGTCACCGGCGACAAGCGCGAGCACCACATCCTGGACCGCCCGCGCAACGCCCCGACCCGTACGGCCTTCGGTGTCGCCTGGGTCACCGGCTACCTGATCATGCTGGTCGGTGGTGGCAACGACATCTTCGCCACCCACTTCCACCTGTCGATCAACGCGGTCACCTGGTTCGTCCGGATCGGCTTCTTCGCCGGACCGGTCGTCGCCTTCGTGATCACCAAGCGGATCTGCCTCGGCCTCCAGCGCCGCGACAAGGACAAGGTGCTGCACGGTCGCGAGACCGGCACCATCAAGCGCCTGCCGCACGGTGAGTTCATCGAGGTGCACGAGCCGCTCAGCCAGGAGGCGCTCTACACGCTCACCGCGCACGAGCAGTACAAGCCCGCCGAGATCGGCCCGACGGTCGACGAGAACGGCGTCGAGCGCAAGGTGAACCGTGCCGAGAAGGTGCGCGTCAAGCTGAGCAACGCGTACTACGGCGAGGAGAGCCAGATCGCCAAGCCGACCGTCGAGGAGTACAAGGAGATCACGAGCGGCCACGGCCACCACTGATCACTGCGTCGCCACGCACCCCAGAAGGGCCCCGTCCGGTGTACGGACGGGGCCCTTCGCCCTGTCCGCGGCTGGATAGGGTGGAACCGTCGAGACGCGCGTCCCGTGGAGCGGGACCACACTGACCCAGGAGCGGCTTATGAGCGCTGTGACCCCCGCCGGAGGCGACACCGCGGCGGACCGTTCCTGGCCCGAGGTGCTGAACGCCCTGCTGTCCGGCCGCGACCTGAGCGCCGACGCCACGGCGTGGGCGATGGACCGGATCATGCGCGGCGAGGCCACCGACGCGCAGATCGCCGGCTTCGTGGTGGCGCTGCGCGCCAAGGGCGAGACCGTCGAGGAGATCAACGGACTCGTCCGCGCGATGTACGAGCACGCGAACGTGATCGAGGTGCCCGGCCCGGCGGTCGACATCGTCGGCACGGGCGGCGACGGCGCGAAGACGGTCAACATCTCCACGATGTCCTCGATCGTCGTCGCCGGCACCGGCGTCAAGGTCGTCAAGCACGGCAACCGGGCCGCGTCCTCCGCCTCCGGCGCCTCGGACGTCCTGGAGAAGCTCGGCGTCCGCCTCGACCTGACCCCGCGGCGGGTGGCCGAGGTCGCCGAGGAGGCGGGCATCACCTTCTGCTTCGCCGTCAAGTTCCACCCGGCGCTGCGTCACGCGGGTGCCGCGCGCGGCCAGCTGGGCATCCGCACGGTGTTCAACGTCCTCGGCCCGCTGACCAACCCGGCCAGGGTCCGGGCCCAGGCGGTCGGCGTGGCGGACCCGCGCATGGCGCCGATCGTCGCCGGTGTCTTCGCCGAACGCGGCCACTCCTCGCTGGTGTTCCGCGGCGACGACGGCCTCGACGAGCTGACGACGACCTCCACCTCCCGGGTCTGGGTCGTGCGGGAGGGCAAGGTGACCGAGGAGTCCTTCGACCCGCGCGACGTCGGCCTCGACCTCGTTCCCGTCGAGGCCCTGCGGGGTGCCGACGCCTCCTACAACGCCGAGGTGGCGCGCAGGCTGCTGGACGGCGGGACGGGCCCGGTCCGCGACGCCGTCCTGCTGAACTCGGCGGCCGCCCTGGTCGCCCTGGAGCCGACCGGGGCGCCGCTCGCCGAGCAGCTCCGCGCCGGTATGGCCAGGGCCGCGGAGTCCCTCGACTCGGGGGCGGCGAAGCGGACGCTGGAGCGCTGGGCGGCGGCCACCCACGCCTGAGCCGGGACGGCGGCCGACGAGGCGCGGTCCGGACTCCTGGTGTCTCGGGAAATGGACCGCGCCTTGCGCGCCGGTGATCGTATGGCAGGATGTCGTAACAGGTCATGAGTGACAGTCATGAGGCCCCGGCCGACTGTCCGGCAACCCTCCGTCCGTGGCGGGGTGCCCCGGGTGAAGACCAGGCTGTGGACAGAAAGGTTCACGGCAAGCGCGGACCCCTCGCACGCTTCTGATCGAGCGGGGGCAGGGGTCCTGGTCGTCGAGGAGCCCTCCGTGAGCAAGCGAATGCGATAGGGCCGCAGAGCCCCGCCTCCGCATCCCTCCTTCACCTTTTCCCGCGCTCGAGCCGCAGTCGCTCGCGTGGTGAATCCCTCTGTCTCTCACGGGAGTTCCGTCATGTCCGTCTCCACCGCTGCCGCCGCCCCGACCGTTTGCGCCCCCCTGCCGGTTCTGGGGCGGGATGTCACCGTCCCGCTCGTCACCGGCGGCGAGGTCGGCTACGCGGCCCTGGACTACGCCGCCAGCGCACCCGCCCTCCAGCGCGTCTGGGACGACGTGGCCGCCTACGCCCCCTACTACGGCAGCGTCCACCGCGGCGCCGGATACCTCTCCCAGCTCTCCACCGACCTCTTCGAGAACGCCCGCCGGACGGTCGCCGGGTTCCTCGACTGCCGGCCCGACGACCAGCTCGTCTTCACGCGTTCCACCACCGATTCCCTCAACCTCCTCGCCGCCGCGCTTCCCGCCGACTGCCAGGTCTTCGTCTTCGAGACCGAGCACCACGCCGCGCTGCTGCCCTGGAAGGACGCCCGGGTCACCTGCCTCGACGCCCCGCGCACCCCGCGGCAGGCCGTGGCCGCCCTGGAGCGGGCCCTCGCCGGCCGCGACCGGTCCGGCCCCGCCCTGGTCTGCGTCACCGGCGCCTCCAACGTCACCGGCGAGCTGTGGCCGGTACGCGAACTGGCCGCCGCGGCCCACGCCCACGGTGCCCGGATCGTCCTGGACGCCGCCCAGCTCGCCCCCCACCACCCGGTGTCCGTCCGCGACCTCGACGTCGACTGGGTCGCCTTCTCCGGCCACAAGCTGTACGCCCCCTTCGGCTCCGGCGTGCTGGCCGGCCGTGCCGACTGGCTGCGGGCGGCCGAGCCGTACCTGGCCGGTGGCGGCGCCAGCCGCAGGGTGACCCGGCGTGCGGACGGGGGAGTGGACGCGGAGTGGCACGAGAGCGCCGCCCGGCACGAGGCCGGCTCCCCGAACGTCATCGGGGCCTACGCCATCGCCTCCGCCTGCAAGGCCCTCACCGAAGCGGGCTTCGACACCCTGGTGGCCCGCGAGCAGCACCTCGTGGAGAAGGTCCGCACGGGCCTCGCGGAGGTCCCCCAGGTGCGGATCCTGTCCCTCTTCGGCGACGACGCGCCGCGGGTCGGCGTGATCTCCTTCGTCGTGGACGGCTGGAACAGCTCCCACTTCGCCGCCGCACTCTCCGCCGAGTACGGCATCGGCGTCCGCGACGGCCTCTTCTGCGCCCACCCCCTGGTGCGCACCCTCCTCGGCGGCGACCCCCACAGCCAGGGCGAGTGCGGCGCCCCCGAGGCGGCCCCCGGTGAGAAGTCCCTCAACGCGATCCGCGTGAGCTTCGGCGCGGGCACCCCCGACGAGCACGTCGACCGCTTCGTGGCGGCGGTGCGGGAACTGGTGACCGAGGGCGCGAAGTGGCGCTACCGCACGGAGGCCGGCCGCTGCGTCCCGGCGGTGTAGGCGGGTCCTCCCCACCGCGGGCGGTGCGCCCGACGGTCAGGAGTCCAGCCCGATGGCGAACGCGGCTTCGAGGTCGTGCTGCGAGTAGGTGCGGAACGCCACGTGCGTGTCCGTCGCCTCCACGCCCGGAATCCTGCTGATCCGCCCCGGGATCACCTCGGCGAGGTCCTCGTGCTGCCGCACCCGCACCATGGCGATCAGGTCGTAGGTGCCGGTCACGGAGAACACCTCGCTCACGGACTCCAGCGAAGCGATCGACTCCGCGATCTCGGGGATCCGGTCCACGCTGGTCTTGATGAGGACGATCGCGGTGATCACGGTTGGTTCTCTCCCTCGGGGGCCGGAGCTGGGCTGCTGCTCACTCTAGTGGGCCGGGTGAACCGGGCCCACGCGTAGACGAAGCCCAGCCCGAAGCCCACCAGGTGCGCCAGGTACGCCACGCCCGGCCCCGATCCGGCCCGCCCCGCCGCCACCCATTGCAGCGCCGCCCAGAAGGGCAGCACGACCCAGGCCGGGAAGCGCAGCGGCAGGAAGAAGAGGAACGGCAGGAGACTGGTGACGCGGGCCCGGGGGAACAGGTACAGGAATGCGCCGAGAACCGCCGAGATCGCCCCGGAGGCGCCGACCAGGGACTGCCCGGAGCCGGCGTTGGCGGCGGCGTACCCCAGCAGCGCCAGGGCGCCGCAGCCGAGGTAGAAGAGCGCGAACTCGACGCGGCCCATCCGGTGCTCGGTCATCGCCCCGAAGACGTAGAGGAAGAGCATGTTGCCCAGCAGGTGCACCCAGCTGCCGTGGACGAACAGGGCCGTGAAGGGCGTGAGGGCGGACCCCGGCGCGCCGTCGAACACGTCCGCGGGGATCACGCCCCACCGGCGGAAGTAGGCACGTTGCGCGAGCGCCGCCTCCTCGCCGCTGCCGTACACCGGATCGAGGCCCGAGGCCGGACCGATCACGAAGATCAGGCAGCACAGGGCCATCAGTGCGTACGTCACGGGCGCCACGGGGTGTCGGACGGCCCGGCCCAGGGGCCCCCTCCAGTCGCTGATCATGGCTACAGAGCATGACGCAACCGGACGTACCGGGCCGTACCGCCTCGCCGCCGTGGACGGACGGGCGGCGAGGACCCGCCAGGCCGTAGGGTTACGAGCCACATGCTCCGGGGAGCCTTCGGCGCGCCCCGGTCCCGGAAGACCGACACTAGAAGGAAGCGGACAGTCACGATGACGGTTCCCCTGCCGACCGCCACGACGCGGTGGCGCTGCACCCTCTGCGGCAACCTCACGCGGTTCGACGTGACGCGCTCGTCGAAGGTCGTCGAGTACGTCCACCTCGATCTCGCCGGTGAGGCGAAGGTGGAGGAGCGCGAGGTGGTCAGTGAGACCATCGAGTCGGTGCGGTGCCGTTGGTGCAACGCCGTGGATCAGGTGGAACTGGTGGACAGGCCGGGCGCCGGCTCCTGAGGATGGGGGTCCCCCCGCTCGAGCGAAGTCGAGAGTGGGGGAGGCCCCGCACGGAATTGGGGTGTGACGGATGGTGGAGACCACGGGCGGGGGGCCGGGCGACGGCGCCGCCGAGGTGCTCGACCGTCCGCTGCCCGACGGGGTGCGGCGCCGGGTGGTGCAGATCGTCTCGGACGGCTTCGGCGGCCTGACCGTCGCCGAACTGCCCGCCCAGTTGCGACAGTACGCCCGGTTCGCCCCGAACCGGCGGGCCAAGTTCGCGGGCAACGCGATGGCCGCCGCGCTGGAGACCGATCCGCTGTTCCGGCAGCGCATCGCGGAGAAGTTCAGGGAGGTCCAGCCGGAACTGGCCGGTGCCCTGGACTCCGGTTCGCCGCCCCCGGCCGCGGACCCGCTCGACGTGGCCGCCGCGGCCTACGTGCTGCGCCCCACCGGCTGGGTCAAGCTGGTCACCGCCGCCGGCGAGGAGGCCCTGCGGGCGGACGCCGAGCGGGCCGACGAGGAGAGCCGGGCGGAGCTGGAGCGGCTGCGCGAGCAGCTCGCCGAGGCCCGTGAACTGACCCGGACCGAGACCGAGCGGCTGCGCGCCGAGCTGGACGCGGCGAAGCGGGAGGGCGAGTCGCTGCACCGCAAGCTGCGGTCGGCCCTCAGCGACGTCAAGCGGGGCGAGGCCGCGCTGCGCAAGCTCCAGGGCGAGATGGAGGCCGCACGGAGCGAGGGGCAGGCGCAGGTGTCGGCGGCCGAGAGCGAGTCGCGGCGGCTCAAGGCGCGGCTCAGCGAGGCGGAGGCCGCGCTGGAGGCCACCCGGCGGGCGGCCCGCGAAGGGCGCAGCGTCGAGGACATGCGGGTACGGCTGCTGCTGGACACCCTGCTGGAATCGGCCCAAGGGCTGCGCCGGGAACTGGCGTTGCCGCCGGTGTCGGTGCGCCCGGCGGAGACCGTCGACGCGGTGGAGCCCGGCCGGATGACCCCCAAGGACATCGCGGCCCGCGCGCTGTCGGAGAATGACCCGGCGATCCTGGACCAGTTGCTGGCGCTGCCGCAGGCGCATCTCGTCGTCGACGGCTACAACGTCACCAAGACCGGTTATCCGCAGATGCCGTTGGAGAAGCAGCGGCTGCGGCTGCTCGGGCAGCTCTCGGCGCTCGCCGCGCAGACCGGCGCCGAGGTCACCTGCGTCTTCGACGGTGCCGAACTGGTCGCGCCGGTACTGCTGGCGCCGCCGCGCGGGGTGCGGGTGCTGTTCTCCAAGCCGGGGGTCACCGCCGACGAGCTGATCCGCCAGCTGGTGCGGGCCGAGCCGCCCGGCCGGCCGGTCATCGTGGCCTCGACGGACCGCGAGGTGGCCGACGGGGTGGCCAGGGCGGGCGCCCGGCCCGTGGCTTCTGCGGTGCTCCTGAAGCGACTGACCTGAAGGTCAACGTAAAGGGCCAATGCCCGAATTGGCGCAATCGTCACGCAACGTAGCGTCAATCGTGCGTCACTGCATGTGGGTTGAGTGTAAAGAATGCGGTGCGTCACCGACTTTTTCGGCTCCAGGATTTGAAGTGATCACAAGAAGGTCACTAGGGTCTGCCTTCGAACCTCCGCACGAGTGATCACTCACATGAAGGAGCTCGCTCTCCGTGGCGTCCCACCGTCGACCCAAGCAGCCGAGTCGCGCGCGCGTGACCTTGCTGACCACCGCGGCCGCCGCCGCTGTTGCCCTGACCTCGCAGGCCGCCAATGCCGCGCCGAGCGAGAAGCCCAGCAAGGACGAGGTCAAGTCCAAGGTCGACAAGCTCTACGAAGACGCGGAGCAGGCCACCGAGAAGTACAACGGGGCCAAGGAGAAGCAGGAGAAGCTCCAGAAGGAGATCTCCACGATCCAGGACAACGTCGCCCGCGGCCAGGAAGAGCTGAACGAGCTGCGTGAGTCCATAGGCCAGGCGGCGGCGGCACAGTACCGCTCCGGCAGCATCGACTCCTCCCTCCAGCTGTTCCTGTCCTCGGACCCGGACGACTACCTGGACAAGGCGTCCACCGCCGACCAGCTGAGCGCCCAGCAGGTCGAGTCGCTGAAGAAGATCCAGGACAAGCAGCGCGAGCTGGCGCAGGACCGCGCGGAGGCCTCCGACAAGCTCAAGGACCTCGCCTCCACCCGCACCGAACTGGGCAAGAAGAAGAAGGAAGTCCAGGCCAAGCTCGCCGAGGCGCGCAAGCTCCTCAACACGCTGACGGCCGAGGAGAAGGCCGCGCTGGCCGCCTCCGACGCCCGCGCCAGCCGTGACGCCGGTGAGCGCGTCGACCTCGGCAACACGGGCGCCGCCTCCGGTCGCGCCATGGCCGCCTTCCAGGCCGCCCAGAGCAAGATCGGCTCGCCCTACTCCTACGGCGCCACCGGCCCCTCCACCTTCGACTGCTCGGGCCTGACCTCCTGGGCCTTCGCCCAGGCCGGCGTCAGCATCCCGCGCACCTCCCAGGCGCAGGCGAACGCCGGCACGCGCATCTACTCCCAGTCCGACCTCAAGGTCGGCGACCTGGTCATCTTCTACGGCGACCAGCACCACGTCGGCTTCTACGCGGGCAACGGCCAGGTGCTGCACGCCCCGCGCACCGGCACCGTCGTGCGCTACGAGTCGATCAACAACATGCCGTACCAGTTCGGCGTCCGGATCTGAGCATCCGCCCGACCGCGACACCGGGACGCCCGAACGGGCGAATCACCGCGACGTGAACTGACCCCGCACCCCGCCCATGACCTGCGTCAGAGGCGGGGTGTCACGTTGTGTCGCCGCCGAGGTCTTTGGTGGGCCCCCCGTCGCGCGGCTACTGTCTGCCGCGTTTCCCCGGCACGCGTGCCGGGGGACGGTCTCTGTCCGCCAGAGGAAGGAGCGCGGCTTCCCGTGGGGTCCCATCGCCGCCTTGCACCGTCCGGGTTCGACCGGGGCGCCCTGTGCGTCCTGTCCGCCGCCGCAGCCGCCCTCGGGGCCGTCGCCACCACCGCCGTACCGGCCACGGCCGCCCCGCACGAGGACACCCGGACCGAGGTGGACCGGCTCTACGAGGCCGCCGAGAAGGCCACCGAGGCCTTCAACGAGGCCGGGGAACGGGCCGGCACCCTGCGCCGGCAGGTCGGGGACTCCCAGGACCGCGTCGCCCGCAAGCAGGAGCGCGTCAACGTGCTGCGCGAGCGGCTCGGCTCGCTGGCCGGCGCCCAGTACCGCTCCGGCGGACTCGACCCGTCCCTGGCGCTGCTGTTCTCCGAGGACCCGGCCGACTACCTCGACAAGGCCTCCGTCCTCGACCGCGTCACCGCCCACCAGGCCGACGAGCTGAAGGAGCTCCGGCACGCCCTGCGCGAACTGACCCAGGAACGCGCCGAGGCCACCCGGAAACTCGGCGAGCTGGAGAAGAGCCGCGAGGCCGTCGAGAAGCACAAGCGGACCGTCGAGCGGAAGCTCGCCAGGGCCCGGCGGCTGCTGAACTCCCTGCCGTCCGCCGAGCGCGCCGCCTACGACCGGGCTTCCCGGTTCGGCCGCTCCGACCTGCCCGGCCTGCCCGGCCCCGAGGGCGCCGGCGCCGCCTCGGGCCGCGCGGCCGCCGCCCTGGCCGCTGCCCGCTCCGCACTCGGCAGACCGTACGTCTGGGGCGCCAACGGGCCCACCGGCTTCGACTGCTCGGGCCTGGTGCAGTGGTCGTACGCGCGGGCCGGGGTCTCCCTGCCGCGGACCTCGCAGGCCCAGGCGCACGCCGGACGGCGGGTCCCGCTCTCCCAGGCCAGGCCCGGCGACATCGTCACCTACCGCTCCGACGCCAGCCACGTCGGCATGTACGCGGGCAACGGTCAGGTCATCCACGCCCCCTACCCGGGCGCGCCCGTGCGCTACGACCCGGTCGGGATGATGCCGGTGTCGTCGGTGACCAGGCCCTGACCGGGGCGGGCGGCGCACGCCTTCGGGGCTCCGTCCGGGGCGGCCCGCCGTACGATCGGGGGGATGGCTGGTCACGGGCGGGCGCGCGGATCCGGAGCCGTGGGGCTCGTGGTGCTGCTGCTCGTCCTGCTCGTGGGCTGCGGCGGGCGGCCCGCCACCGACGGCGCCAGGGCCGAGGTGCAGCGGGTGCTGGACCGGCGGGCCGCCGCCGTCCTGGCCCACGACGCGGCCGCCTACGCCGCCACCGGGGACCCCGCCGGATACACCCGGCTGCGCGCCGTGCCGCTGGCCGCCTGGTCCTACCGGGTCACCGCCGTCCGGCCCGGCGGGGACGGGGCCGAGGCCGACGCGGAGCTGAGCTACCGCGTCGAGGGCCACGACCGGGGCCCGGTGACCGTGGCGCGCACCCTGCGGCTGACCCGCGCCACCGCCGGGCGGTGGCGCGTGGCCGCCGACGAGCCCGCGCGGAAGACCGGCCAGCAGCTGTGGGACCAGGGCACGGTCACGGTCGTCCGGGGCGCCCGCAGTCTCGTCCTCGGGGTAGGCCGGTCCGGCGAGCAGCTGCGGACCTTCGCCGACCTGGCCGACCGGGCCGTCCCCGCGGTCTCGCAGACGTGGGGCACCGACTGGGCCCGGCGGGTCGTCGTCCTCGTGCCGAAGTCGCTCGACGGCATGGCGGCGCTGCTCGGCTCGCCCGCTTCCTCCTACCGCGGGATCGCCGCGGTCACCACGGGGGAGACGGGCGGCGGGGCCGACGCGCCGGCCGACCGGGTCATCGTCAACCCGGACGCCTTCGGCATGCTCGGTCCGGTCGGCCGGCAGGTGGTGTTCACCCACGAGACCACGCACGTCGCCACCCGGGCCGACACCAACGCGGCGACCCCGCTGTGGCTGTCGGAGGGGTACGCCGACTGGGTCGGCTACCGCGGCACCGGCCGCACCCCCGACGAGGCCGCGCCCGAGCTGCAGAAGGCCGTCCGCGGGGGCGACCTGCCGGACGGGCTGCCGTCCGACGGCGACTTCGGTTTCGCCGGGGACGCGGCGCGGCTGGCGCGGGCGTACGAGGGCGGCTGGACGGCCTGCCGGATGATCGCCGGGCGATGGGGCGAGGGGGAACTGCACGCCTTCTACCGGGCCGTGGGGGAGCACGGGAAACGGCCGGGGGCGGTCGAGGCGGCGATGGAGAGCGTGCTGGGAACGACCCTGGAGGACTTCACCGCCGAGTGGCGACGGTACCTCCAGGACGAACTGGGCTGAGCGCCGCCGCGGCCCGTCACCCGGCCTGCCGGACGGTCGCCCCTTCGCGCCGGGTCCGCCCGGTCCCCCCGTGCGCCGGGCCCGGCGTCAGGGCGTCAGGAGGCGACCGGCGCGTGCCCGGCGCGGACGGACCGACCGGGCCCGGCGGGCGGGGCGGCGGCCCGTGGCACCGTCGAGCGCCACAGCCGTACGGCCGCGGTGACCGTGGCCGCCACCAGCAGGCCGTTGCGCAGGAACAGCAGGGTGAGCCCGAGGGCGTCGCTCGCGACGACGTGGTCGAACCAGACGGGGAACTCCAGCACCGTCACCGGTGACGCGGCCAGCACCAGAGCGGTCGGCGGCCCCATCCGACTGTCGCGGAAGCACCGGCAGACGGCGGCCAGACCCACCAGCCACACCAGGTACTGCGGACTGATCACGCGGCTGGTGGTGGTGAACAGCAGGACGGCGGTGAAGGCGGCGTCCGCGAGCGTGTGCGGCGCGAACCGCCGCGCCCGCAGCCGCCACAGCAGCAGCCAGCCGAACGCGGCCGCCGTCAGGGCGAGGGCCGCGTCGCTCACCACGTCCACGTGCGGGCCGAGGAACTCGACCGAGCCGTAGTGGAGCCGCACCTCGCCGCTCCAGCCGAGACGCCGGGCGACGTGGAACACCAGGGCGCCCAGCGACTCCACCTCGGTGCCGCGGTCCCGCTGGGAGGAGAGGAAGGCGAAGGCGCCGGGCGCGGCCAACGCGAACAGGGCCGCGAGGGCGCCGACGGTGACGGCCGCCGCGCCCCAAGCCCGCCGCCGCGCACCGGCCAGCAGCAGCACCGGCCACACCTTGAGCAGGGCTCCCAGACCGGCCAGCGCCCCCATGACCCGGGGATGCCGGACCCCGGCGAGCAGTGCGGCCACCGCGACCGCGGTCACCGTCAGGTCGTAGCGGGCGTACACCGTCGGGCCCAGCAGGGGGACGCCCGCCACCCACACCAGGGCGCCGCGCGGGGAGCGGCCGACGGCCAGCAGCAGCACCAGGACGGCGAGGTCGGCGAGGAGGGCCAGGACGAAGAACGCCGACGCGTAGTCCAGGAAGGGCAGCAGGCCGGGCGAGAGGATCGCGAGGGCGGCCGCGGGCGGGTACTGCCAGGTCGCGTCGTCGTGCGGGTAGGCCCCGCTGCTCAGCACGTCGTACCAGCCCCGGTAGATCACCGACACGTCGGTGGTGACGTCCGGGCCGGGGAAGACGTACACCTTGAACACCCACAGCAGCAGCACGAGCCGGGTCGCGCCCCAGAGGGCCGACAGGCCCGTCAGGCCGGCCGGGGAGCGCCTGTCGTCCATGAACTCCACGTATGCCCCTGTTCGTCCTCTTGGTCGGGGTATGTGGACCACATGGTCTCCCGCCCGGCTGTGCGCGGGCCGTGCGGCACGGCCGGGCGAGGCTGTGAGGGACGGTTTGGATAGGGTCGGCGGCGATGCACAAGACCCTGATCGTGACCAACGACTTCCCGCCCCGCCCGGGCGGCATCCAGGCGTTCCTGCACAACATGGCGCTGCGCCTCGACCCCGAGCGCGTCGTCGTCTACGCGTCCACCTGGAAGCGGGGCCGCGAGGGCGCCGAGGCGACGGCGGCCTTCGACGCCGAGCAGCCCTTCACCGTCGTACGGGACTCCACGACCATGCTGCTGCCGACGCCCGGCGCGACGCGGCGGGCCGTCGGGCTGCTGCGCGAGCACGGCTGCACGTCCGTGTGGTTCGGGGCCGCCGCGCCGCTCGGACTGATGGCCCCCGCGCTCAGGAAGGCCGGCGCCCGGCGGCTGGTGGCCACCACGCACGGCCACGAGGCCGGCTGGGCCCAGCTGCCCGCCGCCCGGCAGCTGCTGGGGCGCATCGGTGAGGCCACCGACACGATCACCTACCTCGGCGAGTACACGCGCTCGCGGATCGCCACCGCGCTGAGCCCCGAGGCCGCCGCGCGGATGGTGCAACTGCCGCCGGGCGTCGACGAGAAGACCTTCCACCCCGGCTCCGGCGGCGACCTGGTGCGGGCCCGCCTCGGGCTCACCGACCGCCCGGTGGTGGTGTGCGTCTCGCGGCTCGTGCCGCGCAAGGGCCAGGACACGCTGATCCGGGCCATGCCGCGGGTCCTCGCCGCCGAGCCGGAGGCCGTGCTGCTCGTCGTCGGCGGCGGCCCCTACGAGAAGGACCTGCGCCGTCTGGCCCACGAGACCGGGGTCGCCGCCTCCGTGCGTTTCACCGGCTCCGTTCCCTGGTCGGACCTGCCCGCCCACTACGGCGCCGGCGACGTCTTCGCCATGCCGTGCCGCACCCGCCGGGGCGGACTCGACGTCGAGGGCCTCGGCATCGTCTACCTGGAGGCCTCCGCGACCGGCCTGCCCGTCGTCGCCGGCGACTCCGGCGGCGCCCCCGACGCCGTACTGGACGGCGAGACCGGCTGGGTCGTACGGGGCGCCTCGCCCGAGGACACGGCCGACCGCGTCGCGGCCCTGCTGGCCGATCCCGAACTGCGCCGCCGCATGGGCGAACGGGGCCGCCGGTGGGTCGAGGAGAAGTGGCGCTGGGACCTGCTGGCGGAGAGGCTGAAGGAACTGCTCTAGAGGCCCCCCGCCGCCCCGTCACGGCCGCCCGCGGGTCCGTCGGCGCCCTCCGTCGCGTGCGCAGCCACCGGGCGGACCGGACGGTCCACCCAGGGTGCCCGCACGACACCCTGTCTGACGCACCGTCACCTGACGGGACGTCACGTCCTGGGCGCGGCGGCTGTGCGCGGCCGACGGCTCGCTCGTGCCCGGACCGATCGGGGTGAACTCGTTCGTCGCCGTCGCCGTCGCCGTCGCCGTCGCCGCGCCCGCCGAACGCACCGTGGCGCGGGCCCTCGTCGAGGACACCGCGCCACGGGACGGACCGGGTCACTGCTTCGCGTAGATCGCCTCGATCTCCGCCGCGTAGTCCTTCGCCACCACGTTGCGCTTGAGTTTCAGTGACGGGGTGAGGTGGCCCGAGTCCTCCGTGAACTGGGAGGAGAGAATGCGGAACTTCCGCACCGATTCCGCCTTCGAGACCGCGGCGTTGCCGTCGTCGACCGCCGACTGGATCTCCGACAGCAGGTCGGCGTCCTCGCGCAGCGACGCCGCGGTGGAGCCCGCCGGCTTGCCGTGGTCGGCGGCCCACCGGCCCAGGAACTCCTCGTCGATGGTGACCAGCGCGCCCACGAACGGCCGCCCGTCACCCACCACCATGCACTCCGCGACCAGCGCGTGCGCCCGGATGCGGTCCTCGATCACGGCCGGGGCGACGTTCTTGCCGCCCGCGGTGACGATGATCTCCTTCTTGCGACCGGTGATCCTGAGGTAGCCGTCCTCGTCCAGGGTGCCGATGTCGCCGGTGTGGAACCAGCCGTCGGCCAGCGCCTCCGCGGTCGCGCCGGGGTTGTTCCAGTACTCCTTGAACAGGTGCTCGCCGTGCAGCAGCACCTCGCCGTCGTCCGCGATGCGCACGACCGAACCCGGCAGTGGCTGGCCGACCGTGCCGATCTTCTGCCGGTCCCACGGGTTGAACGCGGTCGCCGCACAGGACTCCGTCAGGCCGTAGCCCTCCAGGACGGTGAAGCCGATGCCGCGGAAGAAGTGGCCGAGGCGCTCGCCCAGCGGGGCGCCGCCGGAGATGGCGTACTCGCCCCGGCCGCCGAGCACCGCGCGCAGCTTGCCGTAGACGAGCTTGTCGAAGACCTTGTGCTTGATCCGCACGCCGATCGACGGGCCCGACGGGGTGTCCAACGCCTTGCTGTACGCGATCGCGGCGTCCGCCGCCCTGTCGAAGATCGCGCCCTTGCCGTCCGCCTGCGCCTTGGCCCGCGCCGCGTTGTAGACCTTCTCGAACACCCGCGGCACGCCGAGGATCAGCGTCGGCCGGAAGGACGCCAGTTCGTCGGTGAGGTTCTTGATGTCCGGGACCGTGCCCAGCTTGATCGGCGCCATCATCGGGGCGATCTGCACCAGGCGGCCGAAGACGTGCGCGAGCGGGAGGAACAGCAGGACGCTGCACTCGCCGGTGCGGAACAGCGGGCGCAGCCGCTCCACCACGTTGCCGCACTCGGCGAAGAAGCTGCGGTGGGTGAGCACGCAGCCCTTGGGCCGGCCGGTCGTGCCGGAGGTGTAGACGATGGTGGCCGGGTCGTCGGCCTTGGCGAGCGAGCTGCGCTCCTCCACGGCCTCGTCGGAGACGTCGGTGCCCAGCCGCCGCAGCTCCTCGACGCCGCCCGCCTCGATCTGCCAGACGTGCTTCAGCGCCGGCAGGGTCTCGCGCACCGACTCGACGGCGGCGCTGTGGGTGTCCAGCTCGACGACGCAGGCCGTCGCGCCCGAGTCGGAGAGGATCCACTGCACCTGCTCGGGCGAGCTGGTCTCGTACACCGGCACGGTGACGGCGCCCGCGCACCAGATCGCGAAGTCGAGCAGTGTCCACTCGTAACGGGTGCGGGACATCAGGCCGACGCGGTCGCCCGGCTGGACGCCGGAGGCGATGAGGCCCTTGGCCGCCGCGTGCACCTCGGCCAGGAAGGCCGTGGCCGTGACGTCCTGCCAGACGCCGTCGACCTTGCGGGCGATGACGGCGACGTCGGGATGCTGCGCGGCGTTTCTCCGGACGATGTCGGTCAGATTGCCGTCCGTGGGGACCTCGTACAAAGCCGGAAGGCTGAACTCGCGCAAGACTGCTGCTCCTCATAGGGCGCCGGCGCCACGACGTTGTGCGATGCGACGGTGCGGTCCAAGGCTCGGGCAAGTGCTCGCGCATCGGTGGTTGAAATGCTGAGCACGACTGGACTGCCCGGACGTTACCCGCCGGTATGGCTTCTTCGACAGGGGGTCCCGGCGAGATGTTCGCTGCGTCACACAGATGGATGTTGCAGTCCGTACGGTAGTCCACCCGAAAACCGACCGGCCAGTAACGGCAGGTTTCACCGGCACTGTTCACGTATGCCGCACAGGCCTACCCTTGATCGACATGGCCTCCACACCGTCCGGGAACCCCGGTACACGTATCCACGTGGTCAGCGACGTGCACGGCAACGCGCGCGATCTTTCCCTGGCCGGCGAGGGCGCGGACGCGCTGATCTGCCTGGGCGACCTCGTCCTCTTCCTCGACTACGCCGACCACTCCCGCGGCATCTTCCCCGACCTGTTCGGCGTGGAGAACGCCCACCGCATCGTCGAGCTGCGCACGGCCCGCCGCTTCGCCGAGGCCCGTGAGCTGGGCGCCCGGCTGTGGGGCGGGGTCGGCGAGGACCGGGCCGCGGTGATCGAGCGGGCGGTGCGGGGGCAGTACGCCGAGATGTTCGCCGCCTTCCCGACGCCGACGTACGCCACCTACGGCAATGTCGACATGCCGGCACTGTGGCCGGAGTACGCCGGTCCCGGCACCACCGTGCTCGACGGCGAGCGCGTCGAGATCGGCGGCTGGACCTTCGGCTTCGTGGGCGGCGGCCTGCGCACCCCGATGCGCACCCCCTACGAGATCAGCGACGAGGAGTACGCCGCGAAGATCGAGGCCGTCGGCGAGGTCGACGTCCTGTGCACGCACATCCCGCCCGAGGTGCCGGAACTCGTCTACGACACCGTCGCGCGCCGCTTCGAACGCGGCAGCCGCGCCCTGCTGGACGCCATCCGCCGCACCCGGCCCCGCTACTCCCTCTTCGGCCACGTCCACCAGCCGCTGGTCCGGCGGATGCGGATCGGGGCGACCGAGTGCGTCAACGTCGGGCACTTCGCGGGGACCGGGAAGCCGTGGGTGCTGCAGTGGTGAACGCCGGTACGCGGCGCGGCACGGGCCGCCGTGCCCCACGGGATGAAGGCGGCTGGTCGGGCGCGCGGTAGCCTTCACGCTGCACACACGTGCGCACGCTCGCGCACGGGGGATCCCTCCCTACCGGCCCGCATCTGGAGGAGCCACCGCGATGGCGGAATACACCAGCTCGAGCATCACGATCGAGGCGGCACCGGCCGACGTCATGGCGGTCATCGCCGACTTCGCCCGCTACCCGGACTGGACCGGCGAGGTCAAGGAGGCGGAGGTCCTGGCGACCGACGCGGCGGGACGCGCCGAGCGGGTCCGGCTGGTCATGGACGCGGGCGCGATCAAGGACGACCAGACGCTGGCCTACACCTGGACCGGCGAGCACGAGGTCTCCTGGACGCTGGTCAAGTCCCAGATGCTGCGCTCCCTGGACGGCTCGTACCTCCTCCGGGCCACCGGGGCGGGGGCGACCGAGGTCACCTACCAGCTGACGGTCGACGTCAAGATCCCCATGCTGGGCATGATCAAGCGCAAGGCGGAGAAGGTCATCATCGACCGGGCGCTGGCGGGCCTCAAGAAGCGGGTCGAGTCGGGCCGCTAGGGCGTGTTTCGAAAGTCCCGTCTGCCCGGCGGCGTCTGGCACGCACGCTCGCCGCGTTGTCGGGGTCGCCCCGATACAACCAGTATCGGGGCGAC
>NZ_JBFBCB010000070.1:0-28953 GCF_040682975.1 Streptomyces sp. NPDC051051
GCCAGCACATGATCCGGACGTCCGCCGGCAGGCCCGCCCCGGCGCGCAGCGCGAGTGCCCGCGCGCGGGTGTCCGGGGGACGTGACGGGCCCCCTGGGCCGGCCGGCCGTGGGACGGCCCAGGGGGCACCGGATCAGAGCTGGCCGGAGGCCGCGATGGTGATCTTCGCGGAGGTGCTGCCGCTCTGCGAGCCGAGGCTCTCGATCTTGCGCACGAGTTCCATGCTCGCGTCGTCGGCGACCTCGCCGAACACCACGTGCTTGCCGTCCAGCCAGCCGGTCACCACCGTGGTGATGAAGAACTGCGAGCCGTTGGTGTGCGGACCGGCGTTGGCCATGGACAGCAGGCCGGGCCGGTCGTGCTTGAGGGTGAAGTTCTCGTCGGCGAACTTCTCGCCGTAGATGCTCTTGCCGCCCGTGCCGTTGCCGCGCGTGAAGTCGCCGCCCTGGAGCATGAAGGAGGGGATCACACGGTGGAAGGAGGAGCCGGCGTAGCCGAAGCCCTTCTCGCCGGTGGCCAGCGCGCGGAAGTTCTCCGCGGTCTTCGGCACGACGTCGTCGAACAGGTTGAAGGTGATGCGCCCGGCGGGCTCGTCATTGATGGTGATGTCGAAATAGACCTTGGTCGTCATGCCCCCATCCTGCACGTTCCGGCGACCGCTGCCGAATCCAGCCCCCACGTGTCGGGGAGTACGGGCCCGCGCGGGCGCATGCCGGGGCCCCGCCGGGCGCCACCGGGCCGCCCGGTCGACAGGGTGTAGCAGCCGTCGTCGGGCGGCGCAATCCGTCCGGATGCGCCCGGTGCCCGGCGGGCTGTGGTGCCCGCGGCCATACCGTTGCCCGTTGTACGACCCCTACGGTGCCGGACACCGGACCGCTCAGCGGACCGGTGTCCCCCCAGGTCACCGAGGGAGCCGCCATGCAGCAACCGTCACCGCGCAGAGCCGTCGCACCGCTGTCCCGCCTCCTGGCCGCCATGGCCCTGGCGCTCGTCGCCGCCCTGGCCGGCCCCGCGCCGACCGTCCACGCCGCCGTCGGCCTGAGCAAGGTCACCGACTTCGGCGCCGACCCCGGCCGGCTGACCATGTACGTCTACCGGCCCGCGTCCCTCACCGCGAACCCCGCCGTGGTGGTCGCGCTGCACGGCTGCACCCAGAACGCCCAGGGCTACGCCGACAACTCGGGGCTGCCCCGGCTCGCCGACCGGTACGGGTTCCTGGTCGTCCTCGCCGAGACCACGTCCTCGAACAACCCGAACAAGTGCTTCAACTGGTTCCGGACCACCGACAACCGCAGGGGCCGGGGCGAAGCGGCCTCGATCAGGCAGATGGCCGCGCACGCGGTCTCCGCCTACGGCGCGGACCCCCGCCGGATCCACGTCACCGGTCTGTCGGCCGGCGGCGCCATGACGTCGGTGATGCTCGCCACCTACCCGGACGTCTTCCGCTCCGGCGCGGTCGTCGCCGGGCTGCCGTACGACTGCACCGAGGACACCGGCCCCTACACCTGCATGAACCCCGGTGTCGACCTGACCCCGGCCCAGTGGGCGCAGCGGGTCCGCGCCGCCCACCCCTCGTGGACCGGCCCGTGGCCGCGCCTGGCCGTCTGGCACGGCGACCGGGACACCACCGTCGCGCCGCGCAACGCCGACGAACTGCGCGACCAGTGGACCGCGTTGCACGGACTGTCCCAGGTGCCGAGCCGCACCTCGCTGATCGGACCCGACGGGACGCGGCACGAGGAGTACGCGGCGGCGGACGGTTCGGTGGCCGTCGAGGTGAACCGGGTGCCCGGCATCGGGCACGGCACGCCGGTCGACCCCGGCAGCGGCGCCGAGCAGTGCGGCAGCACCGGCGCCCCCTACTTCCTGGACTCGATCTGCTCCAGCTACTGGATCGCCGGCTTCTTCGGGCTGGCGGGATCCGCCCCACCGCCCGGTCCGCTGCCCGCCCCGACCGCCCTGGCCGCGACCGGCGTCACCGACACCGGCGTCACCCTGAGCTGGAACCCGGTCGACGGCGCCGCCGGTTACGTCCTCCACCGCGACGGCGCGCCGGTCGCCACGACCACCTCGACGTCGTACACCGACACCGGCCTGTCGCCCGGCTCGACCCACACCTACGCCGTCGCCGCCCGCGACGCCGACGGCGGCACGGGAGCCCTGTCCGCCACGGTCACCGCGCGGACCACGGGCGCCACCGCCGCCTGCTGGACGGCGAGCAACCACGCCCACGTCCAGGCGGGTCGTGCCACGACCGGCGGCGGCCACACCTACGCCAAGGGCTCCGGTCAGGACATGGGCCTGTACAACACCTTCGTCACCCACACCCTGAGGGAGTCGCCCGTCGGCCACTTCACCGTCGCCGACGCCACCTGCCCCTGATCCGGGGCCGGGCCGCGGCTGCCGGCAGCCGCGACGGCGCCGGCAGCCGCGACGGCGCCGGTCGCGCAGTGCGCCGGCCGGGACGGGTGTGGCCGGGACGGGCGTGGTGGTGCACGCCGTGGTCGTGCATGGCGTCAGCCCACTCGAAGCACGGGGCAGGCATGGTGGGCGCACACATGTCCGGCGTCCTCCGCCGCCGCCTAGCCTCCAGCCGTCAAGTCCGCTCCCGCTGGAGGTCGTTCATGGCTCCACTCCCCACCGCCGCCCCGCCGACGAGACGGCGTACCGTCCTCGGCGCCGTCGCCCTGGCCGCGGCCGCGGCCCTGCTGCCCTCACCCGCGGACGCCGGTCCGGCCCCCGGCGCCGCCGGCGGTCACTGTGCGGGCCTGTCCCGTCTGCGGGTGCCGGGCGCCGCCCACCAGCGGGCGGACTGTCTGGCCGAGCTGACCACGGCCGGAACCGTCGCCTCGGGGCACACCGACCCGGCCGACTGGGCCGGACTGACCCCGAAGGACCTGCCCGTCCCCAGCGGGGTGCCCGGGATCCAGATCGACGGCTACTTCCCCGACACCTCGACCACCAACACCAACCACGGCTGGCACCACGACGCCCAGTTCGTCATCCGGCTGCCCGACCGGTGGAACGGCGGCCTCGTCGTGGCCGGCACCCCCGGCAACCGCGAGCAGTACGCCAACGACCGGGCCGTCGCCGACTGGGTGCTCGCCCGTGGCTACGCCTACGCCGCCACCGACAAGGGCAACACCGGGCCCGCCTTCCACCGCGACGGCGCCCGCCCCGGCGACGCCGTCGCCGAATGGAACGCCCGCCTCACCCAACTCACCCGCGCCGCCCGCACGGTGGTGACCCGGCGCTACCACCGGCCGCCCACCCGCACCCTCGCCACCGGCATGTCCAACGGCGGCTATCTGGTCCGCTGGCAGCTGGAGAACCACCCGGAGCTGTACGACGGGGGAGTGGACTGGGAGGGCACGCTCTGGCGTGCGGAGGGCCCCAACCTGTTCACGTTCCTGCCGTCGGCCCTGCGCCACTACCCCGCCTACGCCGCCGGCGGCCCCGACGCCGAACAGGCGCGGGCGGAACTGCACCGGGCCGGTTTCCCGGCCGGCTCGGAGTTCCTGTGGCCGTTCCACCACCAGGTCTACTGGGACCTGACCCAGCGCGTCTACCGGGAGGAGTTCGACCCCGCCTTCGACGGCCCCGTGGAGGCCGGCACGCCGTACTGCGCCCCGGGTTCGGTTCCGGGCTGCGACGCCGACTACGACTATCCGGCCCGCCCCGCCGACGTGCGCGCGGCGGTGGACCGCGTCGCGCTGACCGGCCGCATCGGCAAGCCGCTGATCACGGTCCACGGCACCCTGGACGTCCTGCTGCCCATCGCCCGGGACTCCGACGTGTACGCCCGGATGGTCCGGGAAGCGGGCCGCGGCGGCCTGTTGCGCTACTACCGCGTCGAGGACGGCACGCACACCGACGCCCTGGTCGACGCCTTCCCCGACCGGCTGCGCCCCCTGCTGCCCTGCCACCGCTCGGCCTTCACCGCACTGGAGACCTGGCTCGCCACCGGCCACCGCCCGCCCGCGAGCCGCACCGTCGCCCGTCCCGCGGACGCCGACCCGGCCACCCTGCTCAGGGCCTGCCCGCTCGCCGGCTGACCGCGCCGCCGACATGGCCACCATCCTGTCCGTCTCCGGCAGTCCCTCAGCGACCTCCCGCACCGCACGCCTGGTCCGTCACCTGGACGACCGGCTTCGCGGGCAGGGGCACGACGTGACCTCGCTGCACGCGCGCACGCTGCCCGCCCAGGCGCTGCTCGGCGCCGGCTTCGGGCACCCGGCGATCGTCGAGACGGCCGCCCTGTTCGAGCGGGCGGACGGCGTGGTGATCGCCACCCCCGTCTACAAGGCCGCCTACTCGGGGCTGCTGAAGGCGCTGCTCGACCTCCTTCCGCAGTACGCCCTGAGCGGCAAGACCGTGCTGCCGCTGGCCACCGGCGGCAGCACGGCCCACGTCCTGGCCCTGGACTACGCGCTGCGCCCGGTCTTCAGCTCCATGGGAGCCGCGCACATCGTGCCGGGCTGGTTCACCCTCGACCGGGACCTGACCGTCGCTGAGGACGGCGTGCTGACCGTCGCCCCGGAGGCCGACGGGGCTCTGGCCGAGGTCACCGACCGCTTCTCGGCCCTGCTCGGCGGCCGCACGGGCGCGCTGGCCCGGAGCGCCTGAGCGAGGACGGCGGTTCAGCCCGCGAACACCCGGCCGTCCTTGCGTGGTGAGGTGGACGGTCAGGATCACCCGTTTCGCCGGAGAGGGCTCGTGGAACGGCTCGGCGGTCGCACGAGCCTCCCTCACGCCCGTGGTCGCCGGCCGGTCCGTCGGCGAACCGTCCGCAGGCGGTGCCGCACCCGTCCGCCCGGGCCCCTGGGAGAAGTCGCCCCACCGGCGAGCGTGACAAACAGGGCCGGGCGGGCGTTGAACCTCCCATGGAACATGCCCTCACCACAGCTGTCCCGCCGACGCCGAGCGACCGTGCGAGCTCGTGGTCCCGTGCTCGTCACGACCGCGGCCCGAAGGCCGGACGGAGCCGCCGATGACCGGGCGCAGGCGTGAACACCGCTTGCAGTTCGAGGGGTTCACCTACCTCTGCCGGGTGGCCGAGGCGCCCGACCCGGTCACCGGGCCGCTCGTCGTGATCGGCGGCATGATGCAGGACCGCGGTTCCTGGGCCAACTACGAGAAGCTGCTGCTCGGGCACGTCTCACTGGTGACCGTCGAACTCCCCGGTTTCGGCGCGGCCGACCCGCTCCCGGCCGCCCACGGCTACGACTTCCTCGCCGCCGCCCTGCGCCACCTGCTCGTCGAACTCGACCTCCGCGACGCGAACCTGCTCGGCACCTGCTACGGCGGCGCGATCGCTCTGCGCTGTGCCCAGCGGTACCCCCGGCAGGTGTCCCGGCTGCTGCTCGGCGCGATGACCGGACGGCTGCCGCAGCCGTATCTCGGCATGATCCCGCGGTGGCGGGCGATGGTCGCGGAGGGCCGGCGCGACGAACTCGCCGACAGCCTGATGGCGACGTTCGTGAAGCCGCCCGACCGCCGCATCCCGCGGCACTCGGCCGTCTGGCGGATGCTCGGCCACCAGTTCCGTACCCAGAGCGGCCAGGACCTCGCCAAGGCCTGCGACCACAACGCCCGCATGCTGCTGCACGAGTGGTACGAGCCGATCGCCCTCGACGTGCCCGCGGTGGTCTACACGGGCGAGCAGGACCACCTCACCACCCCGGCCCAGGGGCGGCGGCTGGCCCGCGAACTGCGTGCCCCGTTCGCGACGTTCCGCGACGCCGACCACATGTTCACCCTGGAGCAGGACGTCGCCCACGCCGACCTCATCGTCCGGTTCTGCACCGGCGAGACCTTGACGGACCTGCCCTACCTCAGCTTCCTGGAGCACCCCGCCGACGCGGCCGCCGTCTGACGCGCCACCGCCTCCCGGTCCGCGCCCGTACCGGGAGGCACCCGGCGTCCGCCGCGTCCCTCGCCCTGGGGCCCGTCGCCGTGAACCGGGCGTCTAGGGTGCGGTCATGACCTCGCGCGACTACCTCTGCGACCTGTTCTCGCTGGACGGCCTGACCGCCCTGGTCACGGGCGGCAGCTCCGGCATCGGCAGGGGCATCGCCGGGGCGCTCGCTCGAGCGGGGGCGAGCGTGGTCGTCGTGGCCCGCAAGGAGCGGGAACTCGCCTCCACCGTAGACGAGTTGACGGCGGACGGCTGCCGCGCGGGATGGGTGGCCGGCGATCTGAGCACCCGCGACGGGGTGCGTACGGCGGCGGAGCGGGCGGTCGCGGTGTTCGGCGAGCCCGACATCCTCGTCAACAGCGCCGGCGTCAACCTGCGACCGCCCCTGGGCGAGCTGGACGACGAGGTGTGGGACACCACGATGGCGGTGAACCTGGAGGCGCCCCACCTGCTGGGCCGGCGGTTCGGACCCGGCATGGCCGAGCGGGGCTACGGGCGGATCATCCACGTCACCTCCCAGCAGGCACACCGGGCGTTCGCCGACAGCGGCGCCTACGGCGTCTCCAAGGGCGCGCTGGAGTCGCTGGCCCGCTCCCAGGCCGAGGCGTGGTCGCCGTACGGCGTCACCTGCAACACGCTGGTGCCCGGGTTCGTCATGACGCCGCTGAACGCGCGGCTGTCCTCCGACCCGGAGAAGGTGGAGGCGCTGGCCGCGCGCACGATGGTCGGCCGCAACGGGCTGGCCGAGGACTTCGCCGGGGCCGCGGTCTTCCTGGCCGGCCGCTCCTCCGGCTACGTCACCGGTCGGTCGGTCTTCGTGGACGGCGGCTTCTCCGTCCACTGAGCGTCCGGCGACGCGACCGGCCCGTTCCCAACGGTCCCGTGCCCGCCGGCGCTGCGGCGACACGCGGCGCACGCGAAGGGCGGTCCGGCACCCGTGGGTGCCGGACCGCCCTTCGCGTGCCGGGAGGTCAGTCCGTGCCGAACTCCATGGCGGCGCGGTCCAGCAGCTCGTCGTCCCCGGTGACCTCGCCGCGCGAGGCGATGGCCTCGGCGCCGCCCCGCGGCATCTCCGGCATGGTGCCGATGAGGCCGGTCGCCGCCGCCTGCGCGGCACCGATGGCCGGGCTGCCGGTGCCGATCAGACCGAGCCCGACGTACTGCTCCAGCTTGGCGCGCGAGTCGGCGATGTCCAGGTTGCGCATGGTGAGCTGGCCGATCCGGTCCACCGGACCGAACGCGGAGTCCTCGGTGCGCTCCATCGACAGCTTGTCCGGGTGGTAGCTGAACGCCGGGCCCGTGGTGTCGAGGATGGAGTAGTCCTCACCGCGGCGCAGCCGCAGGGTGACCTGGCCGGTGACCGCCGAGCCGACCCACCGCTGCAGCGACTCCCTGATCATCAGCGCCTGCGGGTCCAGCCAGCGGCCCTCGTACATCAGGCGGCCCAGTCGGCGGCCCTCGGAGTGGTACTGGGCGAGGGTGTCCTCGTTGTGGATGGCGTTCACGAGGCGCTCGTACGCCGCGTGCAGCAGGGCCATGCCGGGCGCCTCGTAGATGCCGCGGCTCTTGGCCTCGATGATCCGGTTCTCGATCTGGTCCGACATGCCGAGGCCGTGCCGGCCGCCGATGGCGTTCGCCTCGATCACCAGGTCCACGGCGGAGGCGAACTCCTTGCCGTTGATCGTCACCGGGCGGCCCTGGTCGAAGCCGATGGTCACATCCTCGGTGGGGATCTCGACCGACGGGTCCCAGAACCGCACGCCCATGATCGGCTCCACGGTCTCCACGCCCGTGTCGAGGTGCTCCAGGGTCTTGGCCTCGTGGGTGGCGCCCCAGATGTTGGCGTCGGTGGAGTACGCCTTCTCCGTGCTGTCGCGGTAGGGCAGGTCGTGGGCGACCAGCCACTCCGACATCTCCTTGCGGCCGCCCAGTTCGGTCACGAAGTCCGCGTCCAGCCAGGGCTTGTAGATCCGCAGGTGCGGGTTGGCGAGCAGCCCGTACCGGTAGAACCGCTCGATGTCGTTGCCCTTGAACGTCGAGCCGTCGCCCCAGATCTGGACGTCGTCCTCGAGCATCGCCCGGACCAGCAGGGTGCCCGTGACCGCGCGGCCGAGGGGCGTCGTGTTGAAGTAGGCGCGCCCGCCGGAGCGGATGTGGAACGCCCCGCAGGTGAGTGCGGCCAGGCCCTCCTCGACCAGCGCCGCACGGCAGTCGACGAGACGCGCGACCTCGGCGCCGTACGTCTTGGCACGGCCGGGCACCGACGCGATGTCGGGCTCGTCGTACTGGCCGATGTCGGCGGTGTAGGTGCAGGGGACGGCGCCCTTGTCGCGCATCCACGCGACCGCGACGGACGTGTCGAGGCCGCCCGAGAAGGCGATGCCGACGCGCTCGCCGGCGGGAAGGGAGGTGAGGACCTTGGACATAGGAAGAGTATGCAGCATCTCGCATGATCATGCAAAGGTGGTTCTGTGCACCGGTGCGCGACGCCGCGCCGGACCCGTCGGTACGGCGCCGGATCAGCTCCCCGTTCCGCCGCCGGCCCCTGCTCCCGTCCCGGTGTCGGACTCCTCGTCCCTCTCGCCCTCGGCCTGGGACGGCGTCGGGTGGTCGGGAGAAGGCGTGTCGGTCCTGTTCTCGGTGTCGGGCTCCTCGGGCTCGCCCTCGGCCTGGCTGGGGGTGTGGTCGTTCATGAGAGGCACTCCTGGGTCGTGTCGTCGTCCGGGCGTGTGCGCCGGAGCGCCACGGACCGGTCCTGGCCGGGATCGCCGGCGTGCCGTCCGGGTGCCCCGGCGGCCTTCCCGCCAATCGGCGTGACCGCACCCGGGTGCCCGGGGGGAGACACGCCGGGCTCCGTTACGGTGCGGCCCGCCGGGGGTACCGGGGACGGGCGGGCGAGTGCGGCACGCGGTGTCGCGGGAATCGCCGGTACCGCGCCGGCTGCCGCCGGGGCCGCCCGGACGGCGTGCCCGCACCGGTCGACGGCGCAGGGACCGCCGGGAGGCAGACATGGACGTTTCAGTGGACCGGATCGCACGGCCGTGGGGCGGCCGTACCCCCTACGGGCCGCACGAGCCGTGGCCCGTGCGCGTCGACACCCACCTGGCGGCGGGCGTCGATCCGGCGCGGGTCCAGCGGTGGGTGCGGGCGGCGTCGATCCTGCACTCCGACGGCGACGCCATGGACATCGCCGTGCTGGACGGCCGCATGGTCGGCGTGCGCGGCAGGGCCGACGACCGGGTCAACCACGGACGGCTGGGGCCGAAGGACCTCTTCGGCTGGCAGGCCAACGCCTCCCCGGACCGGCTGACCACCCCGCTGATCCGCCGCGACGGGCGCCTCGTCGAGTGCGACTGGGACACCGCGCTGGACCGGATCGTCACCCGCTCGCGGGAACTGCTGGACGAACGCGGCCCGGGGTCGATCGGCTTCTACACCACCGGGCAGCTGTTCCTGGAGGAGTACTACACGCTCGCGGTGCTGGCCAGGGCGGGGATCGGCACCAACCACCTGGACGGCAACACCCGCCTGTGCACGGCGACTGCGGCCGAGGCGCTGAAGGAGTCCTTCGGCTGCGACGGACAGCCGGGCAGCTACGACGACATCGACCACGCCGACGTCATCGCGCTGTTCGGACACAACATCGCCGAGACCCAGCCCGTGCAGTGGATGCGGATCCTCGACCGGCTGGAGGGCACCGCCCCGCCCCGCCTGGTGTGCGTCGACCCGCGCCCCACCCAGGTGGCCCGCAGGGCGGCCGTACACCTGGCACCGCGCGTCGGCACGAACGTCGCCCTGCTCGACGCGCTCCTGCACGAGATCATCCGCACGGACCGCGTCGACCACGGCTTCCTCGCCGCGCACACGGTCGGATTCGAGGAACTGGCCGCCCGGGTGGAGGAGTGCAGCCCCGCGTGGGCGGCCCGGATCTGCGACGTGCCGGCCGCGCGGATCGAGGAGGCCGCGGAGCTCCTCGGAACGGCCGACCGGCTGCTGTCCACGGTGCTCCAGGGCGTCTACCAGTCCCACCAGGCGACCGCCGCGGCCGTCCAGGTCAACAACCTGCACCTCGTCCGCGGCATGCTCGGCAGGCCCGGCGCCGGCGTCCTGCAGATGAACGGGCAGCCCACTGCCCAGAACACCCGCGAATGCGGCGCGAACGGGGACCTGCCCGGATTCCGCAACTGGCAGAACGACAGCCACGTCGCCGACCTCGCGCGCGTGTGGAACGTCGAACCGAGCACCATCCCGCACTACGCCCCGCCCACCCACGCGATGCAGATGTTCCGCTACGCCGAACAGGGCTCGATCCGCATGCTGTGGATCAGCGGCACCAACCCGGCGGTGTCACTGCCCGAACTGGCCCGGATCCGCTCGATCCTGGAGCAGGAACGCCTCTTCGTGGTCGTACAGGACCTGTTCCCGACCGAGACCGCGCAGCTGGCCGACGTCGTCCTGCCCGCGGCGACCTGGGGCGAGAAGACCGGCACCCTCACCAACGCCGACCGCACGGTCCACCTGTCCGACAAGGCCGTCGAACCGCCCGGCCTGGCCAGGCCCGACCTGGACATCTTCCTCGCCTACGCCGCCCGCATGGACTTCCGGGACAAGGACGGCGCACCGCTCATCACCTGGCACGACCCGGAGTCCGCGTTCGAGGCGTGGAAGCGGTGCAGCGCCGGCCGGCCGTGCGACTACACCGGCATCACCTACGACAGGCTGCGCGGCGGCAGCGGCATCCAGTGGCCCTGCAACGAACAGGCCCCGGACGGCACCGAACGCCTCTACACCGACGGGATCGACTGGGCCCACCCCGACGTCTGCGAGAGCTACGGCAAGGACCTGGTCACCGGCGCGAGCGCCGACGCGGTCGAGTACCGCTCCCTCAACCCGGACGGGAAGGCCGTCATCAAGGCGGCCGGCTACCTGCCGCCCCACGAGATCCCCGACGACAGGTACCCGTTCCAGCTGGCCACGGGCCGCACCCTCTACCACTTCCACACCCGGACCAAGACGGCACGCGCCCCCCAGCTCGACGCGGCCGCCCCCGACGTGTGGGTGGAGGCGTCCGAGTCCGACGCGGCTCTGCTCGGGCTCGCCGAGGGCGACCTGGTGGAGGTCGGCACCCCGCGCGGCGCCCTGCGGGGCCGGCTCCGGGTGACCGACATCCGGCCCGGCCTGCTGTTCGTCCCCTTCCACTACGGTTACTGGGACACCGAGGGCGGACACGGCCCGGACGGCGACACACCCCCGCGCGCCGCGAACGAGACGACCGTCACCGACTGGGACCCCGCCTCCAAGCAGCCGCTGTTCAAGACCGCGGCCGCCGGACTCCGGCTCGTGGCACGCGGCGACGGCGGGCCCGCCCCCGCACCGACCACCACCGCGTCCGCCCCCGCACGCGCCGGCTCCGTGCCGGCCACCGCGGGCGGGACGTCCGCCCTCGCCACCGAAGCGGGCGGCCGCGGCCGTGAGGAGGACGCCGGATGAACGGCATCGGTCTCACCCTGCGCGCCCTGCACCACGGCGAGAAGCACCTTGCCGGGCAGCTGACGACGGTCGCCGAACGGCACCGCACCGACCACGAGATCCACCACGTCGCCACCGACCTCGCCGTCTGGTCCCGCGAACACGTCCGGCGTCTGGCCGACGCGGGCCGGGCCCACGGCCTCGACCTCGGCGACTCCGCCGGGACATCCGCGCCGGGCGTCCTGTCGACGCTCCGGGAGAAGGCCGCCGAAGCGGTGGGCCACCGCCCCGAGCCCGGTCTGCTGCTCCTGCACGACCTGCGGCAGCTGCACCTGGACGCCACCGGGAACTCCCTCGACTGGGAGATGCTCGCCCAGGCCGCACAGGCCACCCGCGACGACGACCTCCTCGCCCTGGCCGCCGCCTGCCACCCGCAGACCCTCCGGCAGATGCGCTGGACCAACACCATGATCAAGATCCTGTCGCCCCAGGTCCTGACGAGTCTCTGAGGCGGCGACGGCCGGGCAGCCGGGCGTACCCCCTGCCCGGGAGGGCGAACGGGCTGTCGGTGGGCGGACGGCGAAGCCGCCGGTCCCCGCCCGGTAACCTGGCCCCGTGCAGGCCCCCCGTCTCCGTCGTGTCGCCGTCCTCGTTCTCGAAGGGGCGAAACCGCTGGACGTGGGCATTCCCGCGCAGGTGTTCACGACGCGGGCCAGCATGCCGTACGAGGTGCGGGTCTGCGGCGCGGCGCCGGGGCTGGTGACCGGCGGCGACGGCCTCTCCTACCACGTCGCGGACGGGCTCGACGCCCTCACCCGGGCCGACATCGTCTTCATCCCCGGCTACCGCTTCCCCGACCGCGACGACCCCCCGCCGGCCGTCGTGGACGCGCTGATCGCCGCCCACGGCCTCGGCGCCCGCCTCGCCGCCATCTCCACGGGCGCCTTCGCGCTCGCCGCCACCGGCCTCCTCGACGGCAGGCGCGCCACCACGCACTGGCACTACACCCGGGCCCTGGCGGCCCGGTACCCGCTGGTGCGGGTCGACGAGAACGTCCTCTTCGTCGACGAGGGCAGCGTGCTGACCTCGGCCGGCGCCGCCTCCGGCATCGACCTGTGCCTGCACATCCTGCGCGGCGACCTCGGGGTGGCCGCGTCCAACCACACCGCCCGGCGCCTCGTCGCGGCCCCCTACCGCAGCGGCGGCCAGGCGCAGTACGTGCCGCGCAGCGTGCCCGAGCCGCTCGGCGAACGGTTCGCGGCCACCCGCGAATGGGCACTGCGCCGCCTCGACGCCGCCCTCACCCTCACGGTGCTCGCCCGGCACGCGGCGGTCTCGCCCCGCACCTTCTCGCGGCGATTCGTCGAGGACACCGGATACACGCCCATGCAGTGGGTGATGCGCGCCCGTATCGACGCGGCCCGGGAACTGCTCGAACGCTCCGAGCGGAGCGTCGAGCAGATCGCCGCCGACGTCGGCCTCGGCACCGGCGCCAATCTGCGGACGCACTTCCAGCGCATCCTCGGCACCACCCCCAGCGAGTACCGGCGCACCTTCACCCAAGGCGAGTAGCGACCCGGCCGAGCCCCCTCACGGCTGGCGCGATCCTTTCGAACCGTGGCGATCTCGCCGCTGTCCGGGCCGCGGGCGGCGCGCGAACCTGGGGAGGCGAACGGAAGGGACACCACACATGACTCGCATCGCCATCAACGGATTCGGCCGTATCGGACGCAACGTGCTGCGTGCGCTGCTGGAACGCGACACCGACCTCGAGGTCGTCGCCGTCAACGACCTCACCGAGCCCGCCGCCCTCGCCCGGCTGCTCGCCTTCGACTCGACGTCCGGCCGCCTCGGCCGCCCGGTGAGCGCCGAGGGGGACACCCTCGTCGTCGACGGCCGCCGCATCAAGGTGCTCGCCGAGCGCGAGCCGGCCCAGCTGCCCTGGGCCGAACTGGGAGTCGACATCGTGCTGGAGGCGACCGGCCGCTTCACGTCGGCGAAGGCCGCGCGCGCCCACCTCGACGCGGGTGCGAAGAAGGTGCTCGTCAGCGCGCCCTCCGACGGCGCCGACGTCACGCTCGCGTTCGGCGTCAACACCGACGCGTACGACGCGGAGCTGCACACGATCGTCTCGAACGCCTCCTGCACGACCAACGCGCTCGCGCCGCTGGCCGCGGTCCTCGACGACCTCGCGGGCATCGAGCACGGCTTCATGACCACGGTGCACGCCTACACCCAGGAGCAGAACCTCCAGGACGGCCCGCACCGCGACCCGCGCCGCGCCCGCGCCGCCGGCGTCAACATCGTGCCGACCACGACGGGCGCCGCCAAGGCGATCGGCCTGGTCCTGCCGAACCTCGAGGGCAAGCTGTCGGGCGACTCGATCCGCGTGCCCGTCCCGGTGGGCTCGATCGTCGAGCTCAACACGACCGTGGCCCGCGACGTGACCCGCGACGAGGTGCTGGCGGCCTACCGCACCGCCGCCGAAGGCCCCCTCGCCGGGGTCCTGGAGTACTCCGAGGACGCGCTCGTGTCGGCCGACATCGTCGGCAACCCGGCCTCGTCGATCTTCGACTCGGCCCTCACCCGCGTCGACGGCCGGCACATCAAGGTCGTCGCCTGGTACGACAACGAGTGGGGCTTCTCGAACCGCGTCATCGACACGCTCGGACTGCTCGCCGCCGGCTGACCGACCACGCTCGTCCCGTGCCTTCGCCGGCGCGTCCTGGCCCGCGTCACCAGCCTGTCCTCAGCAGGTGGTTGAGCAGCAGGGCCAGGACCGTCTGGGCGGCCAGCCAGGCGCGTGGACGGGGCAGGAACGCGCAGGCCGGGAGCAGCCACAGCGCGAACGGCAGCCAGATGCGTTCCGTCTCCGCCTTGCTCATGCCGGACAGGTCGGCGGCCAGCAGCGCCAGGAGCGCCGAAGCCGCCAGGAGCGCCAGCCGGGCCGCGGCGCCGGGACGGTCCGGGGCGCCGGGGGCGGTGAGAACCGCGCGCGGGTGCCGCAGCAGCACCGCACCGGCCCGTCCCAGGCCCGCCGTCGAGGCCGGCCCGACGACGAGGACGGTGCAGGCGAGGTTGGCCCACACCCAGTAGCCGTAGGGGCGGACCCCGCCCGCGCCCTGGCGGTAGCGCGTCACGAGCAGGCGGTACGCCTCCCACCAGTCGAACCCGGCGAGCGCGAACAGCGCCGGCACCACCGCGAGCCCGGCGAGCAGCGGCAGGAGCAGCGGCGCGGGCCGCTCCCGGACGCGCCGCCGGCCCAGCAGCAGCACCGCCGCGCCGACGACGGCGAACAGGGTGAGGCCGTAGGAGAGATGGCAGGTCAGGCCGAACAGCAGGCCGGAACCCGCCGCCCGTCCGATCGAACGCCGGGCCGACCGGGCGGTGACGGCGAGGACCAGCAGGGTCACGGACCAGGCGGCGACGGCCGCGAAGTACGCGTCGGCCGACGTGCCCATCCACACCGCCGCCGGTGCCACCACGAGGAACGGGGCGGCCCGCCGCGCGAGTTCCTCGCCGGCCAGGGCCCGCACCGTCACCAGCACGGCCACGCAGGCCGTCGCGCCGACCGTGACGCACCAGACGCCGGCCCAGCCCCCGCCGTCCAGACCGATCCGGTCGAGCAGTACGAAGGTGAGCGTGGCGGCCGGGGGATGACCGGCGACGTGGGCGGGCCAGTTGTCGGGCGCGTCGAGGAGGATGTGCCCGTCGAAGTCGCGCAGCGCGGCCGGGATGTCGTGGAAGCGGTCGACGACCCGCAGGTACTCGTGGCGCGTGGTGAGCCGGCCGGCCACGCCCCGCCCCCAGCCGTCGACCAGGGCGAGCGAGAGGATCCACGCCGTCGCCGTGCCCCAGACCGCCGCGAGCAGCCCCCGCCAGGGCAGGCGGGCCGCCGCGGCGGGGCCGTACGCCGTGCAGGCCACCGCCAGGACGACCGCCGCCGCAGTGCCCGGGCCCACGTGAGGTCCCCAACTCGCGAGCAACGGCGGCCAGTCGACGAACAGCGTGTGGCGGCCGCGCTGGATGTGACGGCCGATCAGCACGGCCGCCGTCACCAGCAGGACGCCCGCCCCGACGGCGTACAGGTCGAGGCGCACACCGCCGGGGTCGAGGCCGGGGCCGGAAAGCGGGGTGCGGGAGCGGACGGGGCGCGGGGTGCGGGTCACACCGGAACGCTAGGCCGCGCGGCCCGCGCCGGGCCGTCCGCGACGCCGGACGTCAGCGTTTCGTCATGGGTCGCGCGCCCGTTCGCCGGGGTGCGCGGGCCTACGGTCGGGGCATGCGAGACGATCCACGGCTTCCCTCCGCGCCCGGCTTCTGGCGCAGCCCCCTGCGCGGCCCCTGGTTCACCTCGGTGCTCGGCCTCGTCCTCCTGGCCGGCATCACCGTGCTGTTCGTGACGGGCCTGCTGTCGTACGCCGCCTACAACCCGGATCTGGCGTCGGTCAACGACAAGACGCCCGACAAGGGGATCCTCGGCTTCTACCTCTTCGCCTGGCCGACGAACCCGCACTGGCTGTACCGGCTGAACCAGGGCGTCCACGTCACCCTCGGCATCACCCTGATCCCGGTGTTGCTGGCCAAACTGTGGTCCGTGGTGCCGAAGCTGTTCGCGCTGCCGCCGGCCCGCTCGCTCGCGCACGCCCTGGAGCGGATCTCCCTGCTGCTCCTGGTCGGCGGAGCACTCTTCGAGTTCGTGACCGGCGTGCTCAACGTCCAGCTGGACTACGTCTTCCCGGGCTCCTTCTACCCGCTGCACTTCTACGGCGCGTGGGTGTTCTTCGCCGCGTTCGCCGCCCACGCCGCCCTGAAGACCCCGACGGCCGTACGGAACCTGCGCGGACTGCGGAACGAGCGGGAACCGCGGCCCGGGACGGACCCGGCCACCGGGACGGACCCGCTGGTCTCCCCGCGGCCCGACCCCCCGACCGTCTCCCGGCGCGGCGCCCTGGGGTTCGTGGGCGGCGGCGCACTGCTGCTGTTCGCGACGACGGCCGGTCAGACCACCGACGGCCCGCTGCGGCGCACCGCCCTCCTCGCGCCGCACGGCGGACCGGACCCCGGCACCGGACCGAACGGCTTCCAGATCAACAAGACGGCCCGGTACGCGGGCATCCGCCCATCGGAGACGGGCCCGGACACGTGGCGGCTCGTGGTCACCGGCCGCACGGGCACCGTCCGCCTCACCCGCGACGACCTCCTGCACCTCCCGCCGCACAGCGCGGCCCTGCCCATCGCCTGCGTCGAGGGCTGGTCGACGTCCGACCAGTGGTGGCGCGGCGTGCGGCTGCGGGACCTCGCGGCGCTCGTCGGACACGAGGACGATCCGCCGGACGTGTTCGTCGAGTCCCTCCAGCGGCACGGCGCCTTCCGTCACGCCGCCCTGCGCGCCGACCAGGTGGCCGACCCGCGCTCCCTGCTCGCCCTGTACGTCAACGGCGAGGAACTCTCCCCCGACCACGGCCACCCGGCACGCGTCGTCGTGCCCGCCGCGCCCGGTGTGCTCAACACCAAGTGGGTGGCCCGACTGACGTTCGCAGACCTGTGATGAGCCGGACACCCGTGACGAGGCCGGCGCGACGACGGATCCCCCTCGGCAGCCCTCTGCAACTCCTGTTGCTCGCCTGCTCGTTCGCGACGGCCGGTTACGCGGGCGTACGGCTGCTCGCCGGCGACCGGTTCGGCGTGGTCCTGTGGTTCGCGGGGGCCGCGGTCCTGCACGACCTGGTGCTGCTGCCCCTGTACGCGACGGCGGACCGGGCCCTGGTCCGGGGGCTGCGCACGGCCGGCCGCGTCGAGTGGACCGGGTACGTCCGTGTCCCGGCCGCCCTGTCCGGACTGCTCCTGCTGGTGTGGTTCCCGCTGATCGGCGGGACGGTGGCCGGGCGCTACCGGTCGGCCACCGGGCTCCCCGCGGACGGGTTCGCGGCCCGCTGGCTGCTGATCACCGCCGTACTCTTCGGCACCTCGGCGCTGCTGCTGGCGCTGCGGCTGCGCAGGGCGGCGAAGCAACGCCCGCCCGCCGCCCACTGATCGACGGCACTCCAGCCCGCCCGGTCCGCGTACCGGGACAGGGCCGGGGTGCCGAGCCGCGCCCACGGGAACGGACTGCCGCTCCCCGCGTGGGCCTCGGTGACGTCGACGACCTGCACCTCGGCGCGTTCGTCGACGTCCACCGGCAGGGTCTCGGCGATGAGCAGCCCGCCGGGGGAGAGGAGCCGGGCCGCCCGGTCCAGCAGGGCGCGCGGATCACCGCCGATGCCGACGTTGCCGTCCATCAGCAGGACGGTGCCCCAGCGGCCCTCGCCGGGCAGCGGCTCGAAGACCGAGCGCCGCAGCGCCTGCCCGCCGAGCCGGACGGTGTGCTCGACGGCCGCCTCGCTCACGTCGATACCGAGGGCCGTACGGCCGCGGGCGGCGAGTTCCGCCACCAGCCGCCCCGGCCCGCAGCCGACGTCGAGCACGGCGCCCTCGCACCGGTCCAGCACCTCCAGATCGACCCGGTCGGCCCGCGCGCACCAGCGCTCCACCTCCAGCGGCAGCAGTCGGCCGTCGGCGCGGCGCAGGAACAGCGGGCCGCGACCGGCCCGCAGAGCGGTGGAGTACGGGTCGGCCGCGGCCCAGGGGACGGCTCCGGCCTGCCGGGTCCTCATCGGTGCGCCGCCGCGCAGCGGGCCAGCCGGGCGGCGAACCGGCCGTGCGGGACCAGCGCGGCGACGGCACGGGCGTCCCGGGCGTCGTCCACGTCCCGCAGGCGCGGCAGGTCGCGCACCCGCAGCCCGGCGGCGACGAGCCGCTCGCGCTGGACGGCCCCGGTGAACGGCGTCGACATGGGCACGCCCCGCAGCAGCGCGGGGTCCGGCACGGCGAGTCCCAACGCCCAGAAACCGCCGTCCTCGGCGGGCCCGAAGTACGCGTCGCAGCCCGCGAAGTCCACCGTCAGCAGGTCCGGCGTCACCTGCGGGGTGTCCATGCCGATCAGCAGCGCGGGCCCCTCGCAGCGGGCGAAGGCCTCGGCGAGCCGCTCGTCCAGACCTCCCGCGCACTGCGGCACGACGTCGAAGCCGGGCGGCAGCCACGGTCCGGGCGCGCCGTCCAGCACGAGGAGCCGCCGGACGGCCGGAGCGGCGGCGACGGCCGCCAGGGTGTCCGCGAGGGCGGCCTCCGCGAGAGCCGCCGCCTCCCACGGCGCGAACGGAGGGGTGAGCCGGGTCTTCACCCGGCCGGGCAGCGGCTCCTTCGCGATGACGAGGAGCGTGCTCACCGGGGCCGGTGCGGTCACCGCGTCCGGCCGGATCACCGCGGGATCCCTTCGCGGGCGGGGACGTCGTTCAGGACGCGGCTCATGTCCCGTACCGCCTGCCAGGTGCCGCGCCAGGTTCCGGTGACCTTCGAGGCGCCGGTGCGGGGCAGGTAGGGGACGTCGTGCTCGGTGATCCGCCAGCCCGCGTCGGCCGCCCGCACCACCATCTCCAGCGGGTACCCGCTGCGCCGGTCGGTGAGGCCGAGGCCGAGCAGCGCCTCGCGGCGGCCGGCCCGCAGCGGACCCAGGTCGTGCAGTCGCAGACCGGTGCGGCGCCGCAGCAGCCGGGCCAGGGCGAGATTGCCGGCCCGGGCGTGCGCGGGCCAGCTGCCCCGGCCGTGCGGCCGCCTCCGGCCGAGCACCAGGTCGGCCCCGCCCGCGCGCACCTCCCGGACGAACGGCTCCAGCAGGGACGGGTCGAGCGAGGCGTCACAGTCGCAGAAGCACACCACCTCGGCGGTGGCGGCGGTCAGCCCGGCGTGGCAGGCCGCGCCGAAGCCCCGGCGCGGCTCGTGGACGACGGTCGCGCCGAGTCCTCGGGCGATCTCCGCCGAACCGTCGGTGGAGCCGTTGTCCACCACGAGCGCGCGCCAGCCGGCCGGGATCCTGGCCAGCACCCAGGGCAGGGCCTCGGCCTCGTCGAGACAGGGCAGGACGACATCGACGCCGTCAGGGGGCGAGGGGGAAAGGGTCACGCCGTTCACCCTACGAACGCGAACCGGACGAACCGGACTTCGGCTCCTTACGAAACGCGGACGTCGACGCCGTGCGCACGCCCCGCGGCCCCCGCCGGCGACGCGGTGGTGCGAGGCTGGAGGCATGCAGCCGCCGTTCGAGTCCCCGCAGGCAGGAACCACCGCCGGGCACGCGCCGGGCGCCACCGCCCGCGTCCTGGTCGTCGACGACGACCCCACGGTCGCGGAGGTCGTCACCGGCTACCTCGCCCGCGCCGGCTACACCGTCGACCGGGCCGACGACGGCCCCGCCGCCCTGGCCCGCGCCGCCGCCCATCGACCCGACCTGGTGGTGCTCGACCTCATGCTGCCCGGCATGGACGGCCTGGAGGTCTGCCGCAGGCTGCGCGGCCACGGGCCCGTCCCCGTCGTCATGCTCACCGCCCGGGGCGACGAGGACGACCGCATACTCGGCCTGGAAGTGGGCGCCGACGACTACGTCACCAAACCCTTCAGCCCGCGCGAACTCGTCCTGCGGGTGGAGTCCGTGCTGCGCCGCGCCCGGCCCGTCACCGCGACGCCCCCGCTGAGCGCGGCCGGCCTGGCGATCGACCCCACCGCCCGCCGCGCCACCAAGAACGGCACCGAACTCGCCCTCACCCTCCGCGAGTTCGACCTCCTCGCCTTTCTCCTGCGGCACCCGGGACGGGCGTTCGGCCGCGAGGACCTGATGCGTGAGGTGTGGGGTTGGGACTTCGGCGATCTGTCCACCGTCACCGTCCACGTCCGCAGGCTGCGCGGCAAGATCGAGGACGACCCGGCCCGCCCGCGCCTGATCCAGACCGTGTGGGGCGTGGGCTACCGCTTCGACCCCCGCGGCCAGGAGGCCGGCTGACCATGCGCGACACCCTCCTCATCGCCCTGTACGCCTTCGCCGGCGCCGCCACCACCGGCATCGCCGGAGCGGCCGCGCTGCGCCTGATCCGGCGTCGCTCGCTCACCGCCTCGCTCGCCGTGGTCGCCGCCGTCGGGGTGGTCGCGATGCTCGCGGGCACCCTCGCCGTCGCCCGGGCGATGTTCCTGTCCCCGCACGACCTCACCGTGGTGACCACCGTCGTGGCGATGGCCGCCGTGGTCTCCCTCGCGACCGCGCTGCTCCTGGGCCGCTGGGTCGTCGCCCGCAGTCGCGCACTCACCGCCGCCGCCCGTTCCTTCGGCGACGGCGGCTCCTTCGCCGTCCCCGCGGGCCCGACGACCGCCGAACTGGACTCATTGAGCCGCGAGTTGGCGTCGACCAGTGCCCGGCTCGCCGAGTCCCGCGACCGCGAGCGCGCCCTGGAGACCTCCCGGCGCGAACTGGTCGCCTGGATCTCCCACGACCTGCGCACCCCGCTCGCCGGCCTGCGCGCCATGTCGGAGGCGCTCGAGGACGGGGTGGCCGCCGACCCCTGCCGCTATCTGCGGCAGATCCGCACCGAGGTCGAACGTCTCAACGACATGGTCGGCGACCTCTTCGAACTCTCCCGCATCCACGCCGGAACCCTCTCGCTCACCCCCGCCCGCATGTCCCTGTACGACCTCGTCGGCGACGCCCTCGCCGGCGCCGACCCCCTCGCCCGCGAGCACGGCGTCCACCTCGTCGGCCACCCCGTCGAGGCGGTGCCGGTGGAGGTCGACGGCAAGGAGATGAGCCGCGTCCTGGGAAACCTCCTGGTCAACGCGATCCGGCGGACCCCCGCCGACGGCACGGTCGCGGTGGGCGCCGAGAGCTGCCCGGGCGGGGTCGTGGTGTCCGTGACCGACGGCTGCGGCGGCATCCCCGAGGAGGACCTGCCGCGCGTCTTCGACACCGGCTGGCGCGGCACCCACGCCCGCACCCCGCCGGCCGGAGCGGGCCTGGGCCTCGCCATCGTGCGGGGCATCGTGGAGGCCCACCGGGGGCGCGCCACCGTCCGCAACATCCCGGGCGGCTGCCGCTTCGAGGTGACCCTGCCCACGGCGCCGTAGTCGGCCCGTTCCGGCCCGCCCGGCCGGGCTCAGGCCTCGCGCAGCCCGGCCCGCGCGAACTCCCGCATCCCCTCCGCGAATCCGACCTCGGGCTGCCAGCCGAGGTCGGCCCGCAGCCGGGCGGAGTCCGCGGTGACGTGCCGTACGTCGCCCAGCCGGTACTCGCCGGTGACCACGGGCTCGGGGCCACCGTACGCGGCGGCCAGCGCACGGGCCGTCTCGCCCACCGTGCGCGGCTCGCCGCTGCCGGTGTTGTACGCCGTGAGCAGGCCGGCCGGACCCCGCGCCTCCAGGGCGGCCAGGTTGGCCGCGGCCACGTCCCGCACGTGCACGAAGTCCCGCCGCTGCAGGCCGTCCTCGAAGACGCGCGGAGCCTCGCCCCGGGCGAGCGCGGAACGGAAGAAGGAGGCCACACCGGCGTACGGCGTGTCGCGGGGCATCCGCGGTCCGTACACGTTGTGGTAGCGCAGCGAGACCGCCGAACCGCCGGTGGCGCGCGCCCACGCGGCGGCCAGGTGCTCCTGCGCGAGCTTGGTCGTCGCGTACACGTTGCGCGGGTCGAGGGGAGCGTCCTCGCCGACCAGGCCGGGGGACAGGCTCTCCCCGCACGCCGGGCACAGCGGCTCGAACCGGCCCGCGTCCAGGTCGGCCACGGCCCGTGGCCCCGGCCGTACGACACCGTGCCGCGCGCACGCGTAGCGCCCCTCGCCGTACACGACCATCGACCCGGCCTGCACGAGGTGCCGTACGCCCGCTTCGGCCATGGCGGCGAGCAGCACCGCCGTCCCCAGATCGTTGCGGGAGACGTACTCCGCCGCGTCGGCGACCCCGGCGCCGAGCCCGACCATCGCCGCCTGATGGCAGACGGCGTCGACACCGGCGAGCGCGGCGGCCACGGCCGCCGGATCGCGGACGTCCGCGGCCGGATCCTCCCGCACGTCGAACACGAGCGGCTCGTGCCCGCGCGCCCGCAGCGCGTCGACGACATGGGACCCGATGAACCCGGCACCGCCGGTGACCAGTACACGCATGCGCCCACGCTAGGACCGCCGCCCCGCCACGCACCGCGACCCGCCCGGCACGTCACCACTCCGTAAGACGGGGACGGGGCGTACTCGTGGACACCGTTGCCGGCACCGTGGGGCAGGGCGTCGGCGGCGAGGCCGGGCAGGCCGGACCACCAGCCGGGCGGGGAGAGGCGGCGGATCCTCACGGACCCGGCCGGCCATCCCTTCTGCCTGGTGCGGGGGTGACCGCGAGGACGTGTCCGCCGCGGTCCGCGGCAGGCCGAGGGCGTGCCCGTCGGACAGGGGCCGCGGCCGCCGGGGGCGTTCACGCGTTCGCCGGCAGTGGCCGGCGGAGCAGATAGGCCGCCGCCGTCGAGACGAGGGCCGCCATGCAGGCGATGAAGACCAGGCCCGCGCCCTCCAGGCCGAGCGGGTCGGACAGTAGGCCCACGCCGATCACCGGCACGGAGATGCCGGCGTAGGCCACCACGAACAGCGTCGAGATCACCGCCGCGCGCCGGTCGGCGGGGGAGGCCGCGGCGACCGCGGACAGCGCGCCGCGGAACGCCAGTCCCTGCCCGGTCCCGCCGACGACCGCGCTGAGCGCCACCAGGGCGAGTGCCTCCCACCACAGCGCGCCCGCCAGGAGCACCAGTCCGGCGAGGAGCGCGGCGCAGCCCAGCGGCAGCGAGCGCCGGACCCCGGCCCGGCCGACGACCGACTGTCCGGCGGTCGAGGCGAAGAAGGCCAGGGCCACGATCAGCCCGCTCACGGCATGGTTGTCCACGTCCAGGGACCGGGCGAGGAACGCGGGGCTGACCGACGTGAACACCCCGAACAGTGCGAACCCGACGAAGGAGGCGATCGCGGCCGGCCCGAAAACGGCCCGCACCTCGGCGGGCAGGGCGGGACGCCGCGGCCGTACGGTGCTCGGCGGCCGCCGCTCCCGGACGGTTTCCGGAAGCCACAGCAGGACGGCGGCCGAGCCGGCCACCAGGGCCAGGTGGACGGCGAACGGCAGGTACAGCGGCCAGGGGGCGTACTGCGCGAGCACGCCGGCGAGGAGGGGACCGCAGCCCAGGCCGCCCATGTTGGCGGCCGTCGCCACGAACGTGGCCCGCGGGCCGCCGCCGCGCGGGGCGAGATCCATGACGTACGCCGTGGCGGCTCCGGTGAACAGGCCGGCGGACAGCCCCGACAGCAGCCGCCCCGCGTACAGCCAGGCGAGCGACTCGGCGCCGAGGAAGCAGACGGCGCTCGCCGCCGCGCAGCCGAGGCCGGCGAACAGCACGACCCGTCTGCCCACGGTGTCGGAGGCGTTGCCCGCCAGCAGCAGGACGCCGATCACCGCGAAGGCGTACACCGCGTACACGACGGTGACCGTCACCTCGGAGAAGCCGAACTTCTCCTGGTAGAGCCCGTAGAGGGGAGTGGGGAGCGTCGTGCCGGCCATGCAGACGGCGAACACGGCACCGCCGAGCAGACACTCCAGCCATTTCCGGCGATCACCGTCCATGCGGCCGACGGTAACGCGGGGACCTGTTCCCGCCCGGCACGACGTGCCCGTGAGCGGACGGCCGGAACGCGGCGTGCAGGAATCCGCCGGTCGGGAATGCGCGGGTCAGGAATCCGCCGGAGTGAGGACCGCCTGCAGCAGCGCGCCGTAACGCGAGATCAGTTCCGCCCGGTCGGTGCGCAGCAGGGCTTCGTCCCTGGCGACCCACAGGGTGTGCAGGAGCCCCGCCGCCAGGGCGGCCGCGAGGCGCGCGCGGACGTCGGAGTCGGGTCCGGAGAGCCGGCCGCGCAGCGGTCGGACGAGGACCTGTTCGTGCGTGGTCCGCAGCCGCTCCTGGATCTGCGGCTCGTTGCTGCCCCGCACCAGGGCCAGGAAGATGCCCCTGGCCGATCCGTCGAGACCGACGAGGAGTTCGACGAGCCGTTCCCCCAACTGCTCCAGAGGGACGTCCAGTAAGGGTTCGTCGTCGATCGTCAGGTGCATCGTCTCCAGGAACAGCAGTTCCTTGCTCTTGAAGTGACGGATCACCAGCGCGGGGTCGGTCTCGGCCGCCGCGGCGATCTGGCGGACGGTGGTCCGGGCGAAACCTCGCTGCTGGAACAGCCGGGTGGCGGCGGAGTGGATGGCCTCGCGTGTCGTCGCGGCGGATCCCGTCTGCAGCATCGCGTCAGGATAGGCGGTGCGGACCGGGCGCGCGGGCCGTCGCCGGCTTCCACGGCGTGAAAGCGCAACGCGCCGGGAGCGGTGGCCGGTGAGCCCTTCCGCACGTGGTCCGGTGTGGTGCCGGGTTCAAGAACTTCGGTCAACTATGTTGACTCGACTGCCGGGCGCCTGCACATTACCTATGGGTAGAACCACCAAGTAACCATGCGACCCGCACTGCACGGTCGTCGGTGTGCGTCTTTGCGCATGTGTGAACCGTCGGCACCCCTCCTCCGCTCGAGCCGCCGCATTCCTCGCGTTCCGTACGTCCGTGGGCATCGCCGCGCCCGCTTTCGTCGCGTCCGCACTCCCGAGAATCGAGAGCACATGCCGAAACCCGCCCCCCGTCATGTCATGATCGCGTCACTCGCGGCGGTCGGTGCGCTGGCCCTCAGTCTCACCGGGGCCCCCGCACAGGCCGCCACCCCCCTCGACTACGCCGCCCTCGGCGACAGTTACAGCGCCGGTTCGGGAGTCCTCCCGGTGGACCTCTCGAGCCCGCTGTGCCTGCGCTCCACGGCCAACTACCCCCACGTCATCGCCTCCCGGACGGGCGCCCGCCTCACGGACGTGACCTGCGGCGCCGCCCAGACCAAGGACTTCACCCAGTCCCAGTACCCGGGCGTCGGCCCCCAGGTGAACGCCCTCGACGCGGGAACCGACCTGGTCACGCTGACCATCGGCGGCAACGACAACGGAACCTTCATCAACGCCGTGACGGCGTGCGCCGCCGCGGGCGTCCTCAGCGGCGGCCGGGGCAGCCCCTGCAAGGACGCCAACGGCACGAGCTTCGACGACCAGATCGACGCGAGCACCTATCCCGCCCTCAGGGCAGCCCTCGGCAGCGTCCGCGCCAAGGCCCCCGGCGCCCGGGTGGCCGTGCTGGGTTACCCCTGGATCACGCCCGCCACCGCGGACCCGTCCTGCTTCGCGAAACTGCCGATCGCCACCGGCGACGTGCCCTACCTGCGCGGCATCCAGGCCCACCTCAACGCCGTCGTCCGGCGCGCCGCCGAGGAGAACGGGGCCACCTACGTCGACTTCAGCCAGGCGTCCGACGGCCACGACGCGTGCAAGCCCGTGGGCACGCGGTGGATCGAGCCCCTCCTCTTCGGCAACAGCGTCGTTCCCGTCCACCCCAACGCCCTGGGCGAGCGACGCATGGCCGAACAGGCCATGAGCGTCCTGGGACTCGGCTGACGGGGCGTCCGGCGGCGGCCGTGAGGTCCGCCGCCGGACCGCCTCCTCCGGCGCGGGCTTCCGCCGGCCGTCGTCGGCGCGGAAACCTCCGCCGGTCGGGCACCGCCCGCGCGGTCTTCCGCGCGCGCCTGTATCCGCCCGCGCGGGCTTCCGTACACGGGCCTCTGCCCGCGGCGGCCACCGAGCCGGGGGCGTACGGCACTTCGCGACCGTGGGTGGTCTGCGCGGGTGAAGCCAAGAGAGCGTGCCGTCGGCGCAGTCGTGGGGTCGGCGGTGGGGGACGCGCTGGGAGCCCCCTTCGAGTTCGGTCCGCCGGGGGTGTTCTCCGCCCGCTTCCCCACCGCCGGGTGCGGCGGCGAGATGTGCGGTGGGGGCGGCTGGGAGCCGGGTGAGGCCACGGACGACACGCAGACGGCCGTCCTCGTCGGCGAGTCCCTGCTGGAGCGCGGCGAACTGGACCTCCCCGACATGTTCCGGCCGCTTCCGGCGGTGGGCGGCGGCCGGCCCCAAGGACATCGGCCTCCAGACCGAGGACGTGCTGACCAACGGCATGCCCTGGGACCTGGCCGTCGCGGCCCACTTCCAGGTCAACCTCCGGGCGGCCGGCAACGGTTCGCTGATGAGGGCGTCGACGTCCGCGGTCCGCTTCGCGAGGGCCGGCCGCGCCGCCACCATGGACGCCGCCCGGCGCATCGCCGCGCTCACCCACGGCGACCGCGCCGCCTGGGAGGGCACGGCGATCTTCCACGAACTGGTCCGTGTCGCGCTCACCGGCGCCGACCCCGTCGGCGCGCTGCCCGACGTGCTGACCCTCGTCGCCCCGGACCACCGCGCACGCTATGCCGCGGTCCTCGCCCCCGACTGGCATCCCGACCGGGCCACCGAGTTCAACGGCGCGGTCTGGCCCTGTCTCGGGTCGGCGGTGTGGGCACTGCGCAGCACGACCGGCTTCGAGGACGCGATGCGCGCGGCGATCGACCTCGGCGGTGACACGGACACCGTCGCCGCCGTCACCGGGGGCCTCGCGGGCGCCTGTTACGGGCCGGACGCGATCCCGGCGCGCTGGACCGAGCCGCTGCACGTCCCGCTGCCCGGATTCGACGGACGGGTGCTGCGCCTGGCGGAACTGACCGGCCTGGCACACCGCCTCGTCGAGTGACCCCGGCGGTCCGCCGGTCCGCCGTCCAGCCCGACCGGGCGGCGCCGGGGAAGCGGCCGCCGCCGGCGGCGGCCGGGGCGCGGGCCGTGCCCGCGGGGGCGTCGTTCTCGTCACCGACGTGGTGTCGCACCACGACCAGGTCCCGCGTGCCGGGTTCCGCCGCGGGCGGCGGCAGGCCGCCTCCTCCGCCTTGCGACGCACGGCACCAGACCCCGCTCCCTGATCCGGCCTGATCCAGACGAAAGACCTTAGCGCGCCCGGCGCGCCGTGCTCCTGCGCCCGTCGGGCCACAGGCGCGGCTTCCGCTTCGCCGCGATGTCCTCGATCCAGCCGGTCGCCAGGATCATCGCCCCGATGAGGGGCCAGACCAGGACGAACATCCACAGCATGTACGTGGAGTCGAGGAAGCCCGTGGCACCGTCGCTCTCCATGAAGGGCAGTCCGTACAGCGTGTCGATGACCGGGACGGTGGCCATGATCAGCATGTTGTGCCACAGGTAGATCGTGACGGCGCGGTTGTTGGACAGGGTGATCAGCCGGTCCCAGCGGGCCAGCCCGCGCGGGAGTTCCTGCCACGAGGGCGAGTACTGGAGCAGGATCACCACGAACCCGAGGGACCAGGTCGCCTGGGCCAGCGGGATGTCGTTGAGGTCCCAGCCGTCCGGTCCCAGGTGCCCCGAGGCCCACCACAGGCCGAAGGCCATGACGAGTGCGGAGCAGGAGACCGCGACATAGCGCGGGATCCGCGCGAGCAGCCCGTCCTGGTGGGCGAAGCCCAGCATCCAGCAACTGCCGTAGACCGCGAAGTCGCCGACCGCGTTGCCGGTCTCGCCGGGTATGGACACGACCCCCGTGCCCACCGCCGCCGTCAGCGCCAGCGGCGCGAGCAGCGTGACCCAGGGAGCCCTGCGGAACGCCCGGAGCAGCAGCGGCGAGGCGAGCACGAACCACAGGTAGGCCCGCAGGTACCACAGCACACCGGCCGCCTGCACCGCCCAGGTGTTCTCCAGCACGCCGGACCGGGAACCGATGCTCCAGGGGAACGGCGGCGCACCGAGCGGAACGACGTAGTTGAGCAGTTCGACGACGCCCAGGACCCCCCCGTGGTCGGGGTCCTCCAGCGGGTTCCAGCCCCCGGCGAACAGCAGGGTCAGCACGGCCGCGCCGAACACCCACAGCGGGGGCAGGAGCCGCCGGACCCGGCCCCGGATCACGCCCAGCGCGGGACGCTTCAGCGAACGCGCCATCAACGAGCCCGCCAGGGCGAACATGACGCCCATGGACGGGAACAGCACGGTCAGCCAGGCCCAGCCGAACAGGTGGTAGACGACCACACGGACCAGGGCGATCGTGCGCAGCAGGTCGAGGTAGCGGTCACGGCCCGGCTTCTTCGCGGCGGTCGTGGCCTCGGCCACGGGTGCCGCGGACGGTTCCGGGAAGGCGCTCGCGATCCGCTGCCGGGGGACGCCGAACGCCGGCGTCCGCTCGGCACCCGCGTCCGTCCCGGTCGAGTGACCCCGGCTCATGCGACAGGCCTCCGATCTTTGGTGTCACCGGTGTGCTGCCGCGGCACCGGGCCGCCCGGCGCCTCGACGACACCGGTGCGGCGCAGCTTCTGCCAGCGCAGCCGGCCGCCGGTGAGGGCGGTGATCCAGGACTGGAGCAGGACGACGTACATCAGCTGGCGGTAGAGGATCTGCTGGAGGGGCAGCGAGATCAGGTGGGTCATGCGTTCGCGGTCGAGCCGGAAGGCGTAGGCCGCGCACACCGCCTGGACGGCGAGCACGCCCAGCCAGGCCACGATGGTCTTCTGCGTGGGCCCGAAGACCACCCCGTAGAGGAGGAAGACGTCGATGAGCGGCGCCAGCAGCGGGGCGACGACCATGAAGAGCGAGACGAACGGCAGACCGACCCGGCCGAAGCGGCCCGAGGGGCCCCGTTCCAGCAGGGCGCGGCGGTGCTTCCAGATGGCCTGCATGGTGCCGTACGACCAGCG
>NZ_JBFBCB010000071.1:0-27629 GCF_040682975.1 Streptomyces sp. NPDC051051
GGGGAACCATAGTTATCAACCTCCGCCGCTCCTGGTGCCCGGCGAACGGAAGAACATACGGCCGGATCACCTGGTTTCTTCACCGCACTTGCGGGCACCCCCCTCACTTTCTTCACCGGTGTTCACTTCGTGCCGGAACGCGAGGCCTTCTGGAGGCTCCCGCCGTGCGCCCGGCGGAGCGCGACGCCCCTCACGACGACTCGCGCACCACCAACTCGGTCGGCAGCGTCAACTGCTGCCGGTCGGCGCCGTGTCGGGTGATGTCGGTCAGGATCCGGGCCATCGTCCGGCCCAGTTCCTCCACCGGCTGACGCACCGTGGTCAGCGGCGGGGCGGTGTGGCGGGCGAGCACGGAGTCCTCGAATCCGACGACGGCGACATCACCCGGCACCTGCCGTTCCTGGCGGCGCAGTTCGGCCATGGCGCCGACGGCCATGAGGTCCGACGCGGCGAACACGGCGTCCAGATCCGGCGCACGTTCAAGAAGCGAACGCATCGCCCGGCGCCCGCCCTCCTCGGTGAAGTCGCCTCCCTCGACCAGGGATTCGTCGGCTCGCACTCCCGCCTCGCGGTGGGCGTCGCGCCAGCCGGCCAGCCTGCTGCGGCCGACGTCCATGTCGAGCGTCCCGGTGATGGTGGCGATGCGGCGGCGGCCCCGGCCGAGCAGGTGCCGGACGGCCGCGGCGGCGCCTCCGGCGTTGTCGGAGTCGACGTAGCTGAGCCGCTCCCGCTCGTCCCTGCGGCCGGCCAGCACGGTGGGCAGCCCCATCTCCTCCAGCATGCCGGGCAGCCGGTCGTGCGCGTGGACCGATACCAGCAGTACGCCGTCGACCCGGCGGGTCGCCACCGACGTGGTGAGCTGGTCCCGCTCGAGCTGGTCGCGGACGAGCGTGAGCTGCAGCTGGGTCCGGGTCTCGGCGAGCGCCGCGCTCACGCCGCGGATCAGGGCGGCGAAGAACGGCTCCGATCCGAGCCGGCTCTCGGACTCCGGGATCACCAGAGCCACCGAGTCGGTACGGCTGGTCACCAGGCCCCGGGCCACGGAGTTGGGGATGTAGTTCAGTTCCTTGATCGCTGCCAGGACCCGCTCCCGGGCGTCCGCGCTCACGAGGTCCGAGCCGTTGATGACACGGGACACCGTGGTCCGTCCCACCCCGGCGCGGGCGGCGACGGTTTTGATCGTGGGCTGGCGGTTCCCTGTCATGTGCTCCTCCGGGCGGCTACCGCGGCGGCAGCGCCGCGGACGTGACCAGCGGCAATTGTGGCAGACGTCACGGTGACGGCAGCACGCTCGCCGTCCCGTGAACCGAACGCCGGGCGTCCGTTTCGGCAACGAATTGTTTTCTGGTCATTGACACGGCCGTCCGCTGCCACGAGTCTTCCATCCGCCGGTGGGAACGTTCCCACTGTCTGGTGGGCACGTTCCCATCACGCGTCGTACCGCCGTAACCCCACCTGCACCGCCACTCCGGTGCGTCAGCGCCGTCGCCAGGAGGACATGCATGAGCACTCACCGGGACCCGCGCACGCGAGCGGCCGCGGTCGTCGCGGCCGCCGGTGCGCTCGCCCTCGTCGTCGGCTGTGGAGGCGGTGACGACTCGGCGACGGGTGGCGGCGGGAAGGACGGCAAGGTCACCGTCACCATGGGCATGTACGGGGTGCTGGGCTTCGGGGAGACGGGCCTGCTCGAGCAGTACGAGAAGGAGAACCCGAACGTCGACCGACGAGCAGACGTACCGCACCGCCCTGCAGACCCGGCCGGCCGGGGCAAGGGACTGAAGGACATCCAGGGCATCGAGATCGGCCGGGCCAAGGAGATCGTCGACACCCGGGCCGACAAGTTCGCGGACTTCCCCGACGTGACCGGCACCATGATGGTGCCGCCGCAACTCGGTGTCGTACCGCTGTTCATGATCACGCTCGTGCACGCCCGGAACGACTTCTTCCGGCCCTTCGTGGTGCTCGACATGACCAACCCGACGGTCCCCGTCGCCCTCGCCCGGCTCAGTGCCGGATACATCCGGGACCAGTCCCTGATCATGGCGGGCGCGCTGCTCGGCGCGCTGCCGCTGCTCGCGATGTTCGTCGTCTTCGGCCGTCAGATCGTCAGAGGCATCATGGCGGGCGCCGTCAAGGGCTGACCCGGCACACCGGCCCGGCGGCCGGTCGCCGGGCCCGCCCCGCACCCGGACCCCGTACGCCCCACCACGCCGCTCACCCACCCACTCACCCACTCACCCACCTGGAAAGGACCTACGTGGTCACCGCAGCACAACAGCACACCGCCCCCGGCCCGCAGGCCCCCCGCACCTTCCCCGAGGGCTTCCTCTGGGGTTCCGCGACCGCCTCCTACCAGATCGAGGGGGCCGCCGCGGAGGACGGCCGCACGCCGTCCATCTGGGACACCTACGCCCGCACCCCGGGCCGGGTCCGCAACGGCGACACCGGTGACATCGCCACCGACCACTACCACCGCTGGCGCGAGGACGTCGCCCTGATGGCCGACCTCGGCATCGGCGCCTACCGCTTCTCCCTCGCCTGGCCCCGGATCCAGCCCACCGGCCGAGGTCCCGCCGTGCAGAAGGGCCTGGACTTCTACCGGCGTCTCGTCGACGAGCTGCTGGACAAGGGCATCCAGCCCGTCGCCACCCTCTACCACTGGGACCTCCCGCAGGAGCTGGAGGACGCCGGCGGCTGGCCGGAGCGCGCCACCGCCGAGCGGTTCGCCGAGTACGCGGCCCTGGCCGCCGACGCACTCGGGGACCGGGTGAAGACCTGGACCACGCTCAACGAACCCTGGTGCAGTGCCTTCCTCGGCTACGGCTCCGGCGTCCACGCCCCCGGCCGCACCGATCCGGTCGACGCCCTGCGCGCCGCCCACCACCTCAACCTGGCCCACGGCCTGGCCGTCCAGGCACTGCGCGACCGCATCCCCGCCCTCGCCCAGTGCTCGGTCACGCTCAACATCCACCACGTCCGCCCGCTCACCGGCGACGACGCCGACGCCGACGCGGTCCGCCGTATCGACGCCCTGGCCAACCGGGTCTTCACCGGACCGATGCTGCGGGGCGCCTACCCGGAGGACCTGCTCAAGGACACCGCGACGCTGACCGACTGGTCCTTCGTCCGCGACGGCGACCTGCGGCAGATCCAGCAGCCGCTGGACTTCCTCGGCGTCAACTACTACACGCCCACCCTGGTCTCCCGGGCCGACGGCAGCGGCACCCACACCTCGGACGGGCACGGCAGGAGCGCCCACAGCCCGTGGCCGGCCGCCGACGAGGTCGCCTTCCACCAGCCCCCGGGCGAGACCACCGCCATGGGCTGGGCCGTCGACCCGAGCGGCCTGTACGACCTGTTGGGCCGACTGGCCGCGGACTTCCCCGGGCTGCCGCTGGTCATCACCGAGAACGGCGCCGCGTTCGACGACTACGCCGACCCCTCCGGCAACGTCAACGACCCCGCCCGCATCTCCTACCTGCGCGGCCACCTGGCGGCCGTGCACCAGGCCATCGCGGACGGCGCGGACGTGCGCGGCTACTTCCTCTGGTCGCTGCTCGACAACTTCGAGTGGGGATACGGCTACAGCAAGCGTTTCGGCGCCGTCTACGTCGACTATCCGACCGGCACCCGCATCCCCAAGGCCAGCGCCCGCTGGTACTCCGGGGTCGCCCGCACCGGCGTGCTCCCCGGCGCCTGATCCCACCGCCCGGCAGGAGCCGCGTCACGACGCCTCCGGGCCCCGGTCTCCGGGGTCCGGAGACGGGCCCCGTCCCTCTCGTGGAGCCCGGCGTGCGGTACCGCCCGGTCCCACGGCGGTGAGAGCCGGCTCCCGGCCGGTCGGCCCCGTCGCCCGGGAACGGGGCCGACCGCCGCGCGACGGGAAGCGCGCGCAGCGGGACGTCAGCAGGCGTCGTACTTCCAGCCGCCGTCCTCCAGCGCCCACGGCTGCGCCCGCTGGTCGAACTCGGGCAGGCCCTGGACCTTGTAGCTGACGCGGCCGAGCTTGCCGGACACCTCGGCCCGCACGTCGGTCGCCGGGTGGTCCGGCCCGTGGTCGGCCTTCGCCTGCTTCAGGACGGCGGCGTACTCGTCCGCGCCGGTCTCCTCGCGGCAGCGTGCGGAGAGCATGCCGTACGCCGTGTCGGTGTCGGCCGCGAAGTAGGCCGAGGTGTAGACGGCCGCGGCGGCCTCCAGGTCGTCCCCCTCGTGCTCCTCCGGGACGGCGAAGGTCTGCTCGGCGTCGGCCGGACCGGAGTCGCTCGCGGGCGCGCCGTCGTCCTTGCCGGACGAGCAGGCCGTGAGGGCGAGAAGCCCCGCGGCGACGATGATCGAGGCGCGAGTGCGCATGATGTCCCCCCGAAACGGTGTGGCTGAGGGGAAATCGTGCCACAGCGCCGTCAGGTCGTCGCCGGGCCGGTGCCGCACACCGGCAGTGTCGGGCGCGGTCCGCCGTTCAGGGCCTGCAGGGCCCGCAGTTGGTCCTCCAGCCGGTCGGGTGCGGCGAGGAAGCGCAGGACCGCCTGGTGGAAGGCGTCGCGCAGGACGGGGGGCATGGTGTCGGAGGCGTCCCAGCACAGATGGCGGTCGGAGCCCCGCAGGATCGAGCTGACCTTCCGCTTCAGGGGATCTCGCCGACCGTCGGGCGCCGCGGCCTTCCCGTTGGCCGAGAAGTCGGGCAGCGCGGTGCCGGGGTCGGCCAGGAAGCGGATCAGCTGCCGGGCCTCGTCGGTCGCGTTCAGCATGGCCGCGAGGTCGCCGGAGACCTCCCACCGGCCCGCATCGCCGCCCGCGCCGGGGATCACCTCGGCGGAGTGGACGAAGTCGCCCTCGACACGCTTCCAGTGGGTGTCCCGGAACGACCCCTGGTGCTCCAGGCGCTGCCGCGGGCAGTCCTGGGCGAAGTCGTCCTGGAGCACCCGGTCGACACGGGTCCTGTCGCCCGCGCCCACCATGTCGCCCCACGTCCGCCAGGCCCTGCGCACCCGGGAGTCCGTCCACGCGATGCCGCCGGTCGCCCACTGCTCGTAGACCTGCGGGCCGGACTGCTGGAGCAGGACGTCCTCCACCCAGTCGGTGCCCGGCCAGCCGGAGGTCGCGCCGGACCCCATGGCGAGGCACCAGCCGCCGGGGTCGGCGGCGACCCGGGCGATCCGGTCCGCCGACAGGCCGCCCGCGTGCCAGACCATGCTCTTGAGGCCGGTCTTGACCGGCAGCCAGTAGGTGCGTTCCCGGCCGTCCTCGCCCGCCACCTTCGGCATCCACACACGGTCGTAGGAACCGGCCTCGAACAGACCGTCCAGCGGCTCCAGCCGGCCCTCGGCCGCGTAGGCCATCAGCTCGCCCGGGCCGGGCAGCACGGCCACGTCGGGCTGGGTCCCGGCAGCCAGGTCGGCGGCCAGCACCTGGCTCAGCGCGGAGCTGCCCTGGTAGACGACGTCGATGCGGTACTCGTCCTCGAACCGCCGCATGGCCCGCTCGAACTGGTCCTTCTCGTCGCCGCTCCAGTTGGCGAGCACGGTCACCGAACCCGTCCAGCCGCGCGCCCACCGCACCCCCGTGACCACCCCGGCCGCGAGCAGGACCAGACAGACGCAGACGATGCCGAGCGTCCGGGGCCGGAGGCGTCTCATCGCGGCACCCTGAACCGGTACTCGGCGATGCGGGGCCACAGCCCCACCCATATCAGCGCCATCAGCAACGCCCCTCCCACGAGGATCCATTCGGACAGGGACGCCCAGAGACCGGCATCCGCCAGGTACCGCCCCACGTCCGCACCGGCCTCGGGGATCTCGTCCGCGGACCGGGTCGTGTCCAGCTCCGCGAGGGAGTCGCGCATCGCCGCGTGCGCCCGTACGGTGAACCAGCCGAGGACCGCCACTCCGCTCGCGCACAGCACCGTGGCGGCGAGCAGGGGCGGGTGCACCGCGCTGCGGAAGCGGAGCCGCGCGAACCGCTGCGCCTCCACCAGAGCCGCGCACAGAACGAGGCACAGCACCAGGACCGCTCCCCAGCCCAGCCACAACGGCCAGGGGAAGGAGGCCTGTTCCCGGGCGACCCGCACCTGTTCGGCGCGCAGTTCGTCGAGGCGGTCGACGATGTCGTTCCGCCCTTGTTCGGCGTAGTGCAGGTAGGCCGCGCGCAGCGACGGGTCCGTCTCCTTGCCGGCCCGCTCCACCCAGGCCGAGTAGACGGTGATCAGCCCGGTGACGGTCTGCAGGGTGTGCCGGTCCGCCGGGCCGGTGACGTTCTCCGAGGCCGCGACGGCGATGCTCTGATGGGCGACCGACATCTGCGTGTGGAACTCACCGGTCGTGTCACCCGCCGCCGCGCGCCCGTCGACGGCCGCGTGCGCCCGTTGCAGCGCGGTCCTGGCGGTGTCCACGGCCAGGATCCCCGGGGTGCTCGACGACGCCAGCGGCACCGTGTCGTCGTGCACGCCCCGGTAGGCGGCGAACAGGGCGACGGTGGTGACGGCCCCGAGGGCCAGCAGCAGCCGGAGCCTGCGGGTCAGGTCCCGCCCGGTGGTGCTCACGGCCGCCCCTGGAGGCCGTGCCCGCACAGCGGGCAGAAACGTGCCGCCGCGGGCACCTCCCCCTCGCAGGCCGGGCACCGCAGCCTCGCCGCTCCCGGCCCGCCGGCGACCACCGGGTCGGCCGTGCCCGACGCGGGGCCGTACGTGCTGTGACTGCTGGCGGTGATCAGATGCTCGAAGTCGACGGCCGCCACGCCGGGACGCAGCCGGACCCGCCCCGCCGCGGGGTCGTCGATCTCCACGAGCCGTTCCAGCCGGCCGAGCGACTGGTCGGCGCCGATGGCGTGGGCGAGCTGCACGGCTCTGCCCAGGTGGTGCTGTGCCGCGTCGCGCTCACCGTTGCGGTGGGCGTCGGTGGCGGCCGCGACGGCCTCGCCGAGCCGCTGGTGCTGCTCGAAGTGCTCGACGTGGATGTCGCTGTGCCCGGACAGCGCCGCGTCGTCGGTCCAGTGCACCAGGCACGGCCGGGACGGTGTCAGCTCCACCCCGTCACCACCGGGAACGTCGAGGGACACCACCGCGAGCTGGAGATCCTCCCCGCGGGGCCGTCCGGTGGGGTCGGCGGACAGGCACAGCTGGTAGCGGCGGGTCTCGTCGCCCCACGCCCGCGTGACGAACCGCCGCGTCCCGTCGCCGTCCGTGCCGGCGGGATCGAGTTCCACCTCGGTGGGGAAGACCTGCTTGAGGTAGCGCACCCCGGCCCCGGCCATGGGGGTCACCGAGATCACCAGCTCGGGAAGCCTCTTGGCGAGCAGCCGGTGCATCAGCTGCTCGTACTCGCTCGCGAGCGCCGCCTCGTCCTGCACGGAGGAGGTCCGGCCGTGCAGACGGCTGGTGATGCGCAGCAGCTCCCGGCCGTCCCAGCCGTCGCCGATGCCCCAGGCGTCGCACACGAAGCGCCCCGCGCAGGCCTCCAGGACGTCCGCCAGCGGCATCAGGTCGTCGTGCTGGTTCTTGCCGTCGGTCAGCAGCAGGACGTGTCCGATGGGTGCGTCCGCCTCCGTCAGCAGCCGGCGCGACAGGTCGAGCCAGCTGCCGATGCAGGTGCCGCCGCCCGCGACCAGGCGGTGCACGGCCCGCTCCGCCTCCGCACGGTGCCGGGCGTCCGCCCGGGCCATGGTCTCCGTCGGCGGGTACACCATGCTCGCCGACTGGGTGCCCCGGACCACGGCGAAGGGGGTGCCGTCGGGGAGCAGCCGCAGCGCCGCCACGGCGGCCTGGTGGGCCGCGCGCAGCTTCTCCTGCGGATAGGCCATCGAACCGGAGCAGTCCACGGCCAGCACCTGTGCCAGCACGGGACCCGAGGCGCCGCCGTTCCCGGTGCCGTCCGCCCGGACGGTCACGATGGCGTGCATCTGCGGTTCGCGCGCCTGGCCGGACAGGTACTTCCACTGGCTGATGTCGAGGCCGGCCGAGGTGCTCCCCGCCGCCCCCGAGCCGGCCGCGGCCGTGCCGCCCGGATCTCTGTTCGCGGATGCCCCTGTGTTCACGGTGTCCGTGCTCCTCGCCCTCGTCGGCGGGCCGTCGGCCCGGTCGGGACCCGTCGGCGTGCCGCCCGCGGGTCTTGCCCCTTCACGGCGTCCGCCGCCATCCGTACAGCGCCTCCCGCAGGCCGACGGCCCGCGGCAGGACCGCGTACGCCCGGTCGAGCAGGTCGCCGCGCTCGGCGGCGTCACCCGCCTGGTCCGCGAGTCTCTTCAGCGAGCGGGAGAGCAACGCGCTCAGAGCCCGCGGTGTGTCCACCGGACCGAACCGGCCACCGGCCGGGAAGCGGGGCCCCCAGCCGTCGGGCGGCCGGCAGGCGAAGGCGCTGCCGCGGACCTCGGCGAGCAGCCGGTCCCATGTCCCGCTGCCGGACAGGTGCTCCTCGAGCCGGGCCAGCCGCCGGTCCGCGTCGCCCAACTGCTCCACCGTGGGCCCGGAAGAGTCCAGCCGGCCGGTGAGCACCCGGATCGCGGCGACGCGCGCGGCGTCGTAGTGCCGTGAGGTGGTCGGCACCTCGTCGAGGACCGCGACGGCCCGGGCCCGGTCCCCGCGGCGCAGGTGGAGCCGGGCGAGCCCGAACGCCGCGCTGCCCTGCGTGCGGTCCCGTCGCCACACGGCCTCGTAGTAGGCCTCGGTCTGCCGTTCCGCGGCCGAGAGGTGCTCCGCGCAGAAACCGAGGGCCAGTTTCGGCGCCGACTCGCCGGGCAGTGAGGCGTAGACGGCGGCGAACTCGCCCTCCGCCTGCTGGACCTGACCATCCGTCAGCCACCGCAGGCCCCGGTGCCAGTAGATCCGCCAGTCGTAGGCGCCGCTCTGCCGGTCGGCCCTGTCGAGCCACCGTCCCGCCCGCTCCGTGTCACCGGCGTCGAGATAGGCGCGGCACAGCCACAGCGAGGTCTCCACCGTGTCGAGCGCCGGGTCCCCTTCGGCCCGTTCCGCGATGCGCTCCGGGCTGCCGGACACGAGACCGCCGAGCAGCACGGCGGCCGCGTCGTGCGGATCGGGGATCGGCACGGGCAGGGCCCGCGCGGTGTCCGCGGGATCCGGTGCGCCGACCGGCAGTTCCGGCACCCCGGGGCCGGAACCGCCGGTCCAGTGGGCCGGCCCGGGGACGGTGCCGAGCGCCGCGCCGAAGACCGCCGCCGTCGGCTCGAACCGGGTGGAGCGTTCCGGATACGGCTCGTGCCCGCTGAGCGCCTGGTGCTCGCGCAGCACCTCCCACAACTGGCGGGACATCTCGGCGGCGGAGCCGAACCGGGCCGCCCACTCGGCGTGGGTGGCGCGTCTGATCAGCGCGTCGAACGAACGGGCGGCCAGCCCGGCTGCCGGCTCGGCGCGGGCGGCGAGGGTCTCCAGCGTCTTGCCGACGGTGTACAGGTCGGTGTCGATGTGGAAGCCGCGCTCGTCGCGTTCCGGCTTCGCCGGCGCGTACCCCGACGTGTAGACGAGGCTGGAGGTGCGGTCGTCGGTCCGCCGGATGGCGCCGAGGTCGATGACCTTGATGTCGCGCCCGTAGTGGATGACGTTGTCGGGCTTCATGTCGCAGTACAGCAGCCCTTGGGCGTGCAGGTACTCCAGGGCGCCGAGGATCTTGCAGCCGTAGGTGATGACGTGGCCGATGCCGAAGGAGCCGCCGAACAGGTGCGCCAGTTCCTCTTCGGAGGCGCGCCGGATCCAGTCGAGCGAGCGGCCGCCCACGTACTCCATCACGAGGTAACCGGTGGGCTCCGTCTCGCCGGGCTCCTGGTGCTGCACGTACGTCACGATGCGCACGATGTCCCGGTGGTGGAGCGTGGTGAGCGAGCGGCGCTCCTCCACGGCCGACCGCCGGGCGACGGCGTCGCCGGTGTTGATCAGCCCTTTGAGGACGACGTGCAGGTCGGGCACCCTGGTGTCCTCCGCCAGGTAGACCCAGCCGATGCCGCCCACGTCGAGATAGCCGAGCACCCGGTAGTGGCCGCCGACCCGGTCGCCGGGCTTCAGCCTCGGTTCGAAGGAGTACTCCCGTCCGCACTGGGGGCAGTAGCCGCGGGTGAGGGCGGGGCCGCCGGCATAGGTGACGCCGATGGTGCCGGCGCAGTTGTCGACGCCGCAGCGCCGGCCCCCGGTGGGCGGGCTGGCGGTGGTGGGCGCGGCCTCGGACGGATCCGGGGAGGGGACGTACGGCAGGATCAGCAGGCCGTCGTTGTCGAGCGTGTCGGCGGCCGGATCGGCCGGCCGGCGCGCGGGCGCCTCGGGGGCGGCGGCGGGCCGCGCCGGGGTCACCCGGGCCCGGCCGGGCGCCCGGCGGTGGCAGGTGTCGCAGAAGCCGGTCACCATGATGACGCCGCCCGCGCAGTCGGGTCTCGGGCACGGCGCCGGTGGGGATGTCATGACGCGGAGGCACCTCCCTGTCCCTGTCGCTGATCCGGTCCGCCGCAGGCCCCGCGGTCGACGTGGCGGGTGTAGGCCTCCACGGCGGCCTCGGCGGCCCGCACGTCGCACGGCCTGGCCTGCAGCAGTTCGTGCGCGCGGAGCCGGAGGGCGTCCAGGGCCAGGTCCTCCTCCTCGCCCTGCACGGAGTCCAGGTGCAGCACGTGGTAGCCGCGCAGCCTGCCGTCCAGTTCCGCCCGCCGCTCGCGGAGCCGGTCGAGGGTGCCGATGGCCGTGGTCATCCGCGCGGTCACCCGGTCGGCGAGCCGCTCGTAGCGGACCAGGTCCTGGTACGGCCCGGCGTCGCCGTCCCGCGCGCGCCGGAGCGCCGCCAGTGCGGCGTGGGCTCTCACCAGGTCCGCGTCGGCGGGCAGGACGCCCTCGCCCCGTACGGCCGCCATGCGCCGGCGCAGGGTCCGCGCCAGGGGGCCGGTGATCTGTTCCAGCCGCTCGACGAGACGCGCGCGGCGTTCCCGTTCCGGTTCGACGACCAGTTCGTGCCGGGCCCGGTGGTAGGTCGCGTCGGCGGTGCGGAAGACCAGCAGCAGACGGCTGCCCTTGGCCCGCAGGGTCTTGAGGAGGTCCAGGAGGGCCGGCGGGTCGGCGGCCTCGTCGACTCCGACGACGACCAGGGTGAGGGTGACGTCCGCGGCCCTGATGCGCTCGGCCACCGGGTCGGCCGGATGCTGCCAGAGCCCCATGCGTTCGGCGATCCGCTCCCCGATCCGGGCCGAGGTGAGCCCCGCCGCGTCCACCGCCAGGTCGTGACCGCCGGCCGACGGGACGGTGCCGGGCGGGTCGAGGGAAGCCCGGTTCACGGAGGCGGCGGTGCGCAACTCCCGGTCGGCCAGGGTGATGGCGCGGCGCAGGGTGGCGGCCCGCACCGCGTCGCCGGCCGGCACGAGGCTGATCTTCACCTGCTGTCCGTCGTTCTGGAGCCAGTCGGCGAGGCGCTGGGCGAACGGCTCGTCGAGCAGGGCCTCCGCGGCGTCCTTGCGCGTGGACCTGAGCCGGTCGTCGACGGCCGTCCTTCCCCGGATCCACCGATGGGTCTGGGGCAGGTGCCGGACGATGGTCTCGGCCGGGCTCATGAAGGAGAACAGGTTCCCGTGCCGGTCGCCGATCCCGCTGAGGAGCATCCCGATGACCTTTCCGGTCAGGGTGTCCATCACGCCCGAGCCGCTGCATCCCGGACTGGCGAGCTCGCCGGGGCTCGTCGGACTCAGCTGGACCTGCCCGTCGCGGCCGCAACCACCGACGATGCTGGCCCGGAACCAGATGCCGCCGTTGTGGTCGTAGGGGAAGCCGTACATCTGCACCGCGCGGTCGGGCGCGGAGAGCCGGTACAGCGGTGTCGTCTCGCCGACGGGCCGCGGACGCTCGAGCCGCAGCAGTGCCACGTCACCGCTGGGATCCCCGTCGGCGTCCCGGGTGTTCGGCACGTACGCATCCCCGTCGACCCACGCCGTCACCGAGGGCACGGCGCGGCCGGGCGCCGCTCCGACGAACTCCGCGGTGTACCGCGCACTCCTGTCCTCGACCACGTGCGCACAGGTGAGGACCCGGTCCGGGCTCAGCAGGATGCCGGCGCCCGCGATCCTCCCGTCCGCCCGCCGGATGCGCACCGCCCAGCAAGGCGTTTCGAGTGACGAACCATCATCGACACCCCCGTCGGCCGTCATACCACGACTATACGAGCGCTTGGTCCTGTCGCATACTGGGACGACGTGAGATCAACGAGCTTATGGGGGTGGCGGGTTGACGGACGGGCCGGGATTCGTGGGGCTGACCGAGGTGATCCGTCAGATCCGGGGCGAACTGGAGCGGGCCCGCGACGAGGCACAGGGCCGGGCCCTGGGATTCACCGTGGAGAAGGTGAGCCTGACGTTCACCGTGCAGGTCCACCACTCCGGAACAGGCCGCGGCGGGGTGCGCATCGGTGTGGTGACGGCCGAACTCGGCGGCTCGGTGGACCGTCAGACGACTCATCAGGTGCAGGTCGAGCTGAAGCCCGAGACCAGCACGGGAGGACGGGTCTCGGTCAGCCGCGACGGGGACCGGGCGGCTCCGGAGCGCAGCGACGGAAGCGCCCGCTGACTACTTCGGCGGGGGCACGTCGCCGACGGCCCGCTTGAAGTCGGGGCAGTCGACGATCGGTTCGTGGTCGCAGACGGCCGCGTGCCGCAGGCTGTCGCGCAGTCGCGTGAGCCGGCCGATCTGCTCGTCGAGGTCGCGGGCCCTGGCCGCCATGCCCGTGCGCAGATCCGCGTCGGACGGCCGCGCCATGGGAACCCGGCCGATCTCGGCCACCGAGAACCCGGCGCCGCACACACGGTCAGCGCCAGGCGCTCCAGCACGTCCGGGTGGTAGGTGCGGCGCAGGCCGTTGCGTCCCGCGGCGGCGATCAGGCTCTTCTTCTCGTAGAACCGCAACGCCGAGGGCGCCGACCCGGTCCGCCCCGCGACCTCGGCGATGTCCAGCAGCGAATCGGTCACCGGCTCCTCCTTGACTTGAATCGCGGTTCAAGTCGCAGCCTGGTCCTCATGAAGATCCATCACCTGGTCCGTGACCACGGCGACCGGGTCGAGGTCTTCTCCGCCCACGGCCCCTGGGAGCCGGCCCGCCGCCAGAGCGGGTGAGCCGACGCCGACCCGGTGGCCGGGCAACCGAGCTCATGACAGCGCGAGTTCGGCGGCTCCGCATCCGTGGAGCCGCACCCGTCCGGCCGGCCTCCGGGCGGGACGGCGGACGCGGTACCGCCGGAGCGGAGGACTTTGACCGCATCGATGACAAAGTATGGACATGACAAACGGAAGTCCTTTAGCTTTGCGGCGGAACCCGCAGCCCCTACCGCGGTAGACCGGAGCGACATCCGGCACGGTCCGGTCCCCAGTCCAGGAGGACCAATGCGCCAACGCCTGTTCCCCCGGGCCCGAAGACTCCTCGTTCCGCTGCTGACGTCGGCCGTCCTCGCCGGCGGCGCCCCGGGCGCCCCGACCGCCGCCGCCGCACCCGCCGACATTCCGCAACAGGAGCCCGGAGTCACGCTCCGCGTGTACGACGTGCAGACCCCGCTGGACAGGATCTGCACCCTCAAACCGGGGCAGACCCCCAACCACGACAAGCTCATGCCGACGATCGACTGGTCCACGACCGCCGACTTCGGCGGGTTCGACGACCACTTCGTCACGGAGGCCACCGGCTACCTGGTCGCCCCGCGCGAGGGGTCGTACGCGTTCCGGCTCACCAGCGACGACGGCTCACGGCTGGCCCTCGACGACGCCACCGTGATCGACCACGACGGACTCCACGGCGCCGAACCCAAGGACGGCACCGTCCACCTCACCGCCGGGCCGCACCCCCTGCGGATCGACCACTTCGAGCGTGACGGCGGGCAGGAGCTGCGGCTCGCCTGGAAACCGCCGGGCGCCGACGACTTCACCGTCGTACCGCCCGAGGCACTGAGCACCGACGCCGGTGTCGTCCGCGTGACGGCACCGGGGCGCAAGGAGTGCGAGGCGAGCGGCGACTCCCCGGGCGACGGCCTGCCGCTCACCTCCGTACGGCCGGACCTCACGCTCACCGACCTGCGTCCCGAGGGTTTCCAACCCCAGGTCAGCGGCATGGACTGGCTGCCCGACGGACGTCTCGCCATCAGCACGTGGGGCGGCAGCGGCAACACCGCCGGAGAGGTGTACCTGCTCGATCACGTCACCGGTGCGACCAGCCGCGACAAGGTCACCGTGAAGAAGGTGGCGAGCGGGCTGCGCGAACCCATGGGCGTCAAGTACGCCGAGGGCGCGCTGTACGTCTCGCAGAAGCACGAACTGACCCGGCTGGTCGACCGGGACGGCGACGAGGTGACCGACGAGTACCGTACGGTCGCCACCTGGCCGTACGGGGGCAACTTCCACGAGTTCGCGTTCGGCCTGCTGTACCGCGACGGCCACTTCTACGTGAACCTCTCCGTCGCCATCGACCTCGGCGGCGCGACCACCACACCGCAGCCGGCGCCCGGCCGCGGAACCACGTACAAGGTGAACGCGAAGACGGGCCGGATCAGCCCCGTCGCGGGTGGTCTGCGCACTCCCAACGGGATCGGATGGGGCCCGGACGGCGGTCTGTTCGCCACCGACAACCAAGGCGGATGGCTGCCCTCGTCGAAGCTGGTCCAGATCCGGCAGGACCGCTTCTTCAACCACTACACCGAGCCCTCCGGCCCCTTCGAGGACGCCCCAGTCACCCAGCCGGTGCTGTGGCTGCCGCAGAACGAGATCGCCAACTCCCCTTCCACCCCTCTGTACTTGACGAAGGGACCGTTCGCCGGGCAGATGCTCATCGGCGATGTCACCTACGGAGGTCTGCAGCGGGCCTACCTGGAGAAGGTCAAGGGCGCCTACCAGGGCGCCGTCTTCCGCTACACGCAGGGCCTGGAGGCCGGGGTCAACCGCATCACCACGGGCCCCGACGGAGCGGTCTACGCCGGCGGCCTGGGCGCCGACGGCAACTGGGGCCAGGAGGGCAAGCTCAGGTTCGGCCTGCAGAAACTGACCCCCAACGGCGGCAACACCTTCGACATCCGGACCATGCGGGCCGTACCGGGCGGATTCGACCTGACGTACACCCAGCCGCTGTCCGCCGAGACCGCCGAGAACCTCGCCGGTCACTATCGGGCCGAACAGTGGCGCTACACGCCGACGGCCGACTACGGCGGACCGAAGATCGCCGAACGGCGGCTCTCCGTCCGCTCGGCGACGCTCTCGCGCGACGGCCGCACCGTCCGGCTGCTGCTGGACGGCCTGAAGCCCGGCCACGTGGTGCACGTGCGTTCCCCGCGTCCCTTCGCCTCTGCCTCCGGCGAGACGCTGTGGAGCACCGAAGCCTGGTACACGCTCAACGCGACGCCCGGTGAGCAGCCGCCGCCCGCCACCCTCTACGAGGCCGAGGAGGCCCGGCTCACCGGCAGGGCGGGGATCAGCACCGACCACGCCGGCTACTCCGGCAGCGGCTTCGTCGACCGGTACGCCACCGAGGGCAAGGCGGCCACGACGTTCGACGTCACGGTCCCGAAGGCCGGCACCTACGACGTGAACCTGCGCTACTCCAACGGCCCGAACCCCTTCCAGGGCACCAAGTCCCTCTCGCTGTACGCCAACGGGGAGAAGGTGCGGCAGACGCCGCTCGCCTCCACCGGGGACTGGGACACCTGGTCCACCCGGACCGAACGCCTGACCCTGAGAGCCGGACCCAACACCGTCTCCTACCGGTACGACCCCGGCGACACCGGACACGTCAACCTCGACCTCATCACCGTGCACCCCCAGGGCGCCGCCGTCACCCTCTTCGACGGCACCGCCGCCTCGCAGGACCGGTGGCAGCACACGGACGGGCGGCAGACGGCCTGGCCGCTCGCCGGGGAGGCGTCGATGGAGGTGTGCTGCGGAGACATCCGGACCAAGGACGCCTACCAGGACTTCGCCCTGCACCTCGAGTTCCGCGTCCCGCTCCTGCCCCCGGACGTGACCGGCCAGGACCGCGGCAACAGCGGCGTCTTCCTCCAGGACCGGTACGAACTGCAGATCCTCGACTCCTTCGGTGACGCCTCCCCGGACACCGACGAGGCCGGGGCGATCTACCTGAAGAAACCACCCGACGTCAACGCGGCGACCGCGCCGGAGACCTGGCAGACGTACGACATCGTCTTCCGCGCCGCCCGCCACGACGCCGAAGGCCACAAGACCGCCGACGCCCGGGTGACGGTGGTGTGGAACGGCACGAAGGTCCACGACGACATCACCCTCGACGGTCCCACCGCCTCGGGCCGGCCCGAGACCGCCGCGGCAGGGGCGATCCGGTTGCAGGACCACGGAAACAAGGTCCGGTTCCGCAACATCCGCATCCAGCCCCTGACCTGACCTGACCTGACCCGGCCTGACCTGACCCGACCTGGCCCGGTCCGACGTCGAACCCCGGCGAACCGCAGTCGGCGGCAGGAACCGCCGCCGGCCGCGTGGCCGGGGACAGGACACGCGGCCGCACCGGGTGCGCCGGTCGGTGCGACGCCGACCGGGCCGCCCGGCGCCGGCCGCGCGCGGGTGATCGTGACCTGCTCCGGCCGCAGAAGCCGACGCTCAGGCCGCGCCGTCACCGCAGGGGACTTCGGCCGCCTCGTCCGGTCGGTGGATTCCCGGCTCCGGCCACGCGAGAATGCAGGCCTGCCGCAAGGTGTGCCGCCGTACCGCGGTCCGGCGGTGGCCGCCTTCCTCCCGCTCCACGAATACGAGGCCCCGACGACCGCTCCCCGCCGTTCCCTCGTCGCTCGCGCGGCCGCGTTCCGCGAGATGGCCGACCAGACCCGCATCGGGCGGCGCTCGGTACGCCGGCGTGCGGAGGGGATGACCGCGGTGGACGTCGCGCAGGCCCTCGAGGACGCCCGGTTCCTCGCACGCCAGGAGGCCCGGCACGAGCCGGTGACCGACGACGAGCGCGGCCGGGCGGAGCTGGCGGAGTGGGAGCGCCTCGAGCGGCTGCTCGCCGCCGCCGCTCCGAACACCGTCTACGGCCCGGACCTCGACGACGTAGTCCAGGCGGAACTCGCCGCCGAAGCCGCGGCCACGACCGCCCGCGATGCCGCTTTGCGCGCAACCGCTCGGAGCGCGGTCGGCGCCGACGGACTCCGGGCGCCGAGCGAAGACAGCACGTCGGAGCAGACCGGGCAGACCCCGCGGGGGCGACGAAGCCGCCCCTGACCGGCCGGCCCGCCACGGGGCGGACCTTGCCCCGGGGCCGACGCCGCGTCACCGCCTCCCGCACACCGGGACCGGTGGGCCAGGTCGCACCGGCCGGACCTCAGCCGCCTGTCGCCGGACGGGTGCGGACGACGGCCTGATCGCCGTGGGGTCCGAACAGGTGCAGGATCTCGACCGCTTCGGCGCCGGCGGGGCCGAACCAGTGCGGTGTGCCGGTGTCGAACTCGGCGACTTCGCCGGGCCGGAGGACGGTGTCGCGGTCCCCGAGGACGAGGCGGAGCTCGCCGGCGAGTACGTAGAGCCATTCGTAGCCGGAGTGGGTCACCAGTCTCGGCTCGCGGGGTGCGAGCACCTGTTTGAACACCTGGACGCGGCCCGGGTACTGCGTCAGCGGGACGAGGACGTTTCCGCGCTCCCGGCTCCGGGGCGCGAGATGGACCCGGGGATCGCCGGTGGCGGGGGCTGCCACCAGCTGGTCCAGTGCGACGCGGTGGGCCCGGGCCAGCGGGACGAGGAGGTCGAGGGTCGGGCGCCGTCGACCCGATTCGACCCGCGACAGCGTGCTCACGGAGATTCCGGTGTCGCGCGCGAGGGTTTCGAGCGTCAGCCCGCGGTCGCGCCGCAGGGCACGCAACCGTGGCCCGATGCCGTCGAGGAGTTCTGCGAGTTCGGCGTCCATGCGGTCATTTTGCGGCCTCCGCAAAATTCCTGGGCCCGGACCCGCTCCCGGCCCGAGTCTGAGCGCAGCCCATCCCGTACCGAAGGGGGACCCTCCGTGCTCACGACATCCCTGGCCGCTCCGCCCGCCCCGCCGGGTGCGCGCCGGCGCTGGACGGTGCTGGCCGTCTGCGCGCTCAGCATGTTCCTGGTGGGTGTGGACACCACCATCGTCAACGTGGGCCTGCCGGAGATCGGGCACGGTCTCGGCGCGGGCACCCGCGGGCTGGAGTGGGTCGTCGACTCCTACACCGTGGTCCTCGCCAGTCTCCTCGTCGTCTCCGGAGCGCTCGCGGACCGCTGGGGACGCCGCCGGGTGTTCCGGTACGGGCTGGTCGTCTTCGGCCTGGCCTCCCTCGCGTGCGCCCTGGCCCCGTCGCTCGGTGTGCTCGTCGCCGCCAGGGCCGTCCAGGGGGTCGGGGCGTCGATGCTGAGTCCCGTGGCCCTGGCGATCGTGGTGAACGCGATGCCCGACCGGCGGGAGCGGGCCCGGGCGATCGGCGTGTGGGCGTCGGTCTTCGGGCTCAGCATGGCGGCGGGCCCGGTCACCGGCGGCGCGCTCATCGCCGCGTTCGGCTGGCGTTCGGTGTTCTGGATCAACGCACCGGTCATCGCCGTCACCCTCGTCCTGGTCGCCGTGTTCGTGCCGGAGTCCCGCGCCGCGCGCGCCCGGCGCCCGGACTGGCCCGGGCAGGCACTCCTCACCGTGGCGCTCTGCCTTGTCGTCGGGGTCCTCATCGAAGGACCCCGCATCGGCTGGGCCTCGCCCACGGCGCTCACCGGGTACGCCCTGGTCACGGCCGCGGCGACCGGGTTCGTCCTGGTCGAACGGCGGCGTGACGAACCCCTGGTGGACCTCGGCCTCTTCCGCCGGCCGCCCTTCGCCATGGCGGTGCTCGGCGCCGTGACCGTGTTCGTCGCCCTGAACGTGAGCCTGCTCCTCAACACCCTCCACCTTCAGCACGCCCGGGGCTGGACGCCACTCGCGACCGGTGCCGCCACCCTGCCCATGGCGCTCGGGGCCACTGTGTGCGCGCCCTGGTCCGGCAGCCTGGTGGGACGCCTCGGACCGCGGCGTCCGCTGCTCGTCGCGGGCGGGTTCACCCTGGCCGGCGGTCTGTGCCTGACCACCCTCGACCAGGACACGAGCGTGTCGCTCATCCTCTTCGCCCACCTGCTGATCGGCATCGGATTCGGCTTCGCCAACGCCCCTCTCACCAACACCGCGGTCAGTGGACTGCCGGCGTCCCGGGCCGGTGTGGCAGGGGCGATCACCTCCACCGCCCGTCAAGTCGGCGCGGCGGTCGGTGTCGCCGTCGCCGGGGGACTGGTCGCCGGCACCGGCCCGGCCGGCCTCGCGACCGCATCGCGACCGGGATGGCTGATCGTGTCGGCCTGCGGACTCTTCCTCTTCGCCGTGGCCCGCGCCTCGCGGCCGACGGCGGCAGACACCCCGTAGGCGGAGGGCGCTTCCCCCTCCCACGGGACGGGCACCCCGGATCTGCCGACGCCGCGAAGCCGCGCACACCGCCGCGCGACAGGAGCCCTCACCGCAGGCTGTAGAAGTGCAGTGGCGAGTTCGGTTCGAAGCCGATGCGCGGGTACACGGGAGCGCCGGCGACCGTCGCGTGCAGGGTGGCGCGGGTCAGTCCGGTGGCCCGGGCGCCTTCGTGAAGCGCCTTGCGCGTCACGGCTTCCCCGTAGCCCCTGCGCTCCCACCGCGGGTCCGTCGCGACGAGGACGACGAAGAGGCGGCCGTCGGCCTCCACCGCCCCGGCGCACGTGACCGGGACGTCGCCGCGCAGGCCCAGGTAGGCGTGCACCTTCTCCTTCCACAGCGCGGAGCCGGCGAGCCCGTCGCGGCCGTGTTCCAGGGGGAAGCCGTAGGCGCGCGAGTTGAGGTCCGCGTAGGAGCGCAGCTGTTCGTCGGTGCGGACACGGACGAACGTGAGTTCCGGGTGGGCCGGCTCGGGAAGGGGGAGCAGGTCTCCGGCCATACCGGTGCCGGGGAAGGCGTGGGCGAGCCCCGCCCGCTCGGCCGCGGCCGCGAGGTCCGCGCGCGCCCCGGCGTCGACGAGGTCCTCGAAGAGCCACAGAAAGCCCGGGTGCTCCTTCGAGCGCATGATGTCCGCCGCCTCGGCCAGGCGCTGTTCCAGGAGTGCGGCACCCACCCCCACCTCGGTCAACGTGACGCAGTTCCAGAACGCGAAGCGGCAGTCGGCCCAGCGAACGGCGATCCCCGGAAGATCCCGCACGTCGGCGTCCGCGTCCCGGTCGAGCACCATGGTCCGCCAGACCGTGGCGAGTTGCTCCATCGATTCGACAGAGGCAGCAGCGCGAAGTGTCACCTTGGCTCCTTCGATCGTCGGGTGCTCCGTACACCGTCACACAGGACAACGACCGGCCGTCACACAGGACAACGACCGCGACCCGTCCGCCGGAACGGGGCGGGTGTCCCGGCGAAGCCGCGCCGGGACACCCCCCTGCGGCTCCTCGGACGTCCGCCACCCGCCGGCCCTGTGCCCGCGCACCGGCCGCCTCGCCGCCCGCCCGACGGCAGGGGTCAGCGCCGGCTGCGGGCCTCCTGCGCCCACTTCTCGACGACGGGCACACAGGCGTCGGCGAAGTACTCGTAGTCGCCCGGCGTGTTGTAGACGTGGGCGGACAGGCGCAGGTAACCGGTTCCCCCGAAGCTGGTGAAGGCGGCCTCGACGCCCAGCTCCGCGGTCGCCCGGTCGCGCAGGGCGTCGGCCTCGATCCGGCTGGTTCCCAACCCCTCCGGCAGCCGGACCAGACGCATCCCCGGCACGGGCATCCCGACGTCGACCGGCCCCGCCGGGCCGCCCGACGCCTCGAACGCGTCCGCCACCACCCGGGCACCGTACTCCGCCAGTTCGTCCATGTACCCGCGGGCGGCGTCCCAGCCCCAGGTGCCCTCGACGAAGTCCAGTGCCGCCGGAGCCGCGAGGCAGCCGGTCGCGTCGAGCGTGCCCTGCTGGTCGAAACGGTCCGGGAAGGGTTCGGCGGCGTTCCAGGAGTCGATCAGCGGATGCAGTTCCTCGCGCAGCGGACCGCGGGCCACGAGAGCGGCGGTGCCCCGCGGCGCACACCCCCACTTGTGGAGGTTGCCGACCCAGGCGTCGCAGACCAGACCCTCCAGGGGCGCGGCGAGCAGACCGGGGGCGTGCGCGCCGTCCACGAGCAGCGGGATGCCGCGCCGGGCCGCCTCCTCGCCGACACGGCCGGCCGGCAACAGCCGTGCCGTGGCGGAGGTGATCTGGTCCAGGACGATGAGCGCGACCCGCTCGTCCACCTCGGACAGCACCGCCGTGCACGCCTGTCGGGCGTCGGCGTCGAGCGGTACGCGGGCGGTGCGCACGCGTCCGCCCCAGCGCCGGGCGAGCCGCGCGGCGCCCATGGTGACGGCGCCGTAACCGTGATCGGTGACCACGACGTCGCCGCCCGGACGCGCGGTGAGGGCGGCGTACACGACGCTCGCGCCGGCGCTCGCGTTGGGCACGACCGCCAGATCCCGCGCCGGTACCCGGAGGTGGTCGGCGAGCGCTGTCCGGGTGGCGGCGATCCGGCCGGGCAGCCGCGGGAACCAGACGACCGGGGCCCGCTCCATCTCGTCCCGCAGCGCGCTCTGCCGCTCCTGCGCCACGCGGGGGACCGCCCCGAACGATCCGTGGTTGAGGTGCCGCATCCCGGGATCGAGGGTCCAGGCCGATGCGGCGTCCCGGCCGTCGGCCAGCAGCAGGGGACGGGGCGGGGCGGGTGCGCGGGTCTCGGTCACGTGAATCCTGACGTCGGCGGCCGGACGGCCGTACGGCCGGGACGCGCGTCACGATACCTACGCCTCGCAGTCGTCCGGCGGTGGGGGAGACGGTGATCGCAGGCCCCGCTGGAGCGTGGGGGGCGCCGACGAGGACGCGGCGGGACGGGACTGCCGCGCGGCGCGCAGGATTTCGCGCAGGAGGGCGACGGCCGGTGGGAACTCCGTGTCGGTGATGTTGCCGTAACCGAGGCTGCGAGCTGACCGCCGAGCAGCGCGAACGCCTGGACTCCGCCGTGTGAGCCGTCCGTACCCGCGCGTCGCGCCCGTGTGCGCGGCGGCCCCGGGCGGCACCCGTGCCACGGGGCTGCCGCAGGCCGGTCCGTCAGGGGGAGGCCGTGACGGGATCGTGGAGTGCGGGTTCGGCGGTGTGGGCGTCCGTCCCGGTGCGTGCCGCGCGGACGGGCCGGCCGCAGTGAGGCGAAGGCCGCGGCGAGGTGACGACGGCGGTGCCGGACCGCCGGCGACCTCGCGGGCGCTCACCGGGCCACTGGTGATTCAGCCGATGGCGCCCGCGTCCCGCCCCATGACTCTGGTCGGGTCAGGCACCCACCACCCCGCACCCCTGTCAGGAGACCCCATGCGTCGTCGTTCCCCACGTCGCCTTCTCGGCGTTCTCGCCGCCGCCACGGCCGCACTCACCCTGTTCTCCTCGGCGTCGACGGCCGGCGCGGCCGACTCCGCGACCACGACGGCCCGCACCGCCGCGGCGCAGTCGTCGGACACGGCCGCCGGAGTGCTGTCGACCAGCACGCCCGTCGTCTTCGTGCACGGATACACCGGCGACGCGTCCAACTGGGTCACCGCCATGAGCGTCTTCCGGCTCAACGGCTGGGACAGCTCCGACCTCTTCGCCTACGAGTACAACTCCTACGGCAACAACATCACCAACGCCCAGGGCCTCGCCACCTTCGTCGACAACGTGAAGGCGCGGACCGGAGCGAGCAAGGTCGCGATCGTCAACCACTCGATGGGCGGCCTGGTCAGCCAGTACTACCTGAAGGTGCTGGGCGGCAACACCAGCGTCAGCCACCTCGCCTCGATCGCCGGCGCCAACCACGGGACCACGTACGCCGGCGCCTGCCTGATCTACACCACGTGCCAGCAGATGTACCCGGGCTCCTCGTTCATCTCCCAGATCAGCTCGGGCGACGAGACGCCGGGCACCACCAGGTACGCCACGTGGTACTCGGCGTGCGACGGCATCATCCTGCCGTACACCAGCACCCGGCTGGACGGCGCGACCAACAACAACGTGCTCTGCCAGACCCACATCGGGTTCCTCGCGGACACGGTCGTGCTCGGCCAGATCGCCCGCTTCGTCGCGTCCTGACGCGTCGCGCGATCGCGCCCCCGGTCGTCGACGGCCGCCCGTGAAGCGGACCGCGCTCGACACGCCTCGTTCCCGGCACCCGCCGGGGACGAGGCGTTCGCGGGTGTCCTCCCGGCTCAGTGACCGACCCGGAAGGTCGCGTCCTGCCGGTCCGTGGCCGTGGCGGGCGGGTCGATGCGCAGCACGTAGTTCGAGTGGCGGATGTAGCGGGTCGGGTGGTTGTACGACCGGAACGACGCCCAACTCGCGTCCGCCAGGCCCGCCGTGCGGTAGAAGGTGGCGTCCGCCGCGAACGCCGACGTGCCGTCGGGGACGTCCAGCCGGAGCTGGTAGGCGTAGTGGCGCAGGTAGCGGGTCGGGTGGTTGACCGACTGGAAGGAGACCCCCGCGCTGTCGGCGAGGCCGGGGACGAGTCTCCACTGGGAGTCGGCGGGCGGGTCGACGGGGTACTCGTCGATGCGGCCCACGTGGTCGGCGTGGCGGACGTAACGCGCCGGGTGGTTGTAGGACTTGAGGCGGTTCCAGGTGGGGGCGCCCCACTTGGCGACGAGGTTGTCGTACTGGGCGGCCGTGATCGCCGTGATGCCGCAGTGCTTGGAGTTGAGCGGCTGCGTGTAGGTCCGCTGGTCGAGCGCCGTCCAGGTGCCCGACGAGAGGTCGGTGGACTGCCAGACGTAGAAGACCCCGTTGGGGGTGTAGGTGTCCCCGTACAGGAACCAGGTGTTCGAGGTCAGGGACTTGACGAGGGTCGGCGCCTCGGTGCCGCCGTGGGCGACGCCGGTGGTGAACTCCGTGAAGCTGCCGGGGGCGAGGGAGGTGGACCGCGCTCCGACGAGCGTCTGGTTCTTCTTGAAGTAGAGGTGGTTGACGCCGTTCACGCCGACGGCCATGTCACCGTCGATGACGTCGTAGCCGGGGTCGAAGAAGACCTGCGGGGCGGAGGCGGTGAGGAAGTCGGTCGTGTAGTTGACCATGATGACGTTGTGGCCGCTGGAGTCGACCGCGGAGTAGATCACCGCGTACTGGCCGCGGCCCGCGTCCCAGAAGGCCTCGGGCGCCCAGGAGTGCGTGTTCATGTCGTGCAGCTTCAGCCGGTGGTAGCCGGTGAAGGTGCGCAGGTCGGTGGAGTACCAGACGTGGATGTACTGGCTGACGTAGTTCCAGTCCGTGCCCTTCAGATCGGTGGCGAGGACCACGAAGGTGCCGTCCTGCTTGCGCAGGACGAACGGGTCGCGCAGCCCGAGCGCGCCCTCGGTGGGCGTGACCACCGGGTTGTTCTGGTTGAGCGGCATCCAGTTCAGGGCGTCCGTGCTGACGGCGAGATGGAGGCCGTAGTCGGTGCCCTCGCTCAGGGTGGTCGACTCGGTGAAGTAGGACATGACGTATGCCGAGTCGGCCGCGCGGGCGGTGCCGGCTCCGAGGGTCAGCGCGCCGGTCACGGCGAGGGGCGTCGCCGCGGCCATGCCGAGAACATGACGGCGGGAGGGGCGGGGGTGGGGGTTCATGCGTTCTCCAAGGGGTGTGCGGGGCCCTCAGGACGACGTCAAGGGAGAAGGGGGGGCAGGAGTGGAGTGGAAGATCTGGCCGATATGTCGAACATGGTTCGGGAAGCCGGTCAGAAGGTAGGGCGTCACTCCCTGCGCGTCAATCACCCCGGTCGTCATTGGTGCTTCCTGTGCGCTCGCGCCCCACCCGGAAGCCTTCGCGGAGCGCCACGAAGCCCCTGGGCGAAAGGGGTCGAAGCCCCTGGGGGGACGGGCCGTTGACGCCGTAGTCTGCGCGGGTGACCACCGTTCCCGTGGACCGTCTTGCGCGTGCGTGCCTCTCCGTCGGCGACCTGGTCGCCGGGATCCGCCCCGAGCAGTGGGAGGCGCCGACGCCGTGCACCGGATGGAACGTGCGCGATGTGGTCCGCCCTCTGGGCGGCATGGACCTGGTGTTCGCCGCCGTGATCGAGGACGGCCCGATGCCCGAGGTGAGGGGCGGACCCCCTCGGTGGCGACCCCGTGGCGGCCTACCGGGCCTCCAGTGCCGCCCTGCGGGCCGCCTTCGCCGGGAGTGGAGTGCTCGAGCGCGGTTTCCGCAGCCTCCTGGGGAGTGCCACGGGCGCGGAGCGCCTGCAGATCCGCCTGTACGACCTGCTCGCTCACGGACGGGACCTCGCCCGGGCCGCCGGGGTCCCTGCCCGGCGGCCCGAAGACCTGGCGGAGGAGTCCCTGGCGTTCGCTCGGGACCGGCTCCCCTCCTCGTCGCGAACGGGTCGCTTCGCCGAGCCGCGACCCGTCGCGGACGCGGCTCCGGCCATCGACCGGCTCGCCGCGTTCCTGGGCCGGCCGGTGCCCTGGCGGCGGTGAGGGCGGCATCCGGTCGGCCTGCGGGCCGAGTCCCGCCCGTGTCCGGGTCGTTCACCCGCCGGGTGGGCGGCCCCGTGCCCGGACCGCGTGTCAGCGTGCGGGGGGCGCGGCGTGCGGGCGGCAGCGTACGGCGAGGGCCGCGACGTCGTCATCGAGTCTGCCGCCGGCGTAGCGGAGCAGGTCCGCGTGCAGTTCGTCCAGCAGCTCGCGGGGCGGGGCCGCGTCGTGCCGGCGCACCCAGTCCGGCAGCGGGAAGAACTCGCCGGTCCGGTCACGGGTTTCCGTGACCCCGTCGGTGTAGAGCAGCATCTGATCGCCGGGGGAGAAGGCCACGGTGTCGACGTGATAATGGTCCCCGAGGAGCCCCGAGAGATTGAGGGGCGTGGAAGGGCGGGTGGGCTCGAGGACGTCGATCTGCCCGCTGCGCACGAACACCGGCGGTGGATGCCCGCAGTTGAGGATCCTGACGCGCCCGCCGCCGTCCGGGATCTCGGCGATCAGGGCGGTGGCGAAGTGCTCCGGCTCGTCATCGGCGGGGATCGCGGCGCTGTAGCGGGACATGGTGATCTGCAGGCGGCGGACCAGGTCCCTCAGGTCGGGCTGGTCGTGCGCGTTCTCCCGGAAGCAGTTGATCACCGCCGCGGCCGCCCCCACCGCTGACAGGCCCTTGCCGCGCACGTCGCCGATGAGCAGGCGGACCCCGTACGGAGTGTCGGCGACCTCGTAGAAGTCGCCCCCGATCCGGGCCTGCTCCTGGGCCGCCCGGTACAGCGACTCGATCTCGATGTCGTGGAGGCGGTGCGGCAGCGGGCGCAACAGCACTTTCTGCGCCGCGTCGGCGACGAGCCGGACCTGGAAGAGCGTCTCCTCCCGCTGGAGTCGCAGATGACTCGCGTAGGCGGCGGCGAGGGTGACGGCGGCGATCGCGGCAACCGTGTACGGCGTCCCCAGGTCGGAGTGGACGAAGCTGAGGCCGATCATGATCAGAAGGCACGACGTCCCCAGCAGGACCGTCGGGAGAACCGGCCACACCGCGGCCGCGAGGGCGGGTGCCGCGGGCAGGAGGCGGCTGAAGGCGATCTCCCGAGGGGTGGAGAACGCCAGAGCGGTGATCAGGAGGGTGACGAGGACCGGGGACAGCAGTACGGCCCGGCGTTGCCCGCCGCGAGGAGGACGGTGACGGCGTCTGGGCCGTACTGATCTGATCATGAATTCGATGATATCGGGACAAAATGGGCGAACATCGGTTCGTCGCTCGTCCGCCGCTCCCGCGCGCCCGGCCGGACAGCGGTGGCCGCGGTCGAGGCCTGGTCGTCGCGTGCGGCCGATGCGAGGTGACGGGGCACCTCACGGCCTGTCGTCGCGGAGGCGCCCGGTCAGACCCGTTCCAGGGGCCGGTGCGGCCCGGTGGGAAGCTCCACCGTGATCACGTCGCCCGGCCGCACCACGCCGCCCTCCTTCACGACGCTCATGATGCCCGCCTTGCGCACGACGCTCCCGGCTTCGTCGCGGCCGACGACCTGCTTGAGCAGCCCTTCCTCGAAGCGGTCGATCTGCAGGCAGGGATTGCGCAGCCCCGTCACCTCCAGCACCGCCTCGCCGATGCGCAGCAGCGTGCCGACCGGCAGGCCGAGCAGATCGATGCCACGGGTGGTGATGTTCTCGCCGAGGTCACCGGGTGCCACCGTGAAACCCGCCGCACCGACCTCGGCGAAGAGCTCCTCGTGGAGGAGGTGGACCTGGCGCAGGTTGGGCTGGGTGGGGTCCTGCGCGACCCGTGACCGGTGCTTGACGGTCACGCCTGCGTGCACGTCACCCTCCACGCCGAGCCCGGCGAGCAGGGTGACACTGTCCCGGTTCGGCTTGGTGAACGAGTACTCGCCGTTGCTGCTGACCGCCGTAACCGTTCCGTTCATCCCCGGAGCCCCCTCCTCGACGACCATGACCGGCTACGACCCTAACCGTCGGACGCCCGAGGCGCAGTGGCCCGGTCCGCCGCGGCCGGCCCGGTGAGCCGTTCTGCGGAAAACTCGGGGAATGGTTGTGGGGGTCGGGGGTAGGCGGGTGTTTGCGGGGAGGACGAGCCGGCGACGACGGACCGGTGGTGTCTTGGCTGATCGATTGGGAGGGGCACATGATGACGACGACCGTGCAGGCCGCTGGGACGGTGGACGTTCCGGAGATCGCTGACCCTTCCAAGGTGGCGCCG
>NZ_JBFBCB010000072.1:0-27015 GCF_040682975.1 Streptomyces sp. NPDC051051
TTCGCGGCTGATCAGCCGGTTCGCTTCCTTCTCGGCATCGGTGAGTTGGTGGTTCCGGGTGGCCTTGCGGCCGGTGATGATCACGGGGTCGTCGTGGCGGAAACTGGCCAGTCCGACTCCGGCGCCGGACTGGAAGGTCTGCCAGTCGACGAGCACGGTGTGCATTCCTGGTGGCGGGCCAGGGCGTGTACCCCGTAACGGGACAGGCGGACGACGGGGCCGGCTTCGCGCAACTGCCGGTGCAGTGGTTCGGGGTGTGCCAGGTACTCGGCGGCGAACGGGTCGGCGTCACTGATCGGTGGTGACGCGGGGACGGCTGCTGTCTCGGTCATGGCGGCTCCGTGAAAGGTGGCTCGGGGCGGAGGAGTTCGAGGCGACGGTGATCGCAAGTCCGGCAGCACGCGGCTCAGGTCGGCTGCCGGTCGAGAACGCTCAGAGGTCCAGGACCAGGCGGTCGGAGCGCGAGCGCGACACGCAGGGCATCATGCAGTCGCCCGCCGCGCGTTCATGGTCGGCCAGGACCGCGTCCCGGTGGTCGGGGGTTCCCTCCAGCACCGGGACGAGACAGGTGCCGCAGGTTCCCTGTTCGCAGGAGGACGGCACCTCGGCGCCGGCCCGGCGTAGGGCGCGCCGTACGGAGACGTCCGGGGTGACGGTCACCGTACGACCGGTGCGCCGCAGTTCCACCTCGAAGGGCGTCCGGCGCACGGGCTCGGACCGGTCCGCAGCGGTGAACCGTTCGGTACACAGGCTGCGGCCGGGCCAGTGGGCGCACACCTGCCGGACGGCGGCCAGGAGCGGGGCCGGCCCGCAGCAGTACACCTTGGTTCCGGGCAGCGGCTCGCTCAGCCACGCGGCCAGGTCCAGCGGGCCGCACTCGTCCTGGGGTCGAGGTGCACGCGGCCGCTGTAGGCGTGCGTGAGGTCCGCGCGGAACGCCATCGAGGCGCGGGTAGGGCCGCCGTACAGCAACTGCCATTCAACGCGCGTCATTTCGGCTTGCCGGATCATCGGCAGCAGTGGGGTGATCCCGATGCCGCCCGCGATGAACAGGTAGCGGTCGGCCGGCACCAGGGGAAAGTGGTTGTGCGCCCCGCCCACACCCACCCGGTCCCCCGGCATCAGCCGGTCGTGCACGTAGGCCGACCCTCCACGCCCGGCGGGCTCGCGCAGGACGGCGATGCGGTAGGTGTACGGGTCCCATCGGTCGCCGCACAGGGAGTACTGCCGCGTGATCCCGTTCGGCAGCGCGAGATCGATGTGTGCCCCGGGCGTCCAGTCCGGCAGCCGGACGCCGTCGGGGTGGTCGAGGGTGAGGGACACGACGCCGTCCGCGACGACGTCCTTGGCGCGGACCCGCAAGGACAGGGTGGGGGTGGGTCGGGGAACCGCAGGCAGCAGGTTGTGTACGACCACGTTGTCGCCTCCGTCTGTGGAGTGCAGGAAGGATGCGCGTGGCCGCCGAATCAGCGCGACGGCATTCTCACTGAGTAAGAGGCGAAGTTCGTACCGATGTCACACCCCCGTCATGCACCGGCCCTCCTCCCGCCCGGTGGCGTGCCGAGCGCACGGGACACGCCTCGGGCGGCCGTACGCACGACGGGAACGACCGCCTGGGCGCCCGCGTCGTTGGGGATGATGACCGACAGCGCCGCCACCACCTGCCCGTCCGCACCACGCACCGGGCGACGGCACCGAGGGCTTCCTCGTGGACGTAGCCGGGGCGGTAGGCGTAACCCCGCTGCCGGACTTCGGCCAAGGTGGCGCGCAGCCGGGTGGGCGTGGCCGGGGTCGCCGGGGTGCAGGCGGTGAGCGGGCCGGCCAGCAGCCGTTCCTTCAGGTCCGCCGCGCCGTGGGCCAGGAGCACCAGACCGCTGGAGGAGGCGTACAGGGGCAGCCGCCCGGCGATCCGGGTGTAGTTGATCACCGCGTTCGGCGCCGAGAAACGTTCGAGGAACAGCACCTCGTCGCCGTTGAGGACACCCAGCTGCACATGGTGGCCCACCACGTCGTGCACGCCCTCCGTGAACGGCATCGCGGCGTCCCTCAGGGACAGCGCGGGTGACGCCCGAACGGCCAGTTCCCAGAGCCGGACACCGATACGCACCCGGCGGTCGTCGTCCCGGGCCAGGAAACCGTGGGCGACCAGTTCGCCCACGAGCCGGGAGGCGGTGGCCACATGCAGCCCCGTACGGCGCGCGATCTCGGAGACGGTCAGCGCCGGCTCCTCCTGACTGAACGCCTCCAGGATGCGAGCGGCGCAGGAGAGGACCGACTCCTGGTGCGGTGTCTTCATCGTGTGCGTTCCTCGTCTGTGCGGGGCGGTCGGCTCCCTGCCCGCACGGCCGTCTCGCGCAGCAGGATGCGGGCCGCGTCATGAGTGTGCACCAGGTGCCATCACAGCGCTTCACGCAGCCGGCACCGCCCGACACGGCCGATGCCGCCGGCCGCGCCGCCCGACGACCGCCGGCATCGGCACCGGACACGCCTGGATCAAGGCGATGCGTCGATGCCGGTGATCATCGGGGCAGGAGCTGAAAGCTGTCGACACTTCCCGCGCCGAGCACGGCGGAGGGACCTCTCGGAACTCCCCGCCTTGCGGTGCTTCAGTTTCGCCGGCTTGTGCGTGTTCGAGTGGATCTGCCGGCGCACCCGGTGGAGGTGGTCGGCCACGACGTGGTTGACGTTCACCACCCGGACGGCGCCGGGCGGCGCGACAGGCCCCTGTGACGGTTGCAGGTCAAGGGCGGTCTTCACCGTACACCGGCATGCCTCCCGGTCGAAGACCTTGCAGAACATCGTGCACCGTACCGAGCAGGCTTCCCGCCTGCGCTTCTGTGCGAGCCGGGCTGTGGTGGCGCCGCAGACCAGGCACCTGTCCGGACAGCCGTCTCGGGGTCTTCGGGGACTGATGTTGATCGGATGCCGACTTGACTGACGATGCATCAGGGTTCGTGAGGGACATCTCAGAGGCGGGTCAGGGTGTGGACACACGGCTCGTGGCCCCGGGGCCTCAGAGGACGGTCTCCCCGTTGCTGGAGGTGTTGCGGCGGATGAGCAGGCCGCCGTCGGCTCCGTAGAGGTAGTCCGTGGCACGCGCCGCGCCGTTCGGGTCCTCGGTCAGGCGCGCGAGATTGCCCTCGCTGTCCCAGTCGAGCTTCTGTGTGGCGGTCCCGTCGGGGCGCTTGGTGGTGTTGCCGTCGGCGTCGTAGGCGTACTGGGCGGTGGCCCCGGTGCCGGTGGCGGTGGCGGTGGCGAGGAGAGCTTGGGGCTGGGTGACGTCTTCCTTTCAACCAGCGCGTGCGGCAGGTCGAGTGCGGCAGGATGGGGAACCAACGAGACTCCCCTGCCGACGGGTTGAGACTTCGAACACCTCCCCAAACGACACAGCAGCCTCGTGCGTTGCGGGTCCCGCCGCCGTTGCGCCGAGGCTCGGTGGTTGTCACGGCATAGGCAGCCGAAGCTCCACGCAGGGCACGTCTCCCTCCCGGCGCGGCGGTGAGAAGTCCGGGAACCGCTCGAAGGAACCAACACGGGATGAGCTCTGCCAAGAGGCGGAAAGCCGGGGCATCGAAGGACGCCCGTCGATGAGCAAACACGATCTGGCCAAGGCGCTGGGGCGCTCGTAGCTCAGCGTCGCACACAGAGGGCGTGAGCCTGCCGCCGCCCCGGACTTCCGCGTGCCGCCCCGGCTTCTGCAAGCCCGACCAGCCCGGGCTGACTTCAGGAGGATGGGCCGGAAACGGCCGACGGCTGCCGGCGGCCTTCCTCCGCAGCGAGGCCGGGCCGGCGGGGGCGCAAGACCCCCGCAGCGCTGCCCCAGGGTGCCGAGGTCGTCTTCGACGGGGCGAACTCCTTCGGCGTCCACAGAGGTGCGGTCGGGCCGGCCCCGCCGTCGGCCATCTCGATGACCGGCGTGTGCGGCTGCGGCTGCGGCTGCGGCTGCGGACATCGCACCACCGTCGCGGACCCCACCGCCGAGGCAGCCGACCTCTTCGGCAGCGGCTTCACGGCCGCAGCGGTGAAACGGAATACCTCGGCGACATGATCTGGCTCCCGCCGGTCGGCGGGAAGTTCTGTATCCGGCCACGGTCATCGACCTGGCCTTCCGGCGCCTGGCAGGATGGGAGACCGCCGACCATATGCACGCCGAACCCGTCATCGATGCCCAGGCTCCGGCCGCGGAGCTCGTGCGCGAGATTCCGGGCCAACGACCGGCGGGTCCGCGGTCGCACGGTGAGACTTCTGGCGGTTGTGCGGTGCTGGGCCCGCAGGCGAACAGAGGCGGTGTTGTTCCAGGCTCTTCGCCCCCTCCGGTGACCGGATTCCTGCCGAAGCCGCGCGGTGTCGCCAGGCCGCCGCCCGCAGACGCGCGCGAGCCGTTCGGCTCGGGTCGGCGCCGAGCCGAAAAGTCGACCGCCCCCGGGGCGTTGTCGGGGTGGAGGCGGGTACCCGATCAGTCGGCTGCGAGCAGGAGGTGGCGCATGGATCAGGGGTTGGTGCTCCTCGCCGCGTGGGGCCAACTCGCTCTGCTGCTGGCCGTTGGCGTCTACTTCCTGGCCAGGGGACGGTGAAGCCCCGTTCATGGCGTGCCGCCGCAGCCGGTGCGCTGGCCGCCGTGGTGTTGCTGGCCGGCTGCGCGGGCTCGTCGCGGACGGACGAGGACTACCGGCGTAAGGCCGCCAACACGGCGGAGGCGGCCGCTTCCGCCGTGAACACGGCCCTCATCGGCGTCAGGGCCGCAGGGAAGGGCAACGTGACCGGTCCCTACCTCTCCAGCCTCCTCGGGGAGGCCGAGACGGACCTGCTGGCCGCGCAGAGCACGTTCGAGTCCCGGCAGCCACCGAGCGAGCAGGCCGACGCCGTCCGCGACCGGCTCGGCAAGGTGCTCGACGACGCGGCCGACGTCCTGGCCGACGTCCGGATCGCCGCTCGGCGGGGCGTGGTGCGTGATCTGCCCCGGGAAGGCGCGGCCCTACCCGGTGTGGCGAAGCGGTTGGACGGCTTGGAGAAGGAGCTGTCGTCGTGAAGCGCCTGTTCGCCGTCACCCTCGGCATCCTGACCGCGATCGGTGGCTTCGTCGACATCGGTGACCTCGTCGCCTCCTCTCTGGCCGGTGCTCGCTTCGGGTTCTCCCTCGTCTGGGTGCTCGTGCTCGGTGTCGTCGGGATCTGCGTGTACGCGGAGATGGCCGGCCGGGTCGCGGCGGTGGCCGGACGTCCCACCTTCGATCTGGTGCGCGAGCGCCTCGGTCCCCGGGTGGCGCTGGCGAACCTCGTCGGATCGCTGCTGGTGACCGTGCTGACGCTGGCGGCGGAGCTGGCCGGTGTCGCACTGGCGATCGAGCTGATGAGCTCCGTCGCCTACCTGCTGTGGGTACCGGCCGTCGGTCTGGTGGTGTGGCTGGTGATCTGGCGGACGAGGTTCGAGACGATGGAACGCGTCTTCGGTCTGACCGGGCTCGCGCTGATCGTCTTCACCATCGCCGTCTTCCGGCTCGACCCGTCCTGGGGCAGCGTCCTGGCCCGGGTCACGCACCCGGACGTGCCGGGCGGCGAGGGACTGCCGACGTACCTCTATTACGGCATCGCCCTGTTCGCCAGCGCCATGACCCCCTATGAGGTGTTCTTCTTCTCGTCCGGCGGCATCGAGGAGCGCTGGGGCCGCAGGGACCTGATCACCGCCCGGATGAATGCGTTCATCGGTTTCCCGCTCGGCGGGCTGCTCGCCCTGTCCATCATGGCCGCCGCGGCACTGCTGCTGCACCCGGCCGGCATCGCGGTCGAGCACCTGTCGCAGGTCGTGCTTCCCGTCGGTCATGCGCTGGGAAAGGTCGGACTCGGACTCGTGCTGCTCGGCGTCTTCGCCGCCACGTTCGGCGCCGCACTCGAGACAGCGCTGTCCTCGGGATACACGGTGGCGCAGTACTTCGGCTGGACCTGGGGCAAGACCGCCGCGCCGCGCACCGCCTCGCGCTTCCACGCCGTGATCATCCTGGCGCTGATCGCGGGAATGATGCTGATCCTCACCGGCGTGGACCCGATCATGGTGACCGAGTACTCGCTGGTGTTCGCGGCCGTCGCCCTGCCGCTGACCTACCTGCCCATCCTGGTCGTCGCCAACGACCCCGATTACATGGGCTCCTCCGTCAATGGCCGTTTCGCCAACATCATGGGCGGCCTGTACCTCGTCGTCGTCCTCCTCGCCGCGGTCGCCGCCATTCCGCTGATGCTCGCCACCAAGGCAGGACTGTGATGACTCACCACGAAGACACCGCGCGCGACCGGCGCCACGCCGGGCGCACCTACAGTGCCCGCTTCCACCTGCTCGACCGCCAGGTCGTCGACCAACACGAGAAGCCGGTGTGCAAGGTCGACGACCTGGAACTGGAGCACGACGAGCACGGCCGCCCCTATGTCACCGCCGTTCTTGTCGGGCCTGCGGCTCTCGCGCCGCGTCTGGGCGGGCTGCCGGCCCGCTGGCTCGCAGCGGTCCAGCGCCGCCTCAAGGTCGCCCACGACGACGGTCCGGCTCGTCTCGACATCGAACACGTCACCGCGATCGGCGCCGTCCTCACCGTCACGCTGCCGCAGGACCAGGCCGGCGTTCACGCCCTGGAGGAATGGACGCGGGAGAACATCGTCGGGCGGCTTCCGGGGGCGGGTCATGCGTCTGGCTGATCTCATGGGCGCCCGCGTCATCGACTCCAGCGGCCGCCAAATCGGCCACGTCGGCGACGTACGCCTGGTCGAGGAGAAGGTCCTGGCCAGAGGCGGCTCGGGCACGCGGATGCGGGTCGACGGGCTGGTCGTCGCCGTGCGCCGACGGGGCCGGCTGCTGGCCTACGACCACCGGCCCGTCGACCGCCCGCTCCTTCTTGCCCGGCTGGTCGGCCGAGTCGCGGCCAGGGCCCGCTACGCCACCTGGGATCAAGTCGGAGCACACCGGCCTCCCACGACCTTGGGCGAGCGGGGAACGGTCCGGCTCACCGTACGGGGCGAAGACCTGATGCGTCTGCGCGAAGCACACGATGACTGGAACAGGTGACATTGCTGCACGGAAGCGTGCCGGACGCGCCGGCCGGCTCTGATCGACTCACGCGCCGTGTGAGTCGTGTGAGTACCTGGGCCCGAGCCTGACGAATCGCTGTTCGGGTTGGCCCGGGACCGCACCGCCGACCCTGTTCACCGACTTCATCATCCGCCACCACCCCGGCGGCCTTCGTGTACCCGAAACCCCTGCGCTGCCTCAGCGCGCCGTCCTGGACCACGACACTGGCCGGCCCCGGCGGCAACACCGAGCTCCGCCCCCCTTACCGCTCACCGACGGGCACCGGCAACGCCGGCGCCGGGCGACAGCGCAAGGCGTAACGTTGAAGACGTGAGGACGGGGAACGTGACGGGCCCCGCCCTCACCCTCGATTCGCAGCCGATCTCACGGCGATGACGCATCCGGGCGGAAGACGCGTGCGAAAGGGGCGGCGAGGCAGCCCAGGGGAATGCAAGCCGGGCTCAGTCGGTGGACAGGGCCTGCAGCAGGTCGCCGACCTTGGGGTCGGGCAGGGAGCGTGCGACGTCGGCCTGGGCGACCACGCCCACCAGATCGTGCCCGTCGATCACCGGCAGACGGCGTACCTTGTGCTCGCTCATCGTGCGCAGGATCTCTTCCACATCGTCGTCCGCGCCGATGGTGACGGCCTCGCCCTGGGCCAGCTCGCCGGCCGGGCAGACTGCGGGGTCCTTGCCTGCACCGAGGACCTTCACCACGATGTCCCGGTCGGTCAGCATGCCTTTCAGCCGGTTGTCTGTGCCGCAGATCGGCAACGCCCCGATACCGAGGTCTTTCATCTTGCGGGCCGCGTCCAGCACCGTCTCCTCGGCCCCGATGCACTCGGCTCCGCCGGTCATGATGTCCCGCGCCTTCGTCATCACATCTCCTTCGTCGCTGTGCGGCCCCATGCCCGCCGGGCGCCGTTGCGCCCGGTTCGGGGCCACCGTCTCGTTGATAGGGCTTGTGTTCCCAGACCTCGTACGCGATAACGAGATCACCCCGAACAGCCCCGCGCCGGCGCAGCGGGCGGCTCATCAAACGCGCCGCGCAGGGCTCGTCGCACCTCGTCGGGCAGTTCCGCGCCGCCCCACCTCGGCGACGAGGGCGCGCTCGGCGTCCCCGCGACCCAGGGACCCGCCGAACGGGCTGTGCTGCGCATGCTCCGGAACGGACGCGCGCCCGAAGAGGTATGAGGGCTTCGTGACGGCGGTGGCATCGGTCTCGTTCCCGGCACCGGCAGGTCGTCGACCGGCTCGTACTCGCATGGCGGCAGAGGTGACTCGGTGGTTTCGGGTACTTGTCTGCCGACGAAGCCGGGCACGACAGATCCGGCATGGGCCGAGCCGAGGAGGTACGGAATGGGACTGAGGAACCAGGTGGTGGTGGTGACCGGCGCGTCCAGCGGCATCGGACGGGCCACGGCCGAGGCTTTCGCCCGCAAGGGCTGCGCCGTGGTGCTGGCCGCGCGCCGCGAGGAGGCACTGGAGGCGGCGGCGAAGGAGTGCGAGAAGCATCGTGGGGCGCGGACGCTGGTCGTACCGACGGACACGACGGACGCCGCAGCGGTCGAGGACCTCGCGCGGCGGGCGGTGGCGGAGTTCGGCCGGATCGACGTCTGGGTGAACAACGCGGCGGTCAACGCCTTCGGCCGCTTCGAGGACGTGCCGCTGGAGGACTTCCGCAGGGTCCTGGACGTCAACGTGATGGGATACGTGCACGGTGCCCGAGCGGCTCTGCGGGTGATGCGGGAGCAGGGGACGGGCACGCTGATCAACATCTCGTCCATCGTGGGTGCGGTGTCCCAGCCGTACAGCCACCCGTACAGCATGTCCAAGCACGCCGTCCAAGGGCTCGGTTCGAGCCTCCGCCAGCAGCTACGGGTGGAGGGGATGAAGGGCGTTCACGTGTGCACGGTGATGCCCGCGACCATCGACACCCCCCACTTCGAACAGGCGGCCAACTACACCGGGCGCAAGGTGGTCGCCATGCCGCCCGTCTACAGTCCCGAGCGGGTGGCCAAGGCCGTCGTGGACCTCACCCGCCGCCCCCGGCGTGAAGTGGTGGTCGGCCCGGCGGGCCGCGCACTGGTGCGCCAGGCGCGCAAGGCGCCGGGACGCGCGGAGCGGGTGATGGCCCGGCAGACGGAGAAGGGCCACCTCGACCACGACGAAGCGGCCCCGGACACGCACGGAGCGCTGCACGTGCCGGCTGCCGGGGAGGGCGCCGTGCACGGCGGCTGGAACGGGCGGCGGCGCACCGCGGTGCGCAGGACGGCCGTCGTCGCCGCGCTGGCGGGAGCTGCCGTCACCGCAGGGCGCCGGATGGGTCGGGGGCCGGCGGGCGTCTGACCCACAGGCCGTGTGCCGGGCGAGGACCGGCACACGGCCGGATCGGTCGTGACACCCGCGTGGTGAGATGCCGTGGGGCCGGTCCGCTCTCCGAGCGGGCCCCTTTCCACGTGGCCGTCAGTCCGCAGCCCGTGCCGCGCCGTGGACCGGTGCCGGAACACGGACGGATTCGATGACGAACCCGCTGCGTACGCGGCTCGGGATGCGGTTCAGGGGGATCCGCAGGTCCTGTTCGGGCACGTCGTACTCCAGCCGTGCCAGCCGTGGCCCGAGGGCCTCCAGCAGAGCGATCGTGATGTCCTCGCCGGGGCAGCGGTGGCCGGCGGTGCGGTCGCCGCCGCCCTGCGGGACGAGTTCGTCGCGGTGGGGCGGCCGTCCGAGGAAGCGGTCCGGATGGAAGGCGTACGGCTCGTCCCACAGGTCGGGATCGTGGTTCTGCCCGTACAGGTCGAGCAGGATCAGCGCGCCGGACGGGATCGGCTCCCCCCGCCACTCCAGGTCGGTGACGGCGCGGCCGCCGAGGAAGGGGGCGAAGGGGTAGAAGCGCCGCAGCTCGTGGGCGAAGGCCACGGCGTACGCGGGATCGTCCTGGCGCAGTCGCTCCCGGACGTCGGGCCTGGCGCGCAGGGCGTGACCGGCGTAGGCGACGAACCAGCACACCGCCACCGTCGGACGGATGACGTTCAGCAGTTCCACCGCGGCGGTGTGCGGGGCGAGGAACCCGCCGTCTGCGTCCCGGTGCCGGACGATCCCTTCCAGTACCGACCCGTTCGGTGCGGAGACCGTCCCTTCCCGCACGTCCTCCACCAGGCGTCCCAGCCACGCCTCGCACCGGGCCCGCGCCCGGCGGGCCCGCCAGTGGCGTGTTCCGGGCGTGGCGAAGCCGTCGACCATGGCGACCAGGTCCCGGGCGACGGACTCCGAGTCGTCCAGGGGGACCCCGGCCCACTGGCAGACACCTCGGGTGAGCACCCGGCTCGCCTCGTCGAACAGCACGACCGACGGGCGGCCGGGCCACGACTCCACGGCCTCGTCCCACGCCGCAGCGACGCGTTCCACCAGGCCGGCGACCGCCTCAGGGCCGGTGAGCAGCGACAGGAACATCCCCTTGCGTACCCGGTGGGCATGCCCGTCCAGGGTGTGCACGGCTCCATGACCGAACAGCGTGCTCAGCACGGGCCCGGGAAGCGCCGTCCCACGCTCCACATGCCGCTCGTCGTAGAAGAACCGCACCGCTTCCGGGCCGTGCAGGGCGACGGCGTGCTGTCCCATCAGCCGGGCCCGCACGAGAGGGCCGGCGGCACGGCGCCTGCGGTCCGGCAGCCAGGCGTATCCCTTGGCGAGGACGGCGAGTGAGCTGTCGACGATCGGGGCGCGAGGATTCTGATTCATGGATCGTTGGGTCCCCGCCACCGCCCACCGGAAACGCCGGCCTGCTCACGCTCACCCGAACCGGGGGTGTGCTGTCCCTCCGGAAGAAACCGGGCGCCCGCCGGACGCCCGAGTGCGTGCCACCCGCGCCGAAAGCGAACCTCCTCGGTCGCCGGCAGAGGCGCCGGGATCGACGCGCCGCTACGCAGGCGTCCGACCACGGCCGGGCTCCCGTCGCACCGCGCAGATGAGGGCCTGTCGCATGAGTCGGTGCGTCTCCGCATCGGTCGGCCGCATGCGCTCCATGACGGACGGTCATTGCTTCACCAGCGCCACCATCCCTGTGGCCCCCGCTGGTCGCCCTCTCCGTCGGCCGGTGCCGGAGCGGCGCCGTGGTCGGGACGGGTGGTGATGACACGGTCGATACCGGTGATCTCCAGCATGTGCCGGACCGGTGGGCTGGGGCTGACCAGGAACACGCGGCCACCGGCGCTTCGAGCGGCTCGACTGGAGACGAGGAGCCGCGTCAGGCCGGTGGAGTCGAGGAAGGACACTCCGGACAGGTCGAGCAGGACGGTGGGGGCCTCGGCCCGCAGGACGGGCCGGAGTGCGTCGGTGAGACGGTCGGCGGTGTGGTGGTCGAGCGCGCCGTTCACGGTCAGCAGGAAGCTGCCGTCGTGCAGCGGACGGGTGTGCACCTCCAGCGGGTCCGGGTTCTCATCCCCGTCGTCGTGATGGCCGGGCATCGCCTCTCCTCTCCGTCGGTCTCTCGGACAAGGGCCGCGCCGCCGCCCACGGCGCCGTGTCAGGGCGTCAGGTTCTCTTGGTCGGTGTCGCCCCATTCGGCCAGCAGGACGGTGGCGTCGTCGTCCAGTCGCCCGTCGTGGTGGTCCAGGACCGCGTGCGTGAGGCGGCGCAGCGTCTCCTGGACGGTGAGGCGGTCGGCGTGATGGCGTACGACGAAGTCGACGAAGCGGTCGAGGCCGAACAGCTCGCCCTTCCTGTTGCGTGCCTCGACGACACCGTCGGTGTAGAGCAGCAGCCGGTCACCGGGCTGGAGCTGTTCGCTGCGGACGGTCACCGGCAGGCCCAGGGCGACGCCCATGGGACCGGCCGGAGGGCACTGCAACTCGCTCGACCACCGGCCGTCGCGGATGAGGACCGGCAGGTGGTGGCCACGGTTCACCCACTCCAGCCGGCCGGTGGTCAGGTGCAGGTCGGCCAGGATGCCGGTGACGTAACGGCTGGTGCCGAACTGCTCGATGAGGGCTTCCTCCACCGCCTGGCTGGTCTTCACCAGGTCGGCGCCCTGGCGGCGGGCGTTGCGGCAGGTGGCGACCGCCATGTTGGCGGTCAGTCCGGCGGTCGCGTCGTGTCCCATGGCGTCGAATATGGACAGGTGCAGGATGTCGTCGGAGAGGGCGTAGTCGAAGGCGTCCCCGCCGACCTCGTACGCCGGCTCCGACGCGGCCCCGACGGTGGAGGTGCGACCGGCGAAGGCCGAGGGCGGAGTCAGGTGCCACTGCATCTCCGCGGCCACGCTCATCGGCGCCGTACGGATCAGGCGGGCGTAGGAATCGCTGTAGGACCGCTTGCTCAGCAGCAGCAGCGCCACCATCGACGCAAGGGCCCGCAGCGCGTTGCGGACCGCCTCGTCGTCGTCCGCGGTGTCCGCCCGCAGCACGCCGAGGCGCTCGACACCGTCGGTGATCGGCACCCACCACCGCCGCAGGTTCCGCCTGCCCGTCCGGTCCGGTTCCGTGACCAGGTCCACACGCTGGAAGGCCAGGCCGGCCACGGTGCCGTGCACCGTGAACTGCAGGCCGCCCTCACCGGCGTCGGGCCCCCGTCCGGTGACCTGGCGCAGGACCTTGCCCTGCAGGTCCACCACGAAGAAGGCCACCTCGTGAAGGCCCACCACGTCCACGTGTGCGGCCACCATCTCGGGCAGGTCCTCCAGCGCCGCGACATGACTGACCAGCATGAGGTCGGTGAGCGCGCCTGCGACCTTCGCGTATTCGGTCACGCGGTGAACCTCCTCCTGGGCGGGGGCCGCCACAGCCCTTCGGGCACACGGCCCCGCGCACACAGCTTCGCCCTGTCCATGCCCAGCCGCCCACCTGCTCGACAGCCTGTCCTGCGACGGCCCGGGGCATGAGCCGCTCCTTTTCTGCGAACCGGCGGCTTTCCGGCGCGCCCGCCGAGGTCACGGTCCGGGGTCCCAGTGCACTGCGGCGCGCGAACCGGGCCGGGGGCCGTGTACCCGGCACGGCCCGGTACACCGGTCGGGCGCGCTCACCGGGCACGGCGCAGTTGCCGCGTGGTTCCCCTCACGCCCGCGACTTCGGCGGCTGGCCGGTCAGCGACGTGCCTCCGTACTTCCAGGGCGAGGCCGACTACGACCGGCGTGTTCAGCGACTGCTGGAGAGCGGTCTGATCTCGGACACCGGTCAGCCGTACTGGCAGGCCCGCCTCTCGGAGCGGTACCCCACCATCGAGGTGCGGGTTCGGACGTGCAGTTGCGCGTGGACGAGGCGGTCATGTTCGCCGGGTTGTTTCGAGTACTCGAGGAGACCGCCCTGGACGAGGCGGCCTCCGAAGCTCCTGTGCCGGACTGCGCGCCGGAAGTACTGCAAGCCGGAATGTGGCACGCGGCCCCTCATGGTCTGAGCAACGTCTTGATCGATCCGAGAGGCAGCCGACGCCGCGCCGGGGACGTGCTGTGCCAGCTCCCGCGCTACGTCGCTCCCTCACTGGAAGCATGCGGCGAAAGCCGGCAGGTTACGAGTCTCGTACATCGGCTGCTGCACGACGGCGCCGGAGCAGACCGTCAACGACCCGCCCTGACCGACGGCGGTCCGGGGGAGGCCATCAGCCTGATCATCAGCGAGTGCGGCACGCCATGACCCCCAGCCGACCACGGCGGATTCCGGGGGACGGAGACCTCGATCTCGGGGTCCGGCGATCCAGTGCCCAGTGAATCAAGGCTGCTGGTTGCGTTCCACAGGGCCCCAGGGGCCAGGCTGCTCCTCGATCACCCTCGTCGCCTCGCCAATGACCGCGTCGGCGACCCATGCCAGCGGCTCGACGTGAGTCACCAACGGCTCATTGTCGGGACCGCGTCCGTTTTCCCGGCCTCGCAGCAGCCATGGCCGCACGCCGCCCCCTCGGCGACGAGGCAGGTGACAGTAGTCGTACAAGCGGCGAGCGACCCAGATCCGTACGGGCCGGTCACGCCACCAGGGCTCGACGTCCAGCGAATTGGCGGACAGCCCGGGAAGAGACACACCTGTGAGCTCGTCTCGACTGGAGGTGTCGCGCAGGTCCGTCTCCGGTCCAAGCGACCAGCGGACGTACAGGCGATCCTGTCGACGGACCCTTTCGGCGACCTCGTCGAGCGTGTGCAGAGTGGTCAGCGCGGTGATCATGCACGTCCCGCGCAGTGCCCGTCCATGACCGACACTCTCACCTACTGGGGATGGTCCGGACGCTGCGCGGGCGGTGTGCCACCGCCTTCGCCGCCACCTTTGTCGCCCCGATCCGTTCCGTGGGCCCTGTCCCCGTGCTCCGACTCCTGCGACGCTTTGAGCTCCCGGCTGTCCTGTGGGGTGCTCGCACCTTTGTCGCTACGCCGTATCTCTGGTTGCTGTGGATTCGACATCGCACTCCGTCCTCACGCTTTCGGACATCGGCAGACATCCGCGCCCTGCCGTGCGGTGGTCCGGGTAACCCAGCCCTTCCGGCGTCAAACGTCAGACACCCGCGAGGTACAGCGGTATAGAGGGAGCCGCCCACAGGGCGGGCCACGGCTCACGCCCGCGAGCCGGCCATGCCGGGGAAGCGCCGGCCCGGCGGACCTCTCCACGAACGCTGAGCGACAAAGCCCACTACCGGATCGCGAAGTCGCTCATAGCAGGACGTCACGCCGAACAGGAGCCGATCGGCGCGCAACCCAGCCACAGGATGTGCCGCAGGGGCCGATGGGCATGCCACCCTTCACCCCCGCTGGGGCCGGGCGCGCCAACATCGCTCCTGACCTGTAGGAAGGGTGTCCGATGAGCGCGATCGGTTCCTGGGATCTGGAGGATGCCTTGACCATGACAGAGCAGCCCGGTCACCTGGTGGAAGAGGGCACCGCCTGCTGTCCACACCACGACAGCGACGGTCCGCAGGCCGGTGGACGGGTGCCGGAAACGTCGCGTGAGCGCGTCAACCGCCGCTGGAACGAGGTCCTGCAGGAAACGCGGGTACCCAGACGGGCGTGCAGATCCTCTTCGGCTTTCTGCTCGGTGTGGCCTTCACCCCCTGTTCCGTGAGCTGGAAACGGTGGACCGTGTTCTTTACGTAGAACAACGGCCGTCGCCGCATGGGGCTCGCGAGCGGCTGGCCGTCTACAAGGGCGAGCTGACGGCCGGGTCCGACAAACGTCGGCGGCTACCGGGTCACGGCCCGTATCCCGCGGAGCACCGTATGAACAAGGACCGGCCACCGCTGCGTGCCGTCATCGCTGACGACCAAGCTCTCGTACGCACCGGTTTCAAGATGATCCTGGCCGCGGACGGCATCGAAGTGACGGCCGAGGCGGCCGACGGGGCCGAGGCTGTCGCAGCGGTCCTCCGTACGCGGCCCGACGTCGTCCTCATGGACATCCGGGTCTGCGTGTCGGAGGACGGCGGCCGGCGGCCGACTGCGGACGACGAGCGCGCTGCACATGTCCTTCGAGGTGTGGTGGGACGGAGGCGTACCGGCACGCGCCGAGACCGAGTTCGCGTGGATCTCCGACCGGGCCTACGCCCGGGTGCGCGGCGACCGCCGCCATGTGGACTGGGGAGCCTGGCCGGTACCGGCGCCGGTGGACGCCCGGCTGCTGTCCCGGCCCTCCCCGGCGGACGTGATGCTCTCACCCGGGACCGCTGGCACCGCCGGCTGCTGCGCAACGACCCCGGCAACCACCTGATGTTCGACCATCCCGTCGACCATGTGCCGGGCCTGGCCCTGCTGGAGGCCGCCGACCAGGCGGCCCGCGCCCTGCTTTCCCCGGCCTCCCTCGCGCCCACTGCGATCGAGGCCACCTACTGGCGGTACGTCGAGTTCGACCAGCCGTGCCGGATCGAGGCCGAATCGCTGGCCGAGCCGGGGTCCGTCCGGGTCACCGGAGTCCAGGAGGGCGAGCCCGCCTTCCGCGTCGACTTCCGCACGGGCGGCTGACGTCCGGGCCGGCCGGCCCGAGTACGTACAGGGCCCGGACCGGTCCGCAGGGCCGGGAGTGTCCGTGTCAGCGCGTCGTCGAGTCGGTGCGTCTGCGCGTCACTGCATCGCGGCGACGGCCTCCGTCTCCGCACTGCCCTCCTTCTGCTCCTTGGGGACCCAGCGCAGGGCGAGGACGCCCAGGGCCAGGCAGAGCAGGCTGGCGACGCCGACCGCCACGTGCAGTCCCGTCAGGAAGGCGTCCTCGGCCTCGGCGATGTTCGCCGCCGACAGTCCCGGGGTGTCCAGCGTCTCGTTGAGCGTGTCCGCCGCATCCGGGCCGCCCAGCCGGAAGCACAGCGCCGCGAGCGAACCGAGCAGCGAGATGCCCAGCGCGTTGCCCAGTTCGTTGCTCATCTCCGCGATCGAGGCGGCCGACCCGGCGCGTTCTGCGGGCACCGCGGCGACGGCCGTGTCCGCCACCAGGCTGAAGGAGAAGCCATAGCCGACACCGGTGACGACGGAGGAGGCGATGAACGCCGCCACGCCGTGCTCGGTGGTCGTCAGCAGCAGGAGCAGCAGGCCGACGCCCATGAAGAAGTGCGAGGCGATCAGCGCGGACCGCATGCCGATCCGCTCGACGACACCGCTCGCCCCGATGCACGCGGCGGTCAGGACGGCGGCGCCCGGAAGCACCAGCAGAGCTGCCGCCGGCACGCTGTAGCCGAGGACCGACTGGAGGTAGATGCCCGTGAGGTAGCCGGCGGCCGCCCAGGCGACCAGGGAGAGCAGGCCGGTGAGGATGGCGACGGTGAAGACGTGGTCCTTGAAGAGCCGCAGGTCGAGGAGCGGGTACTCCAGGCGGAACTGGCGGCGCACGAACCACACCAGGATCGCCAGGCCGACCACTCCGGTGACGGCCTGCGTCGAGGAGAAGCCCTCGGCCGCGGCCGACTCGACCGAGTAGACGACCAGCAGGATGCCGACGGCGGACAGGACGACGCCGAGGGCGTCGACGCGGCCGGGATTGGTGGTGCGGACCTCGCGCAGCAGTACCGGCGCGAAGGCGAGGAACAGCACGACGACCGGGGTACTGGCCCTGATCGTCCTCTCAGCGGCCTTGGTACTGGTGCTGTGGCTGCCCCCGCGTCTGCGCTGGATCCGCCGCGCCGCCACCACCCGACGCCTTCTTGACGACGTCGGCGGCGCCGACCTGCTCGCGCTGCGCGCCCTCACCGGACCGCAGCGCGGCCTCGCCGCGATCTCCGCCCCGCCGGGCGGTCTCGCCGACGCCTGGCGCCGGGGGGACCAGCAGGTCATCTCCGAGTTGTCCGAGGTCGCGCTCAGGCGGGCGGGCCTGCAGCCCTGACCGGCGTGACCCGCTGCGCCGACTGCGGCTGCGCGCGCCCTTCAGGCCGCTTCGGCGGACAGTCGCCCGACGTGGACGGCGTCGACGAGTGCCTGGTGGTCGCGTTCGTTCTGGTCGGCGTAGCGCTCGGCGAAGGTCGCGAGCGCCCGGTCGAAGCTGTCGCCGCCGCCCAGGTAGGCGGCGATGGCGATGCGGTCGCCGGATCTCGCGTGCGCCCGGGCCAGCGTCGCGCCGCACAGCGCGCCGAAGGTGCGCATGCCGCGGGGCACCATCTGCTCGGCCTCGGCGACCCACTTCCAGTCACGCAGTTGCCGCACGTAGAAGTCCCGGCGTCGGCCGTCGATGCCCTCGACGCGCTCCCAGCCGAGGAAGATGTCGCTGGTGGCCTGCATCAGCCGTTGCCCGGCGACCACCCGCTCGCCCTGTGTCCGGTACGCGCTCGCCCCGGCGTAGGGTGCCAGCACCGACTCGTCGGCCTCCTTGGCCTGGAGGAACAGCGGATCCTCGCCGTCCTTGCCGAGCAGCAGCACGATCCAGCAACGGGTGCCGACACTGCCGACCCCGACGACCTTGCGCGCCATGTCGGCCATCCGGTACTGCTCCAGCAGGAACCGCCGGTCCGACTGGAGAGTCTGGCCGTAGCGCTCGATCAGGGTGCGGAGCTCGTGTTCCACGGCACCGCGCTTGTCATCCGGCAGCAGGTCTTCGAGACGGGTGATGAGCGGTGGGTCGGGGGCGATGCGGCGCCTGCCGTCGACGACGTGGGTGAGCTTGTCGAAGACCTGGAGGGTGTCGTGCGACCGTGCCTTGGTCACGGCCTGCGCCCACCGTTCGCGGCCGCGCGCGGACAGGTCGGCCGCGAAGCGGTCGCGTACCCGGTCGACGTCGAACTGGGCGTACCAGACGGCCAGGTTGCCGAGTCCGGCGAAGGACCGCATGCTCTCGCGATAGGACCGCACGGTGGCCAGGACGATCGAGGCCCGCTGCTTGGTGCTGAAGCCGTTGGCCCGGCCCGCGATGACGAGGCTGGTGGCCAGGCGCTTGACGTCCCACTCCCAGGGTCCCGGCAACGTCTCGTCGAAGTCGTTGATGTCGAACATCAGGCGGCGTTCGGGTGAGGCCAGCAGTCGGAAGTTCAGCATGTGCGCGTCACCGCACAGCTGGGTCCGAAGTCCCGACGTCGGGGTGTCCGCGAGATCCGAGGCCATGATGGCGGCCGCGCCCCGGTAGAAGCGGAACGGTGACTCGGACATCCTGCCGTAGCGGATCGGCACGAGTTCCGGCAGCCGGGTCTTCGACTGCTCCGCGATGATCTTCAGCGGGTCCGGCCGCTGTGGCCCGGGCGCGAACTCGGCGTGGCTGGAGCGGGGCGCGGCGGCCCGCGCTGCCTTGCCGAGCGCGGCCCGTTCCTGCGGGGTGTGGTGCCGCACGTCGTGTCCGTCCAGTTGATTGTGGGTCGTGGTCATGCGGCGGCTCCGTGAGGTGGTCTCGCCGAGGGCGGTGGCGATGGCTGTCGGACGACACCGGGAACAGCTCTCGGAGCATGCCTGGATCCCGTGTGCCGGGCCGGGGTCAGTGGAGGATCTTCTCCTTGGCCCGCCGGAACTCCTCGTCGGAGATGTCTCCCCGGGAGCGGATGTCGGAGAGTTTTGCCAACTGCTCCGTTTCGCTCGCGCCCCCCGCGCCCTGGCCGGCGGTGGTGCGGATGTAGTCGTCGAGCGCCCGCTGCTTGGCCTGGGCGTGTTGTGTCTCACGCCGGCCCATGTCCTTGCCGCGGGCCAGGACGTAGACGAACACGCCGAGGAAGGGAAGCACGATCACGAAGATCAGCCATCCCGTCTTGGCCCCTCCGCCAAGCGTGTCGTCACGGAAGATGTCACCGACGACCCGGAAGAGCAGAACGAACCACATGATCCACAGGAAGATCCACATGGTGGTCCAGAAGGCGCCGAGGACCGGATAGTCGTAGGCCAGATTCATGTCGCCGCTTCCTCTTCCTCGCCTGCGTCGTGCAGGGGGAGACCGAAGGCTTCACCGATGCTTCGGGCGGCGGACACCACACGGGCGCTGCCGACCACCGGAGCGATGGCCACGAGGGTGCCCTGGATCCGCTCCAGGGGCACGCCGAGTTCGTCGGCCGCGCCGATGTTGAGCAGATACGAGGCGGGTGAGGCGTCCATGGACACCAGCGCCGCGATGCGCGTCAGCAGGTACGTCTCCGGGTCCAGCCCCGACCGCTCGAACGTGTCGAGCGTCATCTGGACGAGCGTCTCGAACACGGGGGCGTCCGCCTCGGCAAGGGCACTGACACCGCCTGTCCCCGTCATTTCCTCGGTCATGGTCCGGCTCCTTCTCTGAGGGCGTTGCGGTCCTGCTCCTGTACGACTCCAGTCGATCCCCGCCCGCCCGGCACGTCATCCCCCGCAGCGGGTGATTCGGGTCCGGCGCCGGCCCTTGGCGTCGCGGCCGGAGTGCCGGCCGGTCGGCGCGGCCGTCAGTCGACGATGAACCAGCCGCTCACCTGCGCCTCGTGGTCGACGTACCGTTCGCCGGAGACGTCGACCACGACCTTGTCGATCGTGCCGCCGGTGAACGGGAACGGTCCCTGGTGATCGGGCGTCACGGGCGACGCGTCGTCGCGGCCCACGCAGATCCCGTCCCCGACGACACAGAAGGAACCGGGCTGGGTGACGATGTCGTCGCTGCCCACCTCCTGGTCGTCCACGTAGAGGGTGAGGGTGCCCTCGGCGCCGGGCATCTCGGGGTCGGCGCTGCGGCCGTTCGCCGCGAACTCGGCCGTGAACACGTGGGTGCCCGGCGGGATCTCCCGGTCGGCGTCCACGACCTGCAGGTGGGTGCCGACCCAGTTGTACGCGTAGTGCAGGCGATGGTCCTTGGCGTAGAGGCTGTGGCCGCCCGCGACACCGCCGTGGGCGTACAGCACGCCCTCGGCGTCGACGGACCCGACGTCGATCCCGGCGGCCACGGTGTACGACCGGCCGCTGGTGACGACGCCGGACTGCTCGGGCACCGGCGCGGAGTCGGGGTAGTACACGTGACTGTCGCGCTCGGGAGTTCCGTGCGGGCGCTCGGCCAGGACCTGTTCCAGGACGGTGCGGTCGTCCAGCGGCAGCCCGTCGTGGACACCCGCGTTGTAGTACCGGAGGCTCTTGAGGGTCTCGAGCCTGGCCGGTTCCCGCGCTGCCAGGTCCGTCGACCGTGCGCGGTCGGTGTCGTAGAGCTCCCACACGTCGAGCGCGAAGTCGCCCCAGCCGCTCAGCGGCGGATGCACCGTGCAGGCGAGCCGTCCTTCGTGGTGGATCGACCGCTGTCCCGGCATCGCGTAGAACTGGGTCTGCCGTCCCGGCGCTCCGGGGTCGGTGAGCGAAGCCCTGAAGCTCTCGCCCTCGATCGGGTTCTGCGGGTAGCCCTTGATCACCTCGGGCGGCTCGACGCCGAGGAGGTCGTACAGCGTGGGGACGAGGTCCACCGCGTGGACGTACTGCCGGCGGACCTCTGCCCGGGCTTCGATCCCCGCGGGCCATGCCACCGGGCACATGTCGGCCACGCCGCCCTCGTGGCCGGCCCAGCGCTTCCAGAACCGCTCGAAGCCGCACCCCAGGGGCCAGCGCCCCTTGTAAGCGGCCATGCTGGTCTCCTCGCCGGGGTGAGGTGTCACTTGCCGAGGCAGTACGTGTTGTAGCCGCGCTCGCCCAGGACCTCCGAGATGAAGCCGTTCCCGAACGGGATGCGGGTGGGGATCCCGGGGAAGCCAGCGCTGAGCTCGGCGATGGTCGCCATCCCGTTCGACGTCGCGTTCCTGCCGGTCATCAGCGAGGCCCTGCTCGGGGAGCACAACGAGGTGGTGCGGAAGGCCGAGTAGTGCACGCCCATGTCGGCGATCCGCGTCATCGTCGGCGTTCTCACCGGCCCGCCGAAACAGTCCATCGTCCCGTAGCCGACGTCGTCCCACGCGATCACCAGCACGTTCGGGGCGTTCTCGGGCGCCCGCGGCGCGAGGTACGGCGCCCGGTCCGGCTCTGAGTCACGGATGTCGAGGGCGATCTTCCCCTTGAACGGCTTGGCCATGGCCATTCTCCCTCGCTGCCGAGTCCTCACCGGCTGTCCCCCTCCCCCTGTTCCCGGCCGACCCGAGCCACCTCACCCGTAGCGGGTGACACCCGCCCCGCGCAGGTCACACGGGCGAGCACGGTGGCCGTCGACGTCACCGAGCGGTGATCCGCCGCTCCGCGGCCTCGGCAACGGGGGTGCCCTCGCGCAGCTTGCGGCCCGTGGCCGCGGTCCTTTCGTGCCAGCTGCCGTAACGGGCGGCGAGGGCGACGGCCGAGACGCCGTGCAGCAGGACGCTCAGGCCGACGGTGACCGCGACCACCCGTCCCAGCAGTTCCACCCCGTGCACGTGCTCCTCCAGAACGAGCAGCCCCAGCACGACGGACGCCAGACCGCGAGGCCCGAACCACCCGATGTACGCCACCGTGGGCAGCCGGAGCCCGCTGCCGATGAGCGCCAGGGCCACGGGGAGCATGCGGACGACGGTGAGGCTGAGCACGGCGTAGGCGGTGATCCGCCAGCTCAGGTCCTCCAGCACCGGACCGAGCAGCACCGCCCCGAAGAACAGCAGGCTGAGCGAGGCCAGCAGGCCCCCGAGGTTCTCGGTGAAGTCGGCGGTACGGTCCGGCCCTTCCTGCCGTGCTGCGGCCCGCCCGGCGGTTCGCGCCCGGAACCGGCGCAGGGCGAAACCGAAGGCGAATCCGGCGGCCCAGGCGGCGATGAAGCCACTGCCGTCCACCGCCACGGCCAGTGCGTACGATGCCGCCGCGACGGCCGGGACGAAGAGCTGCCCCCACTCCGGCGACACCCATCGCCGTGTCTGCGCCGACCGCAACAGCCGGCCGCCGGACCCGCCGATCAACAGGCCCAGTGCCGTGCTCAGCACGAGCGCGCGCCAGAAGACCCCGTTCAGCCCTTCCTGCGCGGCGGACGTGCCGGGAATGGCCGCCAGGAAGAGCACGAAGAACGGCAGCACCATGCCGTCGTTCAGGCCGCTCTCCACGTTGAGACCCTGCCGTACCAGCGGCGGGACCCGGGGACTGGACATGGCCGTCTTGCCGAGGGCCGCGTCCGTGGGAGCGAGGATCGCGCCGACCAGTGCGAGCTCCCAGAGGCTCAGCCCGGGCAGCAGGGGCCAGGCCAGCAGCCAGCCCGCTCCGGCGCTCAGCGGCAGTCCGATACCGAGCAGCCGACCTGGCAGGAAGCCACCGGAACGCAGGTCCCGTCGCCGGACGGTCATGGCGTCGGTGAACAGGACCAGGGCGAGGGCCGCTTCGAGCAGGGTGAGGATCGGCCCGGCGTCGTGCACCGGGCCGATGACACCGAGCACGGCGGGCCCCAGGAGAACTCCGCAGCCGACGAACACGGTCGCCGACGACACCGGTGTGGACGCCAGCCGGCGCGAGCCCAGCGCGTACGCGGCGGTGACGCCGGCCACCGCGACACCGGTCCAGGCCTCACCGCTCATCTCGGGGCCCTCCGGTCCGTTCGCCCGCCTCCTCGTGGGTGTCCGCGTCCAGCCCATCAGTGATCCGCCCCGCGCAGATCACCCCTTCCGGGTGATCTCTCCTCCCCTGCCGCCCCACATGCTCGGAGATGCAGCGCCAGTCGCTGCGTCTCAGCGCCGAAGTGAGGAATCCGCCGTGACCACAAGCTCTATGCACCACCGCTCGGAAACGTCCCGTGCTGCCGCCGGCGGCCTGGTGACGTTCGCCGGCGTCATGCTGTTCATCGCCGGTGTACTCGACCTGTTCCGGGGCATCATGGCCATCGCCGACGACGACATCTACGTGTCCACCCCCAACTACGTCTTCCAGTTCGACCTGACCAGCTGGGGCTGGATCCAGCTGTTTCTCGGAGCCATCGCCATCGGCGTGAGCGTCGGCCTCTTCTCGCGCGCCACCTGGGCACGGGTCGTCGCGGTCGGCATCGCGGGGCTGCTGATCATCGCCAACTTCCTGTCGATCCCGTACTACCCCGTCTGGTCGCTCACCCTGATCGCGCTGTACGCCTTCGTGATCTGGGCCCTGTGCACGGTCCCGCGGGAACGCTGAGCCGGGGCGGGCGAAGCAGTCGCCGTCCGTGAAAGGAGATGGGGGCATGCCCATCGCCGTGCTCGGCGTCAATGTTCTGGTCCTCGTGGTGCTCTTGGTGGCCATGATCGGCCACCGGCGCCGGCTCACCCTCAACCGGGCGCGTTCCGCGGTGCCACGCGGGTCGTGACGGCCGGGCAAAGAGACTGCGCAGGCGGTGGAGGGCCGGTTACGGACGGCGGGTCCGGGACGTCCTCGTCTGGACCCCGGCCCCGCTGCTGGTGCGGACCGCGCTGCTGCCCTTGGACGCCGTGAGCGCCGGACGCCCCCTCGCGCTCAAGGAGGTGCGCCACCCGCACGGCCTCGCCCCAGCGGCCACCCCGACCACCGCAGTGCCCCGCGTCGGCGGCGTGCGGCAGGGCCTCCGTGAGCAGTCCGGCATCGCTCGGCCATCTGGCCGCCGTGCCGTGCAGTTCCCGTTCCGGCCCGGGGGTCCACTCGCTCGACGTGAACATCTGATCACGGTTCGCACCCGTGCGGGTCATGGGCGGCCCGGCGGACGCATGCTGGAGGGAGCGGGGGCATGTGCCTTCCCGAGGGGAGCCGGCGTGGACGAGGACACGGGCGCTGCGCGGCAGGAAGAAGCGGCCGCGCCTCAACTGCGACTGCCGATCCGCGAGCCCCGCTCGCTGCGGCCGGCCGACCTCGACGAGCACCCGGACGCCGGCGGTTTCCCCGCGGAGCATCCGCCGATGCGGAGCTTCCTGGGCGTCCCCGTACGTGTTCACGAGGCGGTGTTCGGGAGCCTCTACCTGACCGACAAGCGCGGCGGGGCGGAGTTCGACGCCGACGACGAGGTGGCGCTGGCGACGCTGGCCGCCGCGGCCGGAGTGGCGATCGACAACGCCCGCCTGTACGACGCGGTCCAGCGCCGGGAACGCTGGCTGACGGCCAGCAGCGAACTCACCCGCAGTCTCCTGCGCGGAACGGACCCCGCGGAGGTCCTGGACACCTTCACCGCCACGGTCGGCGAGATGGCCGACGCCAGTCTGGTGACCCTCGCCGTGCCCGTTGCCGGCACCGCAAACCTGGTCGTCGAGGCCGCCGCCGGCCAGGACACCGACCGCGTCCGCGGGCTGGTCCTGCCGGACAACACGCTGGCTGCGAAGGTCTACGGCTCCGGGGAGACCATCACCACCGACGACTGGAACACCGACGCCCGAACCGGGCACGACACCGCCCTGCCCCTCTGGGGCCGGCCTTCCTGGTCCCCCTCGGGACCCCCGAACACGTACGCGGCGTGCTCCAGGTCTCCGGTCCTCCCGGCCGCCCCGCCTTCGCCGACGCGGCCGTCACGATGATCGCCGGATTCGCCAACCACGCCGCACTCGCCCTGGAGATCGCCGAGCACCGTCGCGGGGCCGAACAGCTCCTGCTCCTGGGCGACCGCGACCGCATCGCCCGCGACCTGCACGACCTGGCGATCCAACGGCTGTTCGCCTCGGGGATGTCGCTGCAGTCGGTCCTCACGCAGTTCGCCGACCGCCCGCAGGCCGCCGAGCGGATCGAACGGGTCGTGGACGACCTCGACGAAACCGTCAAGGTCATCCGATCCACGATCTACGCTCTCGGGCTGCGCGACGCCGACGGGGAGGCCGGCCTGCGGGCCCGGCTGGTCGCCGAGACCGGTCGGGCCTGCGCGGTCCTGGGCTTCTGCCCCGCGCTGCGGATGACGGGCCTGCTGGACACCCTGGTCCCCGACGACATCGCGGACCAGCTGATCGCCGTGCTCCGCGAGGCCCTCGCCAACGCTGCCCGGCACGCCCAGGCCACGGCCGTGGACGTCGCCGCCGAGGCCCCCGTCACCCAGCTGAGGCTGCGGGTCACCGACGACGGCAGCGGCATCGACCCCACCCGCACCCGCCGCAGCGGACTGGCCAACCTCCACGCCCGTGCCACGGAACTCGGCGGCACCCTCACCCTCACTCCCCGCCGTCCCACCGGCACCACCCTGGAGTGGACCGTCCCCCTCCCCGCCGGCGACGGCTGAGCGTCCCTGGAAACCCGCGGCAGGTCGGGGACCGTTCGGCCCAAGCGGCGGACGCACACGGCAAGAGATACTGGACACACGGCGGGCCCCCGGTCCGCACCGCCTCCCGCGCCCCCGCTCGAGTGACAGCGCGGCTCTCACGACGGCCCGAGCACATGGACAGCGTGCCCACGCCCCGCGGCTCACGCACCTGTGCTCCACCCCCCCTTCCCGGGACCTCGCGCGGCAACGACGTGGTCCTCATTCTGAGGAGCAGCACATGGGAGTCATGATCATCGTTCTGGTCGTCGTCGGGGTCCTCGTGGCCGTGGTACTCGCGATGGCCGTGAAAATCGTCAAGCAGTACGAGCAGGGAGTGCTGTTCCGCTTCGGCCGACTGGTGGGGACCCGGGATCCGGGACTGCGGTTCGTCATCCCGTTCGTCGACGTCCTGCACCGGGTGTCGCTGCGGATCGTCACCATGCCCATCCAGTCCCAGGGCATCATCACCCGGGACAACGTGAGCGTGGACGTGTCGGCGGTCGCCTACTTCCGGGTGGTCGACGCGGTGAAGTCGGTCATCGCGGTCGAGAACGTGAACGCGGCGATCAACCAGATCGCCCAGACCACCCTGCGCAAGGTGGTCGGACAGCACACGCTCGACGAGACGCTCTCCGAGACCGACCGCATCAACCTCGACATCCGCGAGATCCTCGACGTCGCCACCGTCGAATGGGGCGTGGAGGTCACCCTGGTCGAACTCAAGGACATCCAACTGCCTGACAGCATGAAGCGCGCCATGGCCCGCCAGGCCGAGGCCGAGCGGGAGAAGCGAGCGAAGATCATCAACGCGGAGGGCGAGTCCCTGGCCGCAGCCGCGCTCGGCGACGCCTCGGACACGATGATGGCCCACCCGCTTGCTCTCCAACTGCGTAACCTGCAGAGCCTGGTGGAGATCGCCGTGGACAAGAACAGCACGGTCGTCTTCCCCGCCCCCCTCATGAGCACCATCGGCGAACTCGGCGCCTTCCTCGCCCGGGAGACGGCATCGGCCACCTCCCAGGCGCTGCCCGCCGACCTCACCAAGACGATCCCCGCTCCCACGCCGAACGGCGTGCCCGAGACCGTGTGACCGTCGTACTCGCGAAGGCGTCGCCCGGCCGCGCGCCACGTCCGGGCGGCGTCTCCACGGCCGACGCCACCCACCCGCAGCGTCACGACGACCGTCATCGTCACGACGACCGTCATCACCGTCAGTGGGCGGCGAGGAAGACGGCGATGCCCCCCAGGGCCAGGTGGCACGGGGTGTACAGCCGGCGCGGAGCTCCGACCCACGGTGGCCCGGGAAACGACACGGGGGGCGGCTCTCTGCCGCAGCGACCGCATCGCCGGTACCACCCGTACTCTTCATGGTGTCTACGGCGTCACATAGCGGGCGCCAGAACACTGGAGGCCACACCTCGTGCTGATTGCTCAGCGTCCCTCGTTGACCGAAGAGGTCGTCGACGAGTTCCGCTCCCGGTTCGTGATCGAGCCGCTGGAGCCGGGCTTCGGCTAC
>NZ_JBFBCB010000073.1:0-25337 GCF_040682975.1 Streptomyces sp. NPDC051051
GCGAGCCGATGTACTCGGTGACCGGCCAGGACTTGTCGTCCATCGCGTCGGCGAAGGACGAGTACGGCGGGCGGAACAGGGAGGTGCGGATGCCCGCGGCGCCGGTGAGGGCGAGCTGGTTCTGCGACAGCTCCCAGTCGATACGCTTCTTCGACTGGAAGGACAGGTCGGGGTGGTTGAAGGTGTGCAGCCCGATCTCGTGGCCCTCGTCGACCATCCGCCGGACCAGGTCGGGGTAGCGGGAGGCCATGGTGCCGGTGACGAAGAAGACCGCGTGGGCGTGGTGCTTCGCGAGCACGTCCAGCACCTTCGGCGTCCACTCCGGGTCGGGGCCGTCGTCGAAGGTCAGGACCAGGCGGTGGTCGGGCACCTCCCGACTGGCGGTGCGGCCGCCGCGGGTGTCGACGACCGGGCCGCCGTCGAGGATCGCCTGCGGCACCCGGTCGGCGGCGGCGTCCGGGCGGACGCGGTGGTCGGCGAGGACCTCGCTGTGCACGTAGCCGCGCAGCAGGAGCATCGCCATCATCGCGAACAGCACCACGAGGGGCAGCAGATGGCGCAGGCGCAGGGGAGGCCGCAGGCGTCTGCGGGCGGCGCCCGCCGGGGAGCCGCCCCCGGCGGGGGGCCGGCCGCCGCCTGCCGGTGTCCGGCGACCGCGGGACCGGCCCCGGCCGGCACGGCGTCCGGCCGCGGGCGGCCGCGGTGCGCCGCCCCGCTCGTCGTCGTTGTCGTTGTCGGAGGCGGCCGGGGTCGGGGCGTGCGCGGGGTGGGCGGAGTGTCCGGCGGACCTTCGGGTCGTGGGCCGGCTGCTGCGTGGAGCCATGAGGGACGTTCTTTCGGGGACGAGGACGGGCCGGCCGGATGCCGGAAAGGGACGGGGACGGAGGCGGCGGTGCAGGGCGTGACGGCGGTGCCGGGCACGGCGGTGCCGACGGGCCGGTGGGTCCGGGGGCTCTGCCGGGCCCGCAGGGGGCCGGACCGCGGGGCCGGGTCCGACGGCCGCACGGGTGGGCCGGCGCCGAAGGCACGTCGGTGCCGGGCGTCGGCAGCCTCACGGATGGGGCCGCGGGCCGGCGGAGGCCGACGCGGCCGGACCGGCCGGCGTGCCGGAACCGCCGGCCGCTGCGCGGACGCGCGAAGGCGCGGTGACGACCGGTGAGATCGGACGACGTAGGACGGGGCAGGTCGGGGCTCAGGAGATGGTGATGGACACCGTGATCTGATCGGAGGCGCCGTCGGGCCCGGAGGAGGACGACGGGGGCGGACCCGGCTCGGGTGAGGAGCCGGCCCCCGGATCGGCACCCGAGGCCGCGGCCGTACCGGTCTCCTCACCGGAGCCGGAACCGGACCCCGATGCAGAGCCGGAGCCGGACCCCGGACCAGAACCGCCCCCCGGTTCCGATCCGGCGACCACCGGATCCGCCGCACCTCCCGCCACCGTGGTCCCCGCGCCTCCCGCCGGGGAGGGCGAGGGCGACGGGGTGGGTTCCGCGGTGGTGGACGGGGACGGCTCGGGCGGCGGCGGGGGCGCGGCCGGGCTGCTGGGCACCGGGGCCGGGGGCTCGCTGGTGAGGACCGGGCTGGGCCGGCCGGAACCGCTGGGCAGGGGCCGCGGCGCGACGGCGGACCTGCTCGGCAGCACGACGGCGCTGCCCGAGGCGCTGGGTGCCGCGCCCGTACCCGACGGGAGCACAGCGGGTCCGGAGGCGGTGCGGCCGGGGCGGCCGGGCGCGGCGAAGCCGGGCGGCGTCGGGGTGAGCGAGGAGATGGGTTCGTCGGAGGTCTCGACCCGGGCGGCCGGCTCGTCGTCGTTCCGGCCCGGCACCGGCAGCCAGGGCGCACCGGCGTTCCCGGACAGGAGCGTGCCGACGATGACGACGGCGTAGGTGGCGCAGGCGAGTCCGACGGCGATGCCGATCCGGCGGAAGGTACGGCTGCGACGGCCCGACTCGTCGACGAACACGGGTGCGTCGGAGGCGTTCGGGCCGCCGCCGCGCGGGCCCGCCCCCCGGTGCGGGGAGTCGAGCTGGACGGTCACCTCGTCGGGGTCGTCGTCCTCCGCGTCCGTGCCCGGCAGGGGGACGGACACTTCCGCGGTCTCCTGCCAGGGGTCCCGGAGTCCACCGCTCGACCGTTCGTTTTCGGAAAGGCCGTTCGAGGTCGACGGCTCGCCGGTATGCCCCGAGTCGTCCCGGTATCCGGTCGACGTCCGGCCGCCCGCCCCGAGGCCGGCACCCAGGAGGACCTCCTGGTCGCCGCGCCCTGTTCCACCCCTCACGGGCTGTCGCGCATCGCCCGGAAACTCCTGGACGTCTCCCTTCACGGCCGGTACGTCTCCGGTCGGCGATGCCGCTCCCGGGCAATCCGGTTGGGCATCTTCCCGCCAATTCTTCACGTGTGCGTTTCCCCCCACGGGACACCACGGGCCAGTTCCTGGGCGCGTCCGAGACGACGAGCACATGCCGACGAAACCGGGCCCCCACCCGGTCGGCGCACCCCTATGACCCCCGCGTGCTCAGGGCGACGAATCTAGCGCAGGCGCGGGGGTGATGTGTGCGATGTCTCTTTTATGGGTACACGCCATGTTCATGTCCATGGCTGGAATCCATCCCCCGGCGGGACGCTCCAACCAGCCCTCCACGAACCCGAGTTCGACCGCCGCCCGGCGCAGTGCCTCGAGCGCCGGATGGACCAGCCCCTTTCGCCACACCAGCGACACGGGGGACAGCGGGACCGGGTCGACGAGCGGCCGCAGCACCGCTCCAGGCATGGCCGGAAAACCCACTACCGCGAGGATCGGCGACGGCTCCTTGGCCATGATCCGGCGGAACTCCTCCTCCCCCACGGCGAGCGGGACAGGCGGTGCGATCTCGATGCCGCGCCCCTCGAACAGGAGTCGGGCGAGGTCGGTCCACTCCGGGGTCCGCGGGTTCCCCGCGCCCGCGTACACCCGCTCCCCCGCCAGCGCGGACAGCGGCACCCGGGCCGCCGACGCCAGCGGGTGCCCCTCGGGCAGCAGGACCGCCATCGGCTCGTAGCGCACGAGCTGATGGTCCAACTGGGCGCGCAGCACCGGGCTCAGGCCCGCGTACCGGCCGAACGACACGTCCAGCCGGCCCGCGGCGATCTCCACGGCCGCACCCGTCAGGCCGCTCTCGAAGCGTGCCATCAGCTCGTGCTCGGGGGCCAGTTCACGGGCCCGGTGCAGCACCCGGCGGCCGGTGGCCAGCCCCGGGGAGTTCAGGTCGACCAGCAGCGGCCGGGCCGGGCCGAACGCGGCGCGCAGGTCGTCCAGCGCGCGGAGGACCCCGCGCGCGTGGGGCACCAGCCGCTCACCCTCGGCGGTGAGCGTCACCTGCCGGGTGGTCCGCAGGAGGAGTTCGGCGCCCAGCTCGCGCTCCAGCCGCCGCACGTCCCGGCTGAGGGCCTGCTGGGCGACGTGGAGGCGGGCCGCGGCGCGCGTGAAGTGAAGTTCCTCGGCGACGGCCAGGAAGGCACGCAGCAGGCGGGGATCGACATGGGCGGGCATCCGGCGAATTTACAACGGAGGTGCGTGAATCGGCTCCGAACAGGTGTTGGACCCCGTGACCGGCCGCGGGTGACGGTGGGCGCATGCCGCATCCCCACCCCTACCGCCGTCTCTTCGCCGTCCCCGGCGCCCGCGCCTTCACCGCCGGGAACCTCCTGGCCCGCCTGCCCATGGGCATGTTCAGCGTGAGCGCGGTCGTGATGATCGCCGGCACCCGCGGCTCGTACGCCCTCGCCGGTGCCGTCACCGCGACCGGGCTGGCCGCGACCGCGCTGGTCGCGCCCTGGACGGCGCGGCTCGTCGACCGGTACGGGCAGGCCCGGATCGCCGTACCGGCCACGCTGTTCGCGGCGCTCGGCAGTCTCGCGCTGGTGCTGTGCGTGCGCGGGGACGCCCCCGACTGGACGCTGTTCGCCGCGTACGCCGCCACCGCGACCACGCCCAACACCGGCGGCATGTCCCGCGCCCGCTGGAGCCATCTGCTCCGGGGCGACCCGGCCGGCCTGCACACGGCGAACTCCTTCGAACAGGCCGCCGACGAACTGTGCTTCATGCTGGGCCCGGTGCTCGCGGCCTTCCTGTGCGGCACGTTCTTCCCGGAGGCGGGCACGCTGGCCGGCGTGGCGCTGCTGGTGACCGGGGTACTGCTGTTCACCGCCCAGCGGGCGACCGAGCCGCCGCCCGTCGCACGCACGACCTCCGCGTCACCGCTGCACACCCCCGGTGTACCGCCGCTGCTCGCGTGCTTCGTCGCCACCGGTGCGGTGTTCGGCTCGATGGAGGTCGTCACGATCGCCTACGCGGACGCGGAGGGCCACCGCTCGGCGGCCGGGGTGGTGCTGGCGCTCCAGGCGGCGGGGTCGTGCGCGGCGGGCCTGGCGTACGGGACGCGCAGACCGAGCGGCCCGGCGGACCGTCGGCTGGCGTGGTGCCTGCTGGCGATGGCGGTGCTGATGTCCCTGCCGCTGCTCGCCGCCCGTACCGCCGGAACGCTTCCCGTACTGGCGGCGGCCCTGCTGGTGGCGGGCATGGCGACCGCGCCGACGATGGTGACCGCGATGGCCCTGGTCCAGGACCGCACCCCGGAGGACCGCCTCAACGAGGGCATGAGCCTGGTCGTCACCGCCCTGCTCGCCGGCCTGGCCTGCGGCTCGGCGTCCGGCGGCTGGGCGGTGGAGCACGGCTCGGCCACGGCCGCCTTCGTGGTGCCGGTCGCGGCGGCCGGCACCGCGCTGCTGATCCACACCACGGCGTACCGCGTCCGCTCCCCTCGTCGAAACGCTTGCACTAATTCCGGCCGGATCCATTGACGCCCCGGCATCTCCCGCATAACTTCCGCGTCGAAGCGCTTCGACACCACGCATCGAATCGATTCGACGAGCGCTGCGTGGCATCCCCAAGAACCATCCGAGTCCCCTGGAGGCACTCGATGTTGACGACACGAAGGCGTGTGGCGGCCGCGGCAGTGATCCTTTCCGGATCGCTTCTCCTGACCTCCTGCGGCGACTCGGACAGCGGCGCGTCCGACGGCAAGACGCTCCGGCTCTGGCACTACGAGGGACCCGACAGCGCGATGGGCCAGGCCTGGAAGGAGGCCGTCAAGGAGTTCGAGGCCACGCATCCGGGCGTGAAGGTGAAGGTCGAGGAGAAGGGCTTCGAGCAGATCCAGAAGACGGCCTCCATGGTCCTCAACTCCTCGGACGCGCCCGACCTCATGGAGTACAACAAGGGCAACGCGACCGCGGGCCTGCTGTCGAAACAGGGCCTGCTGACCGATCTGACGGCCGAGACGACCGAGCGCGGCTGGGACAAGAAGCTCAGCGCCGGCGTGAGCACCACCAGCAGGTACGACACCGACGGGATCATGGGTTCCGGCAAGTGGTACGGCATGCCGAACTACGCCGAGTACACGATGGTCTACTACAACAAGGACCTCTTCGCGAAGTACAAGATCGCCGAGCCGAAGACGTTCGACCAGCTCACGGCGGCCATGGACACCTTCGCCGAGAAGGGCGTCACCCCGCTCGCCAACGGCGGCGCCGAGTACGTCGCCCAGCAGTACCTCTACCAGCTCGCCCTCTCCAGGGCCGACCGCTCCTGGGTCGACGCGTACGAGCTGTACAAGGGGAAGACCGACTTCCACGACGAGGCCTGGACGTACGCGGCGGACACCTTCGCGGACTGGGTGGAGAAGGGCTACATCAGCGAGAAGTCGACCAGCGCCAAGGCCGAGGACGCGGGCGTCTCCTTCATCCAGGGCAAGGCGCCGATCCTGTTCTCCGGCAGCTGGTGGTACGGCCGCTTCCAGGCGGAGGCCACGTTCGACTGGGACACCACCCTGTGGCCCGGCTCCGACCTGACCCTCGGCTCCGGCGGCAACCTCTGGGTGGTCCCGAAGAACGCCGCGAACAAGGACCTCGCCTACGACTTCATCGACATCACCCTGTCGAAGAAGATCCAGAACCTGCTCGGCAACAAGGGCGGCGTCCCGGTCGCGGCCGACGCGAGCGCCATCACGGACCCGAAGTCCAAGAAGCTCATCTCCGACTTCAACACGCTGAGCGGGCGGAACGGCCTGGCCTTCTACCCGGACTGGCCGGTGAACGGCTTCTACGACGTCCTGGTCTCCGAGACGCAGAAGCTGATGACGGGCGCGGAGAAGCCGGACGACTATCTCAGCGCCCTGCAGCAGGCCTACGACAAGGGTGCGCCGAAGCGATGACGGTCACCGTCGAACGGGGCACGCGGGCCGTCGGCAAACACCTCGGCGCCGGCCCGCGCCGCCCCCGTACCCGCGAGTCCTACGCCCTCTTCCTGCTCCCCGGGACCCTGGCCTTCCTGGCGGTCATCGGCGTGCCGTTCCTGATGAACACGGGCGTGAGCTTCACCGACTGGCAGGGGGTCGGCAGTCCCACGTGGTCGGGGCTCGCCAACTACCGGGAGCTGATGGACGACTCGGAGTTCTGGGCGTCCTTCCGGCACAGCCTGTTCATGGTCCTCGCCATGGCGGCCGTGCCGACCGTGATCGGTCTCGTGCTGGCCGCCGCGCTGTTCGACTTCGTCGGCAAGCACTTCGGGCCGCGATGGGCCGCGGTGCTGCGGGCCTGCTTCTACCTCCCGCAGGTGCTCCCGATCGCGGTGGCCGGCATCGTCTGGAGCTGGATCCTCGCCCCCGACAACGGCTCCCTCAACGAACTGCTGAGGGCGGTCGGGCTGGGCTCCTGGCAGCAGGACTGGCTCGGCGACCCGGACATCGCGCTGTACAGCGTGATGGGCGTGATGGTGTGGGTGCAGATCGGTTTCCCGCTGGTCGTCTTCATGGCGGGCCTGCAGCGCGTCGACCCACAGCTGTACGAGGCGGCCGAGCTGGACGGCGCCGGCTGGTGGCGGCGCTTCTGGCACGTCACGCTGCCGCAGATCCGCCCGGAGACCTACGTCGTGCTGACCTGGTGCACGATCGCCGCGCTCAAGGTGTTCGGCGCGGTGTACGTGCTGACCAAGGGCGGGCCGGGCGGCGCGACGAACGTGCCGTCGTACTTCTCCTTCGCCACCTTCTTCGAGAAGACGCAGGTCGGCTACGGCGCCGCGATCTCCACCGTCCTGACGGTGATCATCCTGGCCGTCTCCCTGACCGGCCTGAAACTCCAGACCCGCGCCGAGGACGCCGAGGAGGGGATCCGCGCATGACCGCCGCCCTACGCCGCTACCCGGTACTGGTAGCCCTGTGCCTGGCCGCCCTGTTCATGGTGGTGCCGTTCGCGATCGTGGCCGTGAACGCGGTCAAGTCACCGGCCGAGTACTCCGCGCACGGCCCGCTCAGCCTGCCCGACGGCCTCTACCTGGACGGCCTGAAGGACTTCTGGCAGCGGGTCGACTACGGCCGGAAACTGTTCAACTCGGTTCTGATCAGCGGCTCGGTGGCCGTGCTCGCCGCGGCCCTGTCGGTGCTCAACGCGTACGCGATCGGCATCGGCCGGATCAGGGGCCGCACCTGGGTGCTCGCCTTCTTCGTGCTGGCCAACATGCTGCCGCAGGAGGCTCTGGTCTACCCGGTCTACCACCTGAGCAAGCAGGTGGGCCTCTACGACACCCGGCTGAGCGTGATCATCGTGTTCACGGTGGTCCAGGCGGCCTTCGGCACCTATCTCCTGTCCTCGGTGCTCGGGCAGTTCCCCCGCGAGATCATCGAGGCCGCACGCATCGACGGCGCGAACAAGTGGCAGGTGCTGTGGCGGATCGTGGTCCCGGTCAGCCGCCCCACCCTCGGGGTCCTCCTGGTGTTCTTCTTCATCTGGACCTGGAACGAGTTCCTGCTCCCGCTGGTCATGCTGATCTCCAACGACAACCAGACCGTGTCGGTGGCGCTCGGCGTCCTCCAGGGCCAGCGCCTCATGGACGCCACGATGACCAACGCGGCCGCCCTGCTGGGCGTGCTGCCCGCGATCGTCTTCTTCCTCGTCTTCCAGCGGACGCTCACCCGCGGCATCGCCGTGGGCGCGGTCAAGTAAAGGGGTGCGCGCGTGAAGTTCACCGACGGCTACTGGCTGCTGCGCGAGGGCGTCACCTCGGCGCACCCGGTGGAGGTCCTCGACGTCGACGCGCCCGGGGGAGGCACGCTGGAGATCCACGCGCCGACCCGGCCCGTCCGCCACCGCGGCGACCTGCTGAAAGGGCCGGTCGTGACGATCACCGCGCACACCCCGATGCCGGACGTCATCGGGGTGACCCTCACCCACTTCGAGGGCGGGCAGCCGCTCGGGCCGGAGTTCGAGCTCACCGGGCAGGAGACCGCCGCCCGCACCGAGTACCACGACGAGCACGCCACCCTCACCTCCGGCGCGCTGTCGGTCAGGGTGGCCCGGACCGGGCCGTGGCGCGTCGACTTCCTGGCCGACGGCCGGGTCCTGACCTCCAGCGGCACCAAGGGCATGGGCATCATGCGGGACGGGACCGGCGCCCACTACCTGCGTGAGCAACTGGGCCTCGGAGTGGGCACCGGCGTGTACGGGCTCGGCGAGCGGTTCGGGCCCCTGGTGAAGAACGGGCAGGTCGTCGACATCTGGAACGCCGACGGCGGCACGGCGACCGAGCAGGCCTACAAGAACGTGCCCTTCTACCTCACCGACGCCGGCTACGGCGTCTTCGTCGACCATCCGGGCAAGGTGTCCTTCGAGGTCGGCTCGGAGACGGTGTCCAGGGTCCAGTTCAGCGTCGAGTCGCAGCAGTTGACGTACTACGTCGTCTACGGGCCGACCCCGAAGGAGATCCTGCGCAAGTACACCGCCCTCACCGGGCGTCCGGCCCTCCCGCCCGCCTGGTCCTTCGGGCTGTGGCTGTCGACGTCGTTCACCACCTCCTACGACGAGGAGACGGTGACCTCGTTCATCGACGGCATGCGGGAGCGCGAACTCCCGCTCTCCGTCTTCCACTTCGACTGCTTCTGGATGCGCGAGTTCCACTGGTGCGACTTCCGGTGGGACCCCCGGGTGTTCCCCGACCCGGAGGGGATGCTGGCGCGGCTGAAGGAGAAGGGGCTGCACATCTGTGTGTGGATCAACCCCTACATCGCCCAGCGCTCCCCGCTGTTCGCCGAGGGCAAGGCGCTCGGGCACCTGCTCAGACGCCCCGACGGCAGCGTGTGGCAGTGGGACCTGTGGCAGCCGGGCATGGCCCTGGTCGACTTCACCAGCCCGGCCGCCCGCGACTGGTACGCGGCGAAGCTGGAGGCCCTCCTCGCGCAGGGCGTCGACTGCTTCAAGACCGACTTCGGCGAGCGCGTCCCGCTCGACGTGGCCTGGGCGGACGGCTCCGATCCGGAACGGATGCACAACTACTACACCCACCTCTACAACCGCACCGTCTTCGAGGTGCTCCGCAAGCACCGGGGCGAGGGCGAGGCGGTGCTCTTCGCCCGCTCGGCGACGGCCGGCGGCCAGCAGTTCCCCGTGCACTGGGGCGGCGACTGCGAGGCGACGTACGAGTCGATGGCCGAGTCGCTGCGCGGCGGACTGTCGCTCGGCCTGTCCGGGTTCGGGTACTGGAGCCACGACATCGGCGGCTTCGAGGGCACGCCGACGCCCGCGCTGTTCAAGCGGTGGCTGGCCTTCGGGCTGCTGTCCTCGCACAGTCGGCTGCACGGGTCCTCGACGTACCGCGTGCCGTGGCTGTTCGACGAGGAGTCGGTCGACGTGCTGCGGCTGTTCACCCGGCTGAAGCTGACCCTGATGCCCTACCTGTACGAGGCGGCCCGCACCGCACAGGCCGAGGGCCTGCCGATGATGCGGGCGATGGTGCTGGAGTTCCCGGACGACCCCGGGTGCGCGCACCTGGAGCGGCAGTACATGCTCGGTCCGGACCTGCTGGTGGCGCCGGTGTTCAGCGACGAGGGGGACGTGACGTACTACGTGCCGGAGGGGACCTGGACGCACTACCTGAGCGGCCGGACGGTCACCGGGCCGCGCTGGGTGCGCGAACGCCACGGGTTCTCGAGCGTGCCGCTGCTGGTCAGGCCGGGGGCGGTGATCCCGGTGGGGGCGGTGGACGACCGGCCGGACTACGCCCACGCGGACGGGGTGACCCTGCGGGCGTACGGCCTCGAGCGGGGCGCGCAGGTGACCGTACGGGCCGGTGACGTGACCTTCACCGTCGTACGGGAGGGCGACACGCTGCGGGCCTCGTCCAGTGATCCTTCGACGCCGTGGGCGCTGGCGGCCGGGGAGCGGGTGGCGCGGGCGGCGGCCGGGACCGGGTCCCTCACGCTGGAGCCGGCGGCCGGGTGATGGTGAAGATCACCGATGTGGCCCGGCACGCCGGGGTCTCCCCGAGCACCGTCTCGTACGCCCTGAGCGGCAAGCGTCCGATCTCCGAGGAGACCCGGCAGCGGGTCGGGGCGGCCATCGCCGAGCTGGGCTACCGCCCGCACGCGGGCGCCCGCGCCCTGGCCGGCAGACGCTCCAACGTACTGGCGCTGGTGGTGCCGCTGCGGGCCGGTGTGCACGTCCCGGTCGTCATGCGGTTCGTGGTGTCGGTGGTGACGGCCGCCCGGCGCCACGACCACGACGTGCTGCTGTTGACCCAGGAGGAGGGCGAGGACGGTCTGCGCAGGGTCGCGGACACGGCGCTGGTGGACGCCCTGATCGTGATGGACGTGCAGCTGCGCGACTCCCGGCTGCCGCTGCTGCGCTCCCTGGGGCGGCCGTCCGTGATGATCGGGTTCCCGTCCGAGGCGGCCGGGCTGACCTGCATCGATCTCGACTTCCAGGCGGCGGGCGAGGCCTGCGTGAAGCATCTGGCGGCGCTCGGGCACCGGGTGGTGGCGCTGGTCGGGTCGCCGCCGGACGTGTATGTGCGGGGCACGGCGTTCGCGCAGCGGGTGGTGCAGGGGTTCACGGCGGCCGCGGACCGGTTCGGGCTCACCTCCGCCGTGCACCCCTGCGAGGGCACGGCGGACGCCGCCCGCCGGGTCGCCGAAGGGCTGCTGCGCGAGCATCCCGCGCTGACCGGGGTGGTCGTCCACAACGAGGCGGTCCTGGAGCCTCTGGTCGACGCCTTCGAGCAGCTGGGTCTCCGTGTGCCCGGCGATCTGTCGGTCACGGCGATCTGCCCCGACGAACTCGCCGGGAGCCTGCGGGTGCCCGTCACCTCCGTCGCCCTGCCGTCCGCGGAGCTGGGCGCACGGGCGGTGGAGCTGCTGATGGCGAAACTGGCCGGCGAGGAGGTGCCGGAGGCGACGCTGCTGCCGCCCCGCCTGACGACGCGGGCGAGCACGGGACCGCGCGCTCCGTCCTGACCTTGAGGGACGGGAGGAAAAAGACGGACAGCAGATAACCCCGCCTCCCTGAGGGAGGCGGGGTTATCCGTTCACATGGGGTGGTGGAGATGGCGGGAATCGAACCCGCGTCCAACGGTGCAAAATCAGGGCTTCTCCGTGTGCAGTTCGCTGCGATTTTCTCGGCCCCGGCGATCACGCGAACAAGTCGCCGACGGGCCCAGTCACTGTTTGGTTTCCCATCGAACCCCGTGACCGGGATCGATGGTTTAGTCCCCTAGATTATGCCAGGATCCGGGCCGGGAACACTCCCGGGCTGACACCCATTAAGGGTCCTTCACTCACTGCTTATCAGGCAGCGAGGGCGAAGGACTGGGAATCGCGCTTAGAATTGGCGATTATTTTTTGCGACATATGGTTAACGAGATCATTGCCGCTTCCTCGACACGCTTCCCCTGCTTCAACAGCCGCTGTCGAAACCGATCATCCCCATGTTGATTTTTCAATGCCCCCGAGGGGGCGGCTCGTCCCGCTGTGAGGGACTGTCGCCATCGTACGTGACCAACGCACCGCGATGCCAGCCCATTCCCGCCGACCGGCCGGTCACCGGGTCCGCCACCGGTCCCAGCAGGACCGCTACTGGGCTGCCCGCTGCTTCCGCTTGGCCGCCGCGATCGCGCGGTCCGACTCCCGACGGTCCTGCTTCTCGCGCAGCGTCTGCCGCTTGTCGTACTCCTTCTTGCCCCGCGCCAGCGCGATCTCGGCCTTCGCGCGGCCGTCCTTGAAGTACAGGACGAGCGGCACGATCGTGTGCCCCGTGTCCTCCGACTTCGACGCCAGCTTGTCGATCTCCTCGCGGTGCAGCAGCAGCTTGCGCTTGCGGCGCGCGGAGTGGTTGGTCCAGCTGCCCTGGCTGTACTCCGGGATGTGCGCGTTGTGCAGCCACGCCTCGTTGCCGTCGATCTGCACGAAGCCGTCGGTCAGCGAGGCACGGCCCTGGCGCAGCGACTTCACCTCGGTGCCGGTGAGCACCAGGCCGGCCTCGTAGACGTCGATGATCGCGTAGTCGTGCCGGGCCTTCTTGTTCTGCGCGACGATCTTGCGCTGGCCCTTGGTCTTGTCCTCGGCCGGCTTGCGCTGCTTCGGCTGGGACTCCTTGGGTACATACATTGCCTTGTTCATAGTGCGGCCATTTTCGCACCTGAGGGGGCCGTGGGGGAAAGCAGATTACCGGGAGCGCGGACGGACGCTCACGGAGCGTCCCCCAGCCCGCTCAGCACGGTCTCCGCCCGCTCCAGCGCGCCGTCGTCCGCGTCCAGGTCCGGGGTGACGCCGGTGCCGTCGACGGTCCGGCCGGACGGGGTGCGGTAGTGGCCGACGGTCAGTTCGGCGACCGAGCCGTCGGGCAGCCGGCTCGGCATCTGGACCGAGCCCTTGCCGAAGGTGCGCGAGCCGACGACGACCGCCCGGCCGCGGTCCCGCAGGGCGCCGGTGAGCAGCTCGGCCGCGCTCATGGTGCCGCCGTCGACGAGCGCCACCAGGGGGCGCGTGGTGTCGCCGCCGGAGTCGGCGTGCAGGGCGCGCTGCTCACCGTCGACGTCGTAGGTGGCGACGAGGCCGCCGTCGAGGAAGGCCGAGGCGGTGGAGACGGCCTCGGTGACCAGCCCGCCGGAGTTGCCGCGCAGGTCCAGGACGATGCCGGCGTCGGCCGGGGCCGCGTCGACGGCGGTGCGGACGGCGTCGCCTGCCCCCTTGGTGAACGCGGTGATCCTGATGACGGTGACGCCCCCGGCGAGGGTGCGCACGGTGACCGAGTCGGTGGACAGGCGGGCCCGGCGCAGCGTCTCGGTCCACACGCGCGTGCCGCGCTCCAGTCCGAGACGGACGGTGGTGCCGGCGGGCGCGTCCGTCGCGTCACCGCGCAGCAAGGAGACGACCTCGGTGACCGGACGTCCGTCGACGGCACGTCCGTCGACGGCACGCAGCCGGTCGCCCGCCCGGACCCCGGCGGCGGCCGCCGGCGACCCGGCCTGCACCTTCGTGACCTCGATCCGGCCGTCCCGCTCGCGCCGCGCCTCCAGGCCGACACCGGTGTACTGGCCGTCGAGGGACTCCGCGAACTCCTCGTACTCGCGCTCGGAGTACACCGCCGCCCAGCGGTCCCCGCTGCGGCTGACGGCGCGCTCGGCGGCCTCCAGGGGCGATTTCCCGTCGACCATCGCCTCCTCGGCGGCCCTGGTCACGGCCTCCGGGTGGCTGGTGGGGCCGGTGGCGCGGACCGTGTCGGCGGCGGCCCGGCCGCCGTTCCCGGGCAGCGAGCCGGTCGCCGCGCCCGCCACGAGCACGCCGGCGAACAGCAAGGTCAGGGCGGCCCCGTGGCCGAAGCGGCGGGGCGAACAGAGCGGGTCGCGGCCTGACATGGCGGTGAGTCTAGGCGAACGCGAAGGGGCCGTACGGTCCCTTGACCGTACGACCCCCTTGGCATGCGTCACACCTTCAGGTACTTGCGCAGCGCGAAGAACGCCGCCAGCGCGGGCATCAGCAGGCTGGTGGCGAGGATCAGCGGAAGCTTGGTGAGCACGGCGTCCCAGCCGATGAAGTTGATCAGGTTCAGCTTCTCGGACAGGGCCAGGCCGTTGTCGATGATGAAGTACCGGGCGAGCACGAGGAATCCGCACGCGACCCCGCCGCCGATGAGCCCGGCGACCGCGGCCTCCGCGATGAACGGCGCCTGGATGTAGAAGCCCGAGGCCCCGACCAGGCGCATGATCCCGGTCTCCCGCCGTCGGCTGAACGCCGAGACGCGCACGGTGTTGACGATCAGCATCAGCGCCACGACGAGCATCAGCGCCATCACCGCCCGCGCCGCCCAGTTCATGCCGTTGAGCAGTCCGAAGAGGTTGTCGAGGATGCCCTTCTGGTCCTGCACCGACTGCACGCCGTCCCGCCCGTCGAAGGCGGTCGCGATGACCTCGTACTTCTGCGGGTCCTTCAGCTTGATCCGGTACGACTCCTGCATCTGGTCCGGCGTGAGGGAGCTGGCCAGCGGGGAGTCCCCGAACTGCTCCTTGTAGTGCTTGTAGGCATCGTCCTGCGACTCGTAGGTCACCGAGTCGACGACCGCCATCTTGCCGAGGTCGGACTTGATCTGTTTCTTCTGGTCGTCGGTCACCGCGCCCTTGGCGCAGTTGGGGTCCGACTCGGCGTCGCTCTTGTTGCAGAGGAAGATCGAGACGTTGACCTTGTCGTACCAGTAGCCCTTCATCGTGTTGACCTGGTCGCTCATCAGGAGCGACCCGCCGAACAGGGCGAGCGACAGGGCGACGGAGACGATGACGGCGAAGGTCATCGTCAGGTTGCGGCGGAGACCGACACCGATCTCGGACAGTACGAACTGGGCGCGCATGGCGGGTTGTTCAAGCCTTTCCGTGGACGGTCGCGGTCAGTGCTGGTAGCCGTAGACGCCGCGGGCCTGGTCGCGGACGAGGCGGCCCTTCTCCAGCTCGATGACGCGCTTGCGCATCTGGTCCACGATGTTCTGGTCGTGCGTCGCCATCACCACGGTCGTGCCCGTCCGGTTGATCCGGTCGAGCAGCTTCATGATGCCGACGGAGGTCTGCGGGTCGAGGTTGCCGGTGGGCTCGTCGGCGATCAGCAGCTTGGGGCGGTTCACGAAGGCCCGGGCGATGGCCACGCGCTGCTGCTCACCGCCGGACAGCTCACCGGGCATCCGGTCCTCCTTGCCGCCGAGCCCGACGAGGTCGAGCACCTGCGGCACGGACTTGCGGATCTCGCCGCGGGACTTGCCGATCACCTCCTGCGCGAAGGCGACGTTCTCGGCGACCGTCTTGTTGGGGAGCAGCCGGAAGTCCTGGAAGACGGTGCCCAGCTGGCGGCGCATCTGCGGCACCTTCCAGTTGGACAGGCGCGCGAGGTCCTTGCCCAGGACGTGCACCTGACCGTGGCTGCACCGCTCCTCGCGGAGGACCAGCCGCAGGAAGGTGGACTTTCCGGAGCCGGAGGACCCCACGAGGAACACGAACTCGCCCTTCTCCACTTCCAGGGACACATCCCTGAGTGCGGGGCGGGTCTGCTTGGGGTAGACCTTGGAGACATTGTCGAATCGGATCACGGATGCACCACGGGTCGCCGGGGGTAGATGAGCGTGACCATACGCGAACCGGGGACGCGCGCGCAGGCAGCGGTCACGGTTGCGTGCGGCTTGTGCGTTTTTGTACGTCGACCGTGCTGTGAGGCAGCTCCTGCCGGGACCCCGCGCTGAATCCCTCGGAACCTGGCAGAGTGGAGGGGAACGTTCGCGTCACCGCGGGCGTTGTCCAGGTGGAACCGGTGCAAGGAGGGCGAGCGCATGACGTACGACCGGCTGGTGTGCGCCAACTGCGCCGCGCCCGTGAGCGAGGGCCGGTGCTCGGTGTGCCGCGCGAACCGCGAGCGGCTGCAGCAGGAGAACTTCTTCGCGGGACTGAACCCGATGGCGCTGATCGCGCTGCTGGCCGTGCTGGTGGCCGCGTTCGCGCTGCTCGCCCACCAGACCGCTTAGCCCGTACGACGCCGAAGGGCCCGGAGCCTGTCGGCTCCGGGCCCTTCGCGCGTACGTCACGTGCCGGTGCGGCTACCCACCGTCAGGCAGCGGCTCCGCCGCGGCCCTCCACGAGGCGCGGGAGCACACGGAAGCCGACGCCGCCGACGATCATCGTGGCGGCACCGATGATCAGGAAGGTGGTCTGCCCGGCGCCGGTCTCGGCCAGCTCCTTGCCGCCACCCTGGGCGACGTTGTCGGAGGTGGCGTCCGAGGTGTCGGTCAGCGCGGAGCTGCCGACCTCCTGAGCGGCGGTGCCGTCGGGGGTGGTGCCGGTACCGCCGGTGGTGGAACCGCCGGTCGCCGAGCCGCCGGTGGTGGAGCCACCGGTGCTGCCGGAACCGCCGGTGGTGGAGCTGCCGCCGGTGCTGCCGGAGCCACCGGTGGTGGAGCTGCCGCCGGTGCTGCCGGAGTTGCCGTTCGAGCCGCCGTTGCCGTTGGAGCCACCGTTGTTGCCGGTGCCGCCGTCGGACGAACCACCGTCCGACGAACCGCCGTCGGAGGAACCACCGTCCGAGGAACCACCGTCGGACGAACCACCGTCGGAGGAACCACCGTCGGACGAACCACCGTCGGACGAACCACCGTCGGACGAACCACCGTCGGACGAACCACCGTCCGAGGAACCACCGTCGGACGAACCACCGTCCGAGGAACCACCGTCGGACGAACCACCGTCCGAGGAACCACCGTCGGACGAACCGCCGCTCGAGTCCTCACAGTCAGGATTGGCGACGATGTCGCAGATCGGGTCGTCGCCCGTCTGCACGGTGACGTCGCCGGACGTGTCCACGAGGCCGCTGAGGCCGTCCTGGTCGCCGGCGGCCGAAGCGACACCCGCCACCGTCAGCGAGGCGCCTGCGGCGATCACTGCGCCCGCGGCGATGCGCGCGATGCGGACGCGCGTCTTCTTGGTCATAAGGTTGCTACCCCCAGTAGCCGAAATCGTCGATGAGGCCGCGTCGGGGCGGTGATCGACGGGGGTAGCCGGAACTGGCGAAGCCCCCCGGTTCACATGCGCCCCAGAGATACGCATGCCACCGTTCACCCTTCCGATTTTCCCCAGCATCGTCAAGGCCGTTGCGCACGCAATGTCCAACTCGGCATGCTTTGCCGGACGTTGAAGATGTGAGTGTGACGTAAAACCCAGACATGCCGGGAAACGCAGGCAAGCGAAAAGGCAACCGCCCCCATCGCGGGGGCAGTTGCCTTGTCGACAAAGTTACTTCTCCTGCTGCTTGCGCCAGCGAATGCCGGCCTCCAGGAACCCGTCGATCTCACCGTTGAAAACGGCCTCGGGGTTGCCGACCTCGAAGTCGGTGCGCAGGTCCTTGACCATCTGGTACGGGTGCAGGACGTACGAACGCATCTGGTTGCCCCAGGAGTTGCCGCCGTCGCCCTTGAGGGCGTTCATCTTCTCCTGCTCCTCCTGGCGGCGCCGCTCGAGCAGCTTGGCCTGGAGGACGTTCATCGCGGTCGCCTTGTTCTGGATCTGCGACCGCTCGTTCTGGCAGGAGACGACGATGCCGGTGGGGAGGTGGGTGAGGCGCACCGCGGAGTCGGTGGTGTTCACGCCCTGGCCGCCGGGGCCGGAGGAGCGGTAGACGTCCACGCGCAGCTCGGACTCGTCGATCTCGATGTGGTCGGTCTTCTCGACCACGGGGAGGACCTCGACGCCCGCGAAGGAGGTCTGGCGGCGTCCCTGGTTGTCGAAGGGCGAGATGCGCACCAGCCGGTGCGTGCCCTGCTCGACGGAGAGGGTGCCGTAGGCGTACGGGATCTGCACGGCGAAGGTGGTCGACTTGATGCCGGCCTCCTCGGCGTACGACGTCTCGTAGACCTCGGTCTTGTAGCCCTTCTGCTCCGCCCACCGCAGGTACATCCGCTGGAGCTTCTCGGCGAAGTCGGCGGCGTCGACGCCACCGGCCTCGGCGCGGATGTTGACCAGCGCCTCACGGGAGTCGTACTCCCCGCTGAGCAGCGTCCGGACCTCCAACTCGTCCAGCGCCTTCTTGACGGCGACCAGCTCGGACTCGGCCTCGGCACGGGCGTCCGGGTCGTCCTCCTCCTCGGCCATCTCGAACATGACGGAGAGATCGTCGATCCGGCCGCGCAGGGCGTCGGCCTTCCTGACCTCGGCCTGGAGGTGGGACAGCTTGCTGGTGATCTTCTGCGCCTCGTCCGGGTTGTCCCACAGGGACGGCGCGGCCGCCTGCTCCTCGAGCACGGCGATGTCTGCCCTCAGCTTGTCGAGGTCCAGAACGGCCTCGATCGACTCCATGGTCGAGGAGAGGGACTTGAGCTCTTCGGATACATCGACGACTGCCACCCCTCCAGCGTAACGGCTCCGCCAAGCGGCGAGCGCCGACGGTCACGGGCGCCCCTGTGAGCACCGGTCGGCGCGTCCGGTCCGTCCGGCGTCCGGGGACGAGGCCGTCCGGGCCGACAGGGGGTCCGGGGGCGCGGTCCCCGGGTTCGAGGGGGCAAGGGGCGGCGGGGCGGAACTCCCCGCTCAGGGCGCCGCCGGCGCCGAGTTCCCCGACTCCCCGGACCCGGGCCCGCCCTCGTCGCCGTCACCCGCCGTGGCCGCCCACGTCCCCACGCCCGCCGCGGCGACCAGCACCACCGAGGCCACCCCCACGACGATCCGCCGCCGCCGGGTGGCCGCGCGGTTGCGCGCCGACCCCGGCCGCGGCGTCCCCGCCGCCCGGGGCACGCGTGCCGTCCCGTGCGCCCCGCCCGCCAGCTCGTCCGGCGCCGGCACCCGCATCGAGGTGTGCGTGTCCCGGTTGGAGTCCGGCTTGGCGCCGGGCACCAGGGACACCGACCCCCGCCGGGCCCGCCCGTCGGCGTCGGGGGCGGCCGGCGTCGGCGGGGCGTCGGCCCGGCTCGCCCCCGGCTCGCCCTCCGCCGCCTCGGCGTCCGGCTCGTCCACGTCCAGCGGCGGCATCCCCGCCAGCGACGGCAGCTGCTCGCGCAGCCGGGCGGCCAGCTCGGAGGCCCGCAGCCGGGAGGCCGGTGCCTTGGCCAGGCACTGCACGATCAGCTGCCACAACTCGTCGGGGATGCCGGGCAGCGGGGCGACGGACTCGGTGACGTGCCGGCGCAGCACCGCGCCCGGATGCCCGCCGCCGAACGGCGTGAAGCCCGCGAGCAGCTCGTACAGCACGGTGGCCAGGGCGTAGATGTCCACCGAGGCCCGCGGCGGGAGGCCCTCGACGATCTCGGGGGCGAGGTAGTCCGGCGTGCCGATGATCTTCGTGGCGCGGGTCCGTTTGGGGGTGTCGATCAGTTTCGCGACGCCGAAGTCGGTGAGCAGGGCCCGGTGCGAGCCGCCGGGGCCGAGCGGGCCCTGCATGTCGAGGAGGATGTTCTCCGGTTTGACGTCCCGGTGGACGATCCCGGCGGCGTGCGCGGCGGCGAGCCCTTCGGCGACGTCCGCGACGATCGCCACCGCGGCCTCGGGCGCGAGCCGGCGGTCCCGGTCGAGGCGGGTCCGCAGATCCGTGCCGCGCACCAGGTCCATGACGAGCGCCAGGTCGTTGCCGTCGACCACCAGGTCCCGGACGGAGACGACGTGGGGGTGTTCCAGACCGAGCAGGGCGGTGCGCTCCTGCACGAAGCGGCCCACCAGCTCCTCGTCGGAGGCGAGGTCCTCGCGCAGCAGCTTGACGGCGACGGGACCGTCCGGTCCCTCACCCAGCCACACCGTGCCGGCACTGCCCCGTCCCAGGATCTGGTGGGCGGTGTACCGGCTGCCGATCTTCCGTGCCAAGGCTGCTCCTACAGACGCGTGGTGCCGACGCTGCGCCGTCCGGGGGCGCCGGCGTCGGCGGCCGGGCCGCGGGCCCCCGGTCCCCGGCCGACAAACCTACGCGCCCCGCGAGGCAATCCTCACCTCGGAGACGGAAATCACCCGCCAGGAGTCGACAAATCGCCAGAGTCGCCGTCGGGCTCCCCCGGACGGGTCCGTCCGTCAGGCTCCGCCGCCGGTCTTCGCTCCGAGATCGCCGATCCAGTCGCTCACGGTGTCGAACCAGTCGCCGAGCTGTTCCCAGTAGCCCTTGCCGGTGCCGATCCAGTCCTGGAGCGGGGTCAGTTCCCAGATCAGCCAGCCGGCCACGACGAAGATGACGACCGTGAACAGGCAGCCCTTCAGGCAGCCGAGTCCGGGGATCTTCATCGGGTTGGCGCTGCGCTGCCTCGGCGCGCGCGGCTCCCGCGGCGGGCGGGGCTCCGGCGCGGGCCGCTGCGGCGGCTGCTGCTGGGGCTGCGGGGTGTACCGCCGCGGCTGGGGTTGCTGCTGCGGGGCGTACTGCTGCGGCTGCTGCTGGGGCCGGCCGTAGTTCTGCTGCTGCGGCTGCTGCTGCGGCTGCTGCTGCGGGCGGGCGACCTGCCGCTGGGGGCGGCGGCGCAGCGGGTCCTCGTTCGGGTCGAGGTACTGGACCTGGGTCTGTTCGTTGCGGTCGCGGGCGGCGCGCAGCTGGTTCTGCCAGGGGTGCGGCTCCTCCGGCCGCTGTCCCTGCGGGCCGTGTCCGCCGCTCTGGTGCGGCGGTACCGGCGGCATGACGGCCGTCGGGTCGGCGGCGCCCGCCGGGCCGCCGGCGTGCGGCAGGACGGCGGTGGGGTCCGCGGCGCCGGGCGGGCCGCCGGGCCCGGTGGTGTGCGGCAGCACGCTGGTCGCGGCGTTCGGGTCGTACCCGCCGGCGGGCGCGCCGGGCACGGTCGCGGGCGCCGGATCGGGCGCGAGGAGGTGGCCCACGCCCTCGGCGGCGGCGATCTGCATCGAGTTGGCGTGCACGCCGACGCCCTCGGCGACGACGCGCAGTCCGCGCGCGAGGTTCTCGGCGCTGGGGCGTTCGTCGGGGTTCTTGCGCAGGCAGCGCTCTATGACCGTCCACAGCGGTTCGGGCACCGTGGAGGGGCGGCGGGGTTCGGCGCTCAAGTGCTGGTGGAGGACCTCGAGGGCCGAGCTGCCGGAGAACGGCGGACGGCCGGTGACCAGCTCGTACAGCAGGATGCCGGCGCCGTAGATGTCGACGGCGGAGGTCTGCGGGCGGCCCTCGGCGGACTCCGGCGCCACGTAGGCGGGCGTGCCGACGAACTCGCTGGTGCGGGTGAGGCCCGGGGAGTCGGCGAGGCGCGCGATGCCGAAGTCGGTGAGCAGCGGGTGCATCTGCCCGGCGTTCTGGAGGAGCAGGACGTTGGCCGGCTTCAGGTCGCGGTGGACCACGCCGTCGGCGTGGCTCGCGGCGAGGGCGTCGGCGATCTGCGCGGTGAGCAGAGCGGCGGCGACGGGCGTGAAGGGGCCGTTCTCGCGCAGGTAGCGGTGCAGGTCGGGGCCTTCGACGAGGTCCATGACCAGGGCCAGCAGATCGCCCTCGACGACCAGGTCGCGGACCCGGACGATGTTGGGGTGGGTCAGCCGGAGCAGTACGGAGCGCTCCCGCAGGAAACGCATCACGATGTCGGGGTCGCTCGCGAGTTCTTCCTTGAGGACCTTGATGGCAACGGTCTCGCCGGGCTGGCCGGCCACGGCCGCCTCGGCGCCCGCGGTCTCGCGCTGGCGGGCTCGCCAGACGGTGCCCGTGGCGCCGCGTCCGAGCGGCTCCTCGAGCAGGTACTTGCTGCCGACTGGCCGCACGTCACGCGCTCCCTGCTGCTTGCTTGCCTGTGTTCCGACCCACTGTAGTGCCGCGCTCCCGGCAGGGGGCTGTCGTCTTCCTGTGGTCCTTCGGTCCTTCCGCACGCCCTTGCGTACGGTCACGCGCCCCTCCCCGTACATGTTCGAAGGAAAGACGCCCGCCCCGGTCCGTTGGTTGCCGGAGGCGGACGTGACCGATCTCAAGCGGTCATCCGCGAGTCATCGGCCAGGCACTTTTGCGGGCAGAGCCGACCAATCAAGATCACTTGCGCTTCGGTGGCGGGCGCATTGTCGGTGACAGGTGCGAGGATGCCTGGAGTACTGGCCGACGTGCTCGTGTGGGGTGGGGGAAAGTCCGCGCCCGGGCAGAAGGGACCGCTGACGGCGATGCAGATCCGGCTGACCGTCGTAGACCCGCAGGGCCCGCCCGGGGAGACACGGGACCGCGCCGCGAACTGCGACGTGCTGGTCACGGCGCCCGCCGGCACGGCTCTGGCCGCGGTGGCGTCCGCCCTGGCCGCGGCGGTCTCCGGCGAGGGGGGCACCGCTCCGTCCGGGGGAGCACAGCCCGTGCTCTACGCGGGCGCGCAGCGGCTCGACGCCCAGCGCTGCACCCTCGGCGAACCACCCCTGATCGACGGCGCCGTGCTCTGCCTCGGCGCCCCGGCCGATCCCGAGCCGCATCCGGAGGTCGACGACGCCCCGGCCCGGCTGCACGTGGTGGCGGGCCCGGACGCGGGCGGGGTCCACCTGCTGCACGGCGGCCGGATCCGCGTCGGCCGCTCCGCCGAGGCCGACGTGCCGCTCGACGACCCCGACGTCTCCCGCCTGCACTGCGCGGTGACGCTCTCCGCCGACGGCCAGGTCACCGTCGCCGACCTCGGCTCCACCAACGGCACCACCCTGGACGGCACGCGCGTGCAGAGCCGTCCGCTCCGGTTCGCCCCGGGCGCCCTGCTGCGCGTCGGCGAGTCGGCCCTGCGGCTGGCGCCGCCCGGCGGTCCGGGTGCCCGGGTCGCCACGACCCCCGACGGGGAGGGCCACGTCCGGGTGCCGTGCGCGGGTCCGCAGCCCGCGGCCACCCCCGCGCGCGGAGGTCCCGGCGCCGCGGAGTCCCGTCACCCGCGCGGGAGCGACGACGGCACCCCCACCGGCCCCGCCGCGCCCACCGGCCACGCCTACGGCACGGCAGACTGGCACGGCTCCGCACGCCCCCGCGGCGAGCGGGCGCCGACGTCCCTCGTGCCGGGCCAGGGCGGCGCACCGCCCGTCGAGAACCACGACGCCACCCACGGCGGCCGCTCGGGCCTCGGCTCCTTCGCCGACCCTGCCGGGGCGGACGGCCCGTACCGGCCCTCCCCGGACGAGGACGGCGGCAGCACCTCCCGCAAGGGCACTCCCCTGCGCGGCACCGAGGTGCCGCAGGGGCTGCGCAGGCGCGGCGGCCTGTCCGCCTGGGCCCGCCGGCTGGCCGGCGGCCGGGGCGGCCCGCAGGAGACGGACGATCCCGAGGCGTACGACGACCGGCCGACCGCGGCGGAGCCGGAACCGCCCGCCGGACCGCCGTCCGCCCCGGACACCTGGCCGGACCCGGCCGCCCTGCTGCTGACCGCGCTCGGCCCCGGCCCGCGCCTGTGGGAGCGCGGACCGGGTCACTCCGAGACGCTCGCCGTCCGGCTGGGCACGGCCGACCGGGTGGCGCCCGACGGCTCGCTGCTGCCCGCCGTACCGGTGACGGCGGGCCTGCGCGAGGCCGGCGCCCTGGGTCTGGCCGGGCCGCGCCCGAGGCTGGCCGGGCTGGCCCGCGCGGTGCTGGCGCAGCTCGCCGCGCTGCACTCCCCGGACCTGCTGGAGATCGTCCTGATCAGCACGGACCGCGCGCGTTCCGAGGAGGAGCGGGTCGCCGAGTGGTCCTGGCTGGGCTGGCTGCCGCACCTGCGCCCTGGACACGGCCAGGACTGCCGTCTTCTGCTCGCCCACGACGTCGACCAGGCCACCGCCCGAGCCGACGAACTGCTGCGCCGCCTGGACGACCGGCTGACGGACGGCGTCGCGGCGCCCGTGCCCGCCCCGCGCGGCACGGCCCGCCGCCCCTCGTGGGCGGTGACGGACGACACCGGGGCCGGCTTCCCCGGCCCGTACACCGTCCTCGTCGTGGACGGCGACCCCGGCACTGCCGCGCTGCGCGAGGCGACGGCCCGGCTGGCGACGGCCGGCCCGCGGGCCGGGATCCACGTCCTGTGCCTGGCCGAGACGGCCGCCGCCTCCCCCGCCGCGCCGGTCACCGACGTGTACGAGGCGGCCTGCGCGGCGGCGCCCGCCTTCCGCGCGTGCGGGGCGGTGGCACTGCTCAGCGGCGATGTGGCGACCGCGCTGCGGCTGCTGCGGGTCGCCCCCGCCGGGTCGGAGTCCGAGCGGCCGGGCCCGGTGGGCCACGGCACGGTCGGTGCCGTCGACGCGGTCTCCGCCGCCTGGGCGGAGCGGTTCGCGCGGGCCCTGGCGCCCTTGCGCCCGGAGACCGCCGCCGACGGCGGTGACCGCCCCGCGCGCGTGTCCGCCCCGCTGCCCCCGTCGGCCCGCCTCCTCGACGAGCTGGGCCTGGCCCGGGCGACCCCGGCCTCCCTGATGGCCCGCTGGGCCGACGCGGCCGACGACACCGAGGCCCTCGGCGGCCGGACCTCGGCCGTGCTGGGCGCGGGCCCGCGCGGCCCGGTCGCCGTGGACCTGTCCGCCGAGGGCCCGCACCTGCTGATAGAGGGGCCGCCCGGCAGCGGACGTACGGAGCTGCTGCGGGCGGTCGTCGCCTCGCTGGCCGCCGCCGAGCGCCCCGACCGGCTCGGCATCGTCCTGCTGGACGGCCGGGACACCGTCGGCAAGGCGGGCGCCGGCCACGGCGAGGGCCTGCGGGTCTGCACGGACGTACCGCATGTCACCACGCATCTCACCGCCAACGACCCGGTCCGTATGCGGGAGTTCGCGCAGTCGCTGGCCGCCGAGCTGAAGCGGCGGGCGGAGCTGCTCGGGCGGTCCGACTTCACCGAGTGGCACACGCACCGCGCGGTGTCCGGCCGTATCGTCCCGCAGCGCCAGCCGTCCGGCGGGGGGACCGGCGCCGCGGACCTGGACACCCCGCCCAGCTCGACCCTGCGGCTGCGCCCCGGCGCGGCGGCCCGCCGACGGACGGAGGCGGCCCCGCCGCTGCCCCGCCTGGTCGTCGTGGTGGACGACCTGGACGCCCTGGTCTCGCCCGCGCTCGGCTCCCCCGGCCGTCCCGCCGCCGGGTCGGTGATGCGCGCGCTGGAGGCGGTGGCCCGCGAGGGCGAGCGGCTCGGCGTGCACCTGGTGGCCGCCACCGGTCCGGGCGGCCGTACGGCGGAGTCCGAGCCCGCCCGGCAGGCCACCGTGCGGATCGTCCTCGACGCACCGGGCTCGGGCCCCGACGAACCGGCCCCCGGCCGCGGCCGGCTCAGGGGCGCGGACGGCCGGCTGACCCCCTTCCAGGGCGGCCGGGTCACCGGCCGCATCCCCCGCACCGCGACCCTGCGCCCCACGGTCGTCCCCCTGGAGTGGCAGCGCATGGGCGATCCGCCAGCCCGCAGACCCGTCCGCGAACTGGGCAACGGCCCCACCGACCTCGCCCTCCTGGCCAGCGCCCTGGAGCGGGCGGCCCGCGAGGTCTCGGCGGCGGAGGTGCCCTCGCTGCTCTAGGGCGTGTTTCGAAAGTCCCGTCTGCCCGGCGACGCCTGGCACGCACGCTCGCCGCGTTGTCGGGATCGCCCCGATACAACCAGTATCG
>NZ_JBFBCB010000074.1:0-25102 GCF_040682975.1 Streptomyces sp. NPDC051051
GACGACAACACCAGGCCCGCATCAGTCACTACAAACGGCGCGGACACAGTCCCTGAAACTGGTCAGCAATCAGCACAAGCACCGTTGCAGTACTAGTCCTTCACCGGGGCCGGCGTCGAGTCCCGCGGTGCGGGTACCTCGGCCGCCGCCGTGGCCGCCCCGCCGCCTCCGTCCGTGTTGATCCGGTCGATGATCGCGAGCCGTTCCGGGGTGTCCTCCGGCTTCAGGAAGCCGATGAGGACGTAGAGGACGAGGGAGACCGCGAGCGGCACGGAGACCTGGTACTGGAGCGGGACGCCGCCGTCGACGTTCCAGTTAATCGGGTAGTTGACCAGCCAGAAGGCCAGCAGGCCCATGGACCAGCTCACCAGCGCCGCCGTCGGGCCGGAGCGGCGGAACGGCCGCAGCAGACCGAGCATCATCGGGATCGCCATCGGGCCCATCAGGCCGGCCACCCACTTGATGACGACGGTGATGATGTCCTTGAACGCGGGCGAGTTGACCTGGGTGGCCGCCGCCATGGACAGGGCGAGGAAGACGACCGTCGCGACGCGGGCCGCGATCAGCCCCGACCGCTGGTTCCAGGCCCGCGCCCGTGCCGAGACCACCGGCGCGCAGTCACGGGTGAAGACGGCGGCGATGGCGTTGGCGTCGGAGGAGCACATCGCCATCGTGTGGGAGAAGAAACCGACGATGACCAGGCCCAGCAGTCCGTGCGGCAGCAGCTGTTCGGTCATCAGACCGTAGGAGTCGGAGCCGTCCGGCTTCTGCGACTCGACCAGCAGCGGCGACATCCACATCGGGTAGAACAGCACCAGCGGCCACACCAGCCACAGCACCGCCGACAGCCGCGCCGACCGCTCGGCCTCCTTCGGGGTGGCGGTGGCCATGTAGCGCTGGGCCTGGTTGAGCATGCCGCCGTTGTACTCGAACAGCTTGATGAAGAGGAACGCGAGCAGGAACACCGTGCCGTACGGACCCACCAGCGGCTTCCCGTGGCCCTGGAGCTCCGGCTCGTCCCACGCGCCGAGGAAACCGATGCCGAGGTCGGACAGTTCCATCACCACGGCGATGAACATGGCTACACCCGCGAGGAGTTGGATGATGAACTGCCCCAACTCGGTGAGGGCGTCGGCCCACAGGCCGCCGATCGTGCAGTAGACGGCCGTGATGGCGCCGGTGATGAGGATGCCCTGGTTCAGCGAGATGCCGGTGAACACGGACAGCAGGGTGGCGATCGCGGCCCACTTGGCGCCCACGTCCACGATCTTCAGCAGCATCCCGGACCAGGCCAGCGCCTGCTGCGTCTTGAGGTCGTACCGGTTCTTCAGGTACTCCAGCGGGGAGGCCACGTGCAGCCGTGAGCGCAGCCGGTTGATGCGGGGCGCGAACAGCTTGGAACCGATCGCGATGCCCAGGGCGATCGGGAAGGACCAGGTGATGAACGAGGTGACGCCGTAGGTGTAGGCGATGCCGGCGTAACCGGTGAACATGACCGCGCTGTAGCCCGACATGTGGTGCGAGATGCCCGACAGCCACCACGGCATCTTGCCGCCGGCGGTGAAGAAGTCGCTGACGTTGTCGACCCGTTTGTGGGACCAGACACCGATGGCGACCATCACGCCGAAGTAGCCGATGAGCACGGCCCAGTCGAGACCGTTCATGTGCGTCCTCCCAGGGTTCAGCCCGGCGCTCATCGTGGGCGCTGGTGCGTGGACACGACAAGGCGATGTAAGGTCAAGGGGAGGCAAAATCATTCTGTATGGTGGTTCCGGTTCACCTATGTGAACTCATGGCGGCGGTTCTCCGGCGCTGACCAGCAGTGACTGCCCGGTGCGCGCCCGCGCCCGGTTCTCCAGATGATCGATGCCGCCGACGCGCGGCGGTAACCCCCGAGGCGGTACGCGCCCCGAGGCGGTGCGCTCCTCGGGGGAGTACGCCCGTACTTCCGCCCGTCGGCTACTTCTTCAGCTCGTCCGGGCACGGCGTGCCCCGGGGCAGCTGGTACGGCGCCGCCAGCCGGTAGGTGCCCGCCTCCGGCGCGATCAGCACCGTCCACCGGTCGCCGTCCGCGTCCTCCTCCGTCTCGAAGAGACAGCCGTTGACGTTGTCGTACGCCTTCGGCTCCCCCCCGGCCCGGTCCTTGGACGCCTCCGTCTCCTGAGGCGGCTCCAGGCTCCTGCCCTCCGCGTCGACGATGCTCAGCCACGGCGAGTACGGGATCCGGATCAGGATCCGGCCCGCCTTGCGCACGTCGATCGTCATCTCGCCCTGCGCCGCCCGCTGCACGACCGCGTTCGGCTCGGCCAGCGACCCCGGGGCCTTCACCCGGAACAGCTGCCAGTTCGCGTCGCCCCAGATCTGCTCCAGATACGGCAGTCCCCGCTGCACCAGCTCCCGTTCCCGCTGCCCGCCGTCCCCGTCCGGCACGTCCTTGGGCACGACCACGAAGTGCACCGCCCACCGCTTGAGCCACTCGCGGTAGTTCGCCGAGTTCAGGGTGTCGTCGTAGAAGAGGGGGTTGCGCTCCATGTCGGCCTGCCGGTTCCAGCCGCGGGCCAGGTTGAAGTAGGGCGCGAGCGCGGACGCCTCGCGGTGCGAGCGCGCCGGGACGACCTCCACCCGGCCCTTCTCCGCGCCCACCTCCTGCAACTCGTTGACCAGCGGCGCCAGCTCGCGCGCCCAGGACGCCGCCGGAGTCGTCCGGTAGACGTCGTCGACCGACTTGAAGCCGATCCAGCCGACGAAGACCAGCGAGGAGACCACGATCGCGTACCACTTGCGGCTGCGCGGCACCGCGAACGGCAGCGCGGCCATCAGCACCACACCCGAGAACAGCATCGCGAGCCGGGTGATGTTGGACCCGATCTGCGAACTGATCACCCACACCCCGAGCACCCCGAGGCCGTAGACCGCCGCCGTGATCCGTACGGTCTTCCAGTCGCGCGGGACGACCGCGAAGACGATCACCGAGAACGCCAGCGGCAGCGAGGCCGAACCGAAGGACATCGGCTGCGTGCCGGAGAACGGGAACGCCCACGCCGACACCGCGACGACGGCGGTCGGGGCCAGCCCGAGCGCCCACGCGCCCGGCCGCCGCTTCTGCAGGAACAGCGCGACCGCGACCAGCCCCAGGAACAGGCCCGCCACCGGCGACCCCATCGTGGCGAGCGCGGCGAGCGGCGCCGCGCACAGCGCCTTCGCCCACCGCTTGTAGCGCCAGCGGTACGGCCAGCAGAACACGACGGCGACCGCGCCGAGCGCGAACATGTTGCCGAGCCCGAACGTCACCCGGCCCGACGCCGCGTTGCACAGCAGCGCGAACACCCCCGCCAGCGCGGGCCACGCCGGGTCCCGCACCGGCCGGCAGCGCAGCAGGATCAGCGTCAGCAGTCCGGCGGAGATCGTCCCGGCGATCATCATCGTCGTCCGGACGCCGAGCACCGACATCAGGTACGGCGACACCACGCTGTACGACACCGGGTGCATGCCGCCGTACCAGGCGAGGTTGTACGCGGAGTCGGGGTGCCGGCCGACGAACTCGGCCCACGCGTCCTGAGCGGCGAGATCCCCACCGCTGTTCGCGAACGCGAAGAACCAGGCGAGGTGCAGCACACCGGACAGGACCGTCACCGAGAGCACGAGATGCCGGCGGAGCCGGTCGCGCACCCGGTCGGCGAGCGCTCTCACGCGGGAGTCCCCGGCGGCCGCTTCCCGCTCACCCGCCTCCGGGGCGGAGCCGGGGGCGGACCCGGCGGCCGGTGCGCGGTCCCGATCGGCCGTGCCGCCGCGGTCGTGGTCACCGGACTGGGGTGCGGGCAGGCGCGCCCGCCGGCCGCCGTCCGGGTCCGGACCGGTTCCGCCGGCGCGTGTCGGCTCCGCAGTGGCCACCTGAAGGCACTCCCCGTGTCCCGTCTTCTGCTCTCGGACGCGTCCCGTTCGCGACCGCTTCGCGGCCGCGTCGCCGCGACCGCCGACCTGTCCCGTTTCGTGACGCTAGCACGCACCCCGCCGAGCGGCTGCCCGGCGGGGTGCGTGCACGACGGCGCCCGTGCGGCGGCTCAGCCGACGCGCGTCAGCTTGTCCGGGAAGCCCGGCTCGGTCAGCTCCCGCTGGAGCGAGACGGGCACCTTCACCGCGTCGCCGGAGCCGTCGCCGACCGTCAGCGTGCCGACCTGGGTGCCGGCCTTCGCGGTGTGCGGCACCTCGCCGCCGGCGAAGGACAGCTTCACCGTCAGTCCGGCCCAGCCGACCGCCGTGACGTCCTCCGTCACCACGACGGGGGTGTGGTTGCCCATCCTGTCGTCCACGTAGCCGACGACGTCCCCCTTCTTCAGGATCTTCGCCGAGGTCATGGCGTCCTGAGCGGCGAGCATCGCGGTCTTGCTGACCGCGTTCACCGTGTCGATGATCGGCGACTTGTGCTGGCCGAGGACCGCGCCGACGACGGTGACGGTCTCCCCGCCGACCTCCTCGGTGGCGGCGAACAGCAGGTTGCCGCCGGCCTTGGTGGTCGAGCCGGTCTTGATGCCGAGGGCGTTGTTGTAGGGGACGAGCGTGTTGTAGTTGCGCCACTTCTGACCGGACGGGTCGGTCCACTCCGGCAGCTTGGTGATCTCCATCAGGGCGGGGATCTTCACCAGCTCGTTGCCCAGCTTCACCTGGTCCGCGGCGGTGGAGACGGTGGTCTCCTTCAGTCCCGAGGCGTCGGTGTACGTGGTGTTCGTCATCCCGAGGTCCTCGGCGGCGTCGTTCATCTTCTTGATGAACTCCGCCTCCGTGCCGGCGTCCCAGCGGGCCAGCAGCCGCGCGATGTTGTTCGCCGACGGGATCATGACCGCCGAGAGGGCCTGGCGGAGCGTGAGCTTGTCGCCCTCCTTGACGGTGTTGAGCGTGGACTCGCCGTCCGCGTCGTAGCCGCCCTCCTTCTCGGCGGTGGCGTCGACGGGGACGGTCTCGCCCTCCTGGCCCGACTTCAGCGCGTGGTCCTTGAGGACGACGTACGCCGTCATCGCCTTGGCGACGGAACCGATCGCGACCGGCTTCTGGTCGCCGAAGCCGTCCATCGTGCCGATGCCGTTCACGTCCATCGCGCCCTGGCCCTCGGACGGCCACGGCAGGGAGAGCTTCCCGCCCTCGAAGGTGTACGAGTCCTTCGCGGTGAGCGTCAGCGCGGCGGCCGGCAGCGGCCGTACGGCCTGCACGATCGCAAAGGCGATCACCAGCAGGATGACCAGCGGCGTCCAGATCTTCACCCGCCGGGCCAGCGTCCGCAGCGGGGTCGGCGGCGGCGGCGGGGTGTTCGTCAGCTCGGCCAGCAGGTCCAGCGGCGGCTTCGGCGGCAACGGCTGCTGCGTCGTCCGCTCGGGCCCGATCTGCGGCACGACGGCGGTGGCGTCGGCGGCGGGCTTCACCGGCCGGCCGGCGGAATCGTCCAGCGGCTTCAGCGCGACGAACTTGCTGGCCCGCTCGGCGGGGGCGTCGGTCTTGGCCTCGGATTCGGCCTTGGGCTCGGTTCCGGTCTTGGGCTCGGCCTTGGCTCCGGTCTTGGGCTCGGTTCCGGCCTTGGCTCCGGTCTTGGCCTGCGGTCCGGTCTTGGGCTCGGCCTTGGACCCGGGTCCGGTGCCCGGGGTCTTCGCGTCGGTGCCGGGCTCGGCGTCCGGGGCCTTCGCGTCGGCGGGCTCCCCGGCCTTGGGGACGTCGCCCAGCTTCAGCATGGTGGTCGGCTGGTCGACCCCGCGCCCGGCGGGCGGCCGTACGGCCTTGAAGACGGCGGTGGGCTGGTCGACGGGGGAGTCGGGCTCGTCGGCCCCGGACTCGTCCTCGGCGTCCTGGTCGACGGTCTCGTCCCGAGGCTCGTCCGCCGCGTCAGCGTCGCCGGCCGCGCCGGCCTTCGGTTCGCCGGTCTTCGGCTCGTCGGTCTTCGCGGCGGCGGCGCCGAGCCGGGGGTCTTCGGCCTCGACGGCCTTGACGGCCTCGGTGCCCGTACGGGTCCCGGGCGCGTCGTTCCCGTCGGCGGCGCCGGCCTCGGAGCCGGACTCCTCGACGGAACCGTCGGCCGGGTCGGCGGCGTCGGCCTCGGACTGCTCGCTCCCGTCGCTCCCGGACGTCTCCTCACCGCCCTTCGCCCACTTCGGCGCGGCCTTGGACGGGCCCTGGGGGGCGGAGCCCTCCGCCTCGCCCGACGTCTCGTCCGGCCCCTCCGGCTTCTCGCCCGACGCCTCGTCCGACTTCCCGTCAGCCGAGGCCACCCACTGGGCCACGGCCGACCGCAGCCGGTCGTCACGGCCCCCGGCGACACCGGTCGCCGTTGCGGAGGCCTCGGCGTCCTCCGCGTCCTCCGAGGCCTCGGCGCCCTCCGGAGAGCCTTCAGCGGCCTGCCCGGCCTCTGCGGGCTCCTCCGCGTCGCGCCCGCCCTCCGAGCTCTCCTCGGAACCCCCGTCGGCGCTTTCGGCGGAACCCCCGTCGGCGTCCGCGCCGGGCCCGTCGGCCGGAGCTTCGTCCGTCTCGTCCGGCCGCTCCGGCTTCTCGGTCGTCTCGTCGGCCGTCTCCTCGGCCGTCAACTCCCGCACGGAGAACACCCGCGTCGCCGTGTCCACCCCGCCCCGGGACGTGGCCGAGGACACCGTGGAGGCGCTCTCGGCGTCCCGTGCCACCGCGAGCCGCGGATCGCGTGCCTCGGGAACCGCTCCCGCGCTCCCCGACGTCGGTTCCGCCGACGACTCGCGCTGCTTCGACCTGTCGGGGGACTCGCCCGCCACCGATGCCTCCTCGCTGTGCCGCACGCCCACCGCGCGCCTGCCGAACCGTGAACCGCCCGCCCGGGACCCGCCTCGCGGCAGTGTCCGAACCATGTACCAGTGTCCTGTGTAGTGGGCTTGGCTCCTGCGGTAGACGAGAACGACATACCTACTGGTTCCACTACGAACCGGTCACGCACTCTCGACAGATGAATGTGAGAGGGGTCACCCTGTCATTCATCCACGCGGGGAGGCATGGATGGGCAGGAGCCGCAGAACAATTCCGGAAGAGCTTCTTCTGCTGGCATTGGACCCGGCCACGGGTACCACTGCGCAGCCGCAGTCGCTCGACCTTGGTCTGGCCGGAGCACAGCTAGTGGAGCTGGCACTGGCCGGACGGATAGCCCCGGACGGGGATCGTATCGCCGTGGTGTCCCCACGGCCGACCGGAGATCCGACTCTGGACTGCGCGTTGGAGTTGCTGCGAAGGCGTGGCGCTCCCGTACGGGCGGTTCATTGGATAGGCGGGCCCCGACTGGGGCTCCGTCAGACGTACCTCTCGCATCTGGAGCGGTGCGGCATGGTGCATGCCGTGGCGGGTCAGATGTGCGGAGTGCTGCCGACGACTCGCTACCAGGCGACGGAGACGGCGATCAGCCGGGAGATCAAGGCCCGGCTGGACACGGCCATCCGCACCGGCGTTCCGCCGGACCCGCGGACGGCGGCGCTCGCCGCGCTGGCGCACGCGGTCGGTCTCGGCAAGCACCTGTACCCGGGGAACGAGGGACGTTCGTCCCGATCCCGGTTGCGGGACCTGATCAGGCACGACCCCATGGGCGGTCTCGTGGCGCACGCCGTGATGGACGTCCAGAACGGCGCGGTGGTACAGCCGCGCCGCAACCCGGCCCAGGCCGGCCGTCAGGCCGGACCGGGAGCCAGGTCCGCTCCGGAACCCGCCCGTGGCGTTCCGGCGCAACCGCACCGAGGTTCCATGGCGCGTGTCGTGGCGCACTGAGCCGCGGTCCCACGACACCGCAGCCGCCAGGCCGTGAGGCCGAGACAGACCCGTTCGGGAGCCGCCGTGCCCGCGCGGGGTGGTGACGCCCTACGTCCCCGTGACGCAGGGCCCACCGCCCCGCGCGGACGCATGTCCGCGAACGGACTGCGGGGGCGGCCGCATATCCCCGGTTCTCCAGCGGTATGAAGTGCCTTGGTGGCAGTCTGCTCAACAGCAGATACGCAAAGTGTCAGTTCAGGCACGCAGCCGGAGGTGCACGTCCCGTGGCGTCGAATGTCAATCCCACCGTCCGACGGCGCCGGCTGGGGCAGGAGTTGCGCAGACTCCGCGAGGACAAGGGCATGACGGCCGAACAGGTCGCCGACCGCCTGCTGGTGTCCCAGTCGAAGATCAGCCGCCTCGAGAACGGCAGACGCAGCATCAGCCAGCGCGACGTGCGCGACCTGTGCGGGGTCTACGAGGTGGAGGACCAGCGGATCGTCGACTCGCTGATGCAGATGGCGAAGGACTCCCGCCAGCAGGGCTGGTGGCATGCCTTCGGCGATGTCCCCTACAGCGTGTACATCGGCCTGGAGACGGACGCGGCCAGCCTGCGCGTGTACGACCCGCAGGTGGTGCCCGGCCTGCTGCAGACCCGTCAGTACGCCGAGACCCTGATCTCGGGGGCGCTGCCGGAGACCGCGGCGGCCGAGATCGAGAAGCGGGTGCAGGTGCGGATGCGGCGGCAGGAACGCATCAGCGCCGAGGAGAACCCGCTGCGTCTGTGGACGGTGATGGACGAGGCGGCACTGCGCCGGGTCGTCGGCAACAAGTCCCTGATGCGCGACCAGTTGGAGCATCTCGTCGAGCAGTCCCGGCTGCCGCACGTCACCGTGCAGGTGATCCCCTTCGAGATGGGTGCGCACCCCGGCCTCAACGGCCAGTACGCGATCCTGGAGTTCCCCGACGCGGCCGACTCCAGCGTGGTCTACATCGAGGGTGTCACCAGCGACCTGTACCTGGAGAAGCCGAACGACGTCCAGAAGTACAGCGTGATGTACGAGCACCTGCGGGCGCAGGCCCTGAACGTGGACCAGTCCCGCCGGTTCATCGCCGACATCGCCAAGCAGTACACCCTCTGACGTGCTCCCGGGAACCTCCCGGCCGGGAAAGTGCCGCACGGTACACCCTCGCCCGGCCGGGATGGAAGTCCCGCCTGGGATATGCCATCCGGTCGAGTGAATAGTCGCTTCGGACGCCGAGGGTGGCGAGTAGCGTCGATCACGCCACCGATCAACACCGTTGGCGGAAACCGTGCCGTGGGCCCGCAGTCGGGCCTCCGCACGGCGGCAGCAACTCATCACATCTGGCAACCCGGAGCAAAAATGGCAATTCGTCAGGGCATCACGGACGCGTGGACCAAGTCCTCCTACTCGACGGGCAACGGCGCGTGCGTCGAGGTCAAGTCGCCGGTCGTCGCGGCCTTGGCCGTACGGGACTCCAAGGTCCAGGACGGGCCCGTGCTGGACTTCCCCGCCGACGCGTGGAACCTCTTCGTCGCCTCGGTCAAGGCGTAAGGGAGAGAGACCTTCCGACCCCACGGCCCGTGCCACGGCTGACCACCTCGTACGCGGCACCACCGCTCACGCGGTACGACGTCCCACGCGGTACCGAAAAGAGCCCTCTCGACGAGCTCGCCGTCCTTGCCGAGAGGGCTGGGTTTCTTCCCCGCCGCTACGGCCTCACCGCACCGGGAACGCCACGTCGCACACCGGGTCATGCGGTCCGGCCGAGGACCAGTCGGCGAAGTAGACCTCCCGGCACGGGCCGTCGTACTCCAGGCCCTCCCGCCTCGTCCACGCCTCCACCGCCTCGAACGCGGCCAGGATCTGGGGGTACGCGACCTGTGCCTTGCCGATCCGGGTGAAGGCGAGCCGCCTGGCCGGTTCCACCAGGACCGCGAACTCCCGTCCGCGCCCCTGCGCCGCCGCCCAGGCCCGCGCCGCCGTCTCGTCGGCGACCGGCACGCAGGACTCCACCGGCCCGTCGCTCTCCGTCGTCACCTCGGAGTGGTAGACGACGAACGGCGCCCCGGCGACGCCCCCGCAGGCCCGCGCGGCCTCCTCCAGCCGGCCGAGCGACGCGCCGATCCAGGCGGGCAGTTCGTCCGCCAGCGTGTGCCGCTTCTCGGCGATCACCACCTGCGCGGGCACCTCGACCGTCTCGACCGCGAACGTTCCGTACATCTCGGAGCTCCTCCCCGACAGACGTCCACGGAGGTACTCGGCGAGGGTGCGCTGGGCGGCGATCCGCGTCTCGACGTCCGCCCAGTAGGCGGCGAGCCGGTCGGCGGCCTCGGCGCCGTCCGCCGAGCCGATCACCTCGGCGACCCGCGCGAGGGGCATGTCGAGCTGCCGCAGCAGCGCCACCAGCCGAGCGCGTTCCACCTGACCGGCGCGGTAGTAGCGGTACCCGCTCACCTCGTCGACCTGCGCCGGCACCAGCAGCCCGAGCCGGTCGTACAGCCGTAGCGCCTTGGCCGACAGCCGGGCCCGCGCAGCGAACGCGCCGATGGTGAGCAGTGCGTCGTCGTCCATCCGGTGCCTCGTCCTCCGTCACCGGGCGGCCTTGTCCGCCCGGCGACGGGAACGCTCGGCCCTGCCCCAGGGGCAAGGTCAAGCGGGCAGGTCAGCCCAGCTGCTTCTCGACGGCGGCGACGATCTCGGGCGACTCCGGCTCGGTCTGCGGCGAGAAGCGGGCGACGACGGTGCCGTCCCGGCCGACGAGGAACTTCTCGAAGTTCCAACGGATGTCCCCGCTGTGCCCCTCGCCGTCGGCGAACCCGACGAGCCGCTCGTACAGCGGGTGCCGCCCGTCCCCGTTCACCTCCGTCTTCTCGGTCAGCGGGAAGGTCACGCCGTACGTCGCCGAGCAGAACTCGGCGATCTCCTCCGCGCTGCCGGGCTCCTGCCCGAGGAACTGGTTGCAGGGCACCCCGAGCACGGTGAAGCCCTGGGCGGCGTACCGCTCCTGAAGCTTCTCCAGGCCGTTGTACTGGGGGGTCAGCCCGCACTTGGAGGCCACGTTCACGATCAGGACGACCTGGCCCGCGTACTGCGAGAGGTCCGCGGAACCGCCCTTGAGGGCGCCGATCTCGACATCGAGGGGGGAAGCACCGGCATCAGTAGTCATCCCCGGATGCTAGCTCCGCCGGACGGCACACGGGTTGCGGGGGCTGCCCCCGGTCGCGCCGCTCACTCCGTCCCGCGCGCCCGCGGCCCCTCCGCTCCCTGTGCTCCTCCGGTTCCTTCGGTTCCTCTGTTTCCTCTGCTTCCTCCGGTCCCGACTCCTGCCGGGCCCGCACCAGCACCTCTCCGGCCCCGCTCCGCGAGTACAGCACCGACCGCCCGACCCGGCCCCGCTCCACCAGCCCCGCGTCCCACAGCACCCGCAGGTGCCGCCCGACCGACCCGAGCCCCTGCCCGGTCAGCGCGACCAGCTGCGTCGTGCTCAGCGGCCCCTGCCCGAGCAGGACCAGAACGGCCGCCCGGCCGGGCCCGAGCAGCGCGCTCAGCGCGGCCGGCACGTCCCGCTCGCGCCGATCGGCGGCGAGGACCCCGGAACAGGGGTAGACGACGGCGTACCGCTCCCGCTCCTCCCACGACACCCACCCGGCCCGAGGCGTCACCGGCACGAACAGCAGCTCCGCGCCGGAGATCTCCCGAGGCGGATACTCGTGCAGGTTCACCTGGAACCGGCTCTCCCCCAGCCAGCGCGTCCCCGGCCGCAGCGAGTCCAGCACGGTCGCCCAGCCGCCCCGGCTCACCTGCGCGGTCCGCGCGACGACATCCGCCTCCAGCACCCGGCGCCGCCGCTCCCAGGAGGGCCGTACGGCGCTCTCCCACACCCATGTCAGCAGGTCCGCCGCCCGTTCGGGCAGGTCGTCGCGGTCCAGAGGGCCCGGCAGCGGTCCGGCGAGGGAGGTCCGCAGATGGGCGCGGGCGTCGGCGGGCCGTACCGCACGGACCCGGGCGACACCGTCCCCGAAGCTCTCCCCGTCCCTCGGCGTGGGGGTGAGGAAGTCCGCGATCCAGTCCCGGCCGAGCCCGGCCCGCACGAGCGCGGCGGTGATCGGGTCGGCGGCCAGCCGGGCGCGATGGGCGGGCAGCCACTCCCGCAGCCACGCCGTCTCGCCGGGATGCGCGCCCACCCCCGCGTGCAGCAGCTTCAGGCACGCGAAGGTCTCGGCCAGCGGCGAGACCACGAACCGGCTGCCCGCCAGCGTGTCGGCGTTCACCTGCCACCAGCCCATGAAGCCCTCACCCCCCCCACGACGCGGGACGCACGAGGTTTCGCGCTCCCGCGAAACAGTAACGACCGTGACCGCCGCCGCCCGAGACTCCCCGCATGACCGGCTACCGACAGCTCCTGCGCACCCCCGAGTTCACCCCGCTCCTGCTCTCCTCCGCCGCCCACACCGCCGCCCACACGGTCGCGGGTCTCGCCCTCGGCACCCTCGTCCACCGCGCGACCGGCTCACCGCTGCTGTCGGCGATGAGCATGTTCGGCCCGTCCCTCGTCCAGGTCCTGGGCGCGACCCTCCTGCTCTCCGGCGCCGACCGCCTCCCGCCGAGAACCGCCCTGGCCGGCCTCTCCCTCGCCTTCGCCGCCCTCACGGCCGTCCTCGCCGTCCCCGGCCTGCCGGTCGCGGCGGTCTTCGCGGTCGTCCTCGCCACGGGCCTCGTCGCGGCACTCGGCGGCGGGGTCCGCTGGGGGCTGCTCCACGAGATGCTCCCCAAGGACGGCTACCTGCCCGGCCGTTCGGTCTTCAACATGATGAGCGGGCTGACGCAGATCACCGGCTACGCCCTCGGCGGCGCCCTCGTCACCGCCCTCCCGCCCCGCACGGTCCTCCTCCTGGCCGCCCTCCTGCACGCCACCGCGAGCGCGACCGCCCGCCTCGGCCTGACCGCCCGCCCGCCCCGCGCCGCGGGCCGCCCCTCCGTCGCGGCGACCTGGCGGGCCAACGCCGTCCTGTGGTCGTCCCGCCCCCGCCGCCTGGTCTACCTGGGCCTGTGGCTCCCCAACGGCCTGGTCGTCGGCTGCGAGGCCCTCTTCGTGTCGTACGACCCCGGCGCCGCGGGCACCCTGTTCGCGTGCGGGGCCCTGGGCATGCTGGCCGGCGACCTCACCGTCGGCCGACTCCTCCCGCCCGCCGTCCGCACCCGCCTGGCCACCCCCCTCCTGCTGCTCCTGGCCACCCCGTACGTCTTCTTCGTCCTGCACCCGCCGCTGCCCGTCGCCGCGCTCTGCGCCACGCTCGCCTCGGTCGGCTTCGGCGCGAGCCTGGTCCAGCAGGAACGCCTCATGGCCCTCACACCCGCCGAACTCAGCGGCCACGCCCTCGGACTGCACTCGGCGGGGATGCTCACCCTCCAGGGCGTCGGCGCGGCCTCGGCGGGTGCGGTGGCCGAACTCACCTCACCCGCAACGGCGATGACCGCGCTGGCACTCGCGTCGATCACGGTGACGCTGACCCTGGCGGCGGCCTCCCGCCGACAGGTCCGCGGCCCCGCCGAGGTCCGCATCGCCGACGGACGCGGTACGTGACCCGCATGCGGGGCCGCTTCCGCAGCGGAACGGTTGCCCGTGGGGCGGCCGGCACTCACCGCTGGGAAGTGCCGTCTCCCCAGTTGGGAAGTGCCGTCTCCCCAGTACCGTAGGGGCATGGGAGCGAGCGACCTGACATTCGTGGACCGCGTCCGCGGCGAGGGCGGCGACGGCCCGTGTCCCCACCGCCTGGTCATGGAGCACGTCACCAGCCGCTGGGGCACCCTGATCCTGATCGCGCTGCTGGACCGCTCCTACCGGTTCAGCGAACTGCGCCGGGCGATCGGCAAGGTCAGCGAGAAGATGCTGACGCAGAGCCTGCAGACGCTGGAACGCGACGGCCTGGTCCACCGCGACGCCAAACCCGTGATCCCGCCCCGCGTCGACTACTCCCTGACCCCCCTCGGCCGGGAGGCCGCCGAACAGGTCCGCGCCCTGGGCCGGTGGGTCGACGAACGCATGCCGGCGGTCGAGAAGGCCCGCGAGGAGTACGACGCGAAGCGGGCGTCGGCCTGAGACGGGGAGCGCCGTCCGCCGGCTCCCGGCCTTCCGGCCGCCCTTTCCGGCCGTTCCGACGCCGAGGACCCGCCTCGCCCGTCGTCAGTGCCGCTTCGACCGTCGGTGCACGCTGAAGAAGCAGGCGAGCATGCCCAGGCCCCAGGCGATCAGGAGGGCACCCCAGAGCGGCATGGTCACGGTCGGGACGAGGAGCCGGATCTCGACGCTCGCGCGGTTCTCGAAGATGAAGATCAGGGCGATCGCGGTGGTCACGACGAACGGTGCGAGACGGCGGACGCCGGGCCGGGAAAGGAACGGCGTCCGGGCCTTGTGGTCGTTGCTCTGAACCATGGGGTGTCTCTCCCTCGCCTTGCCCCCACCACCAGAGTCCTCTCCCCGTCCGCGGCGCGCCACCGAGCGAACTCGACGGGCGCGGAGACGGGCGCGCAGCGGTGAAGCGCACACGGCTCGGTGAAGCGCACACGGCTCGGTTCCGGCCGTCCCGCGGCTACGGCCCCGCCGAACGGGGCTGGGTGTCCGGGATCCGTGAGGTGAAGAACAGCGCGAGGAGGGCGGTCAGGGCGAGGATGGCCAGTGCGGCGCGCAGACCGTCGATCCTGGCCTCCTCGTTCGCGTCGAGGGCCGCCTCGGCCACCTTCTCGTCCGTGCCCGCTTCGTCGAGGGCGGACTCCAGCTGGGCGTCCGACAAGAACGGTGCCCCGCTCTGCAGTTCGACGTTCGCCTGGGCCTTGACCTCGGACGGGACCGCCGGATTCTGCTCCACGCTGGTGAGGAAGGAAGTCGTCATCGCGGCGATCAGGAGCGATCCGGCGAGTGCCGTACCGATCGAGGCGCCGAGGTTGGTGACGGCGTTCTGGACGCCGCCGACCTCCGCGCTCTGCGCCTCGGGCACCGCGGACACGGTGACCGACCCGAGCTGGGACGCCAGCGCGCCCATGCCGAGCCCGATCAGCAGCAGGGGGAGGGTGACGATCTCCGCGCCCGCGTCCACGTCGAGCGCCGCCATCAGGAACACCGCGCCCGCGAGCAACGCGAGGGTCCCGAGCCGCACCACCCGCCGCGGTGACACGTCCGGGAGGAAGCGGGGGATCAGGACGGCGGCCGCCAGCAGTGTCACCGAGAGCGGCAGGATGTGGACGCCGGTATCGAGTGCGGACAGGCCGAGCGCCACGGACAGGTAGAGCGGTACGACGAAGAAGACGCCCATCTGGACGAGGTACTGGAAGAAGAACATCGTCAGTCCGCCGGTGAGCTGCCTGTTCTGCAGCATCGCCGGGTCGACGAGCGGCTCCCTGCGCCGCTTCACCGTGCGGGCCTCCCAGCGGAGGAAGAGCCAGATCAGCAGCAGACCGGCCAGCATCAGCCACACGGTCAGCGAGACCCCGAGCCACGAGGGCGCGTCGGGCTTCGGCTGGAACCAGCCCCACTCGTCGGAGCGGAGCACGCCGTAGACGAAGATCCCGAGCCCGAGCGCGGACAGCACGGCGCCGACGAGATCGATGCGGGGACGTTCACCGACCGGTGCGTCGGCGATGCGGCCGGCGAGCACCAGGATGCCGAGCACCATGACGACCTCACCGGCGAAGACCCACCGCCAGGAGAAGTACGTGGTCGCGATGCCGCCGACGAGCGGCCCGACCGCGATCGCCACGGCTCCTGCGGCAGCGACGAGACCGTAGGCGGCGGGACGGCGTTCGGTGGCGAAGTTGCTCGCCACGAGCGCCACGATCGCGGGCAGGATGAGTGCCGCCCCGATCCCTTCGAGGAACGACCAGCCGAGCAGCAGCACGGGCAGGTTCGGTGCGAGCGCCGTGGTCAGGGAGCCGCAGCCGTAGACGACGCAGCCGATCATGAACGCGCGTCTGCGGCCGATCAGCGCCCCCATCTTGCCGCCGAGGATCATGAACATCGCCATCACGAGGGTGTAGGCCGTGATGGCGCCCTGGACACCCGTCACCGTCGTGCCCACGTCCTCGGCCACCGTCGCGATCGAGACGTTCATGACCGAACTGTCGAGCGCCATCAGGAACTGACCGGCCGCGAGTGCCAGCAGTACGATGCGCGCCGTCGCCGAACTCTCGGCAGTGCCTGCCCTGGGTGCCATGCGCGCATCGTCCCAGCCGCCCCGCGGGACGGACCCCGACCCGCTCCGGAGGTCGACCGGTTGGCGGACGGAGACCGGCGAAGTCGTTTCGGGCCGGAGTCGCAGCTCCGTGGCCTCCTGCTCGACGGCGGCCCCGCGGCTCGTCGATGCCGGGGGCGGGTCAGCGGGTGGGAGGAGATCCCGAACCGCCCGGGGTCCGGGGCGCCCAGGTCGGTTCTGCCGTGGCCTCCTTCATGGACGGTTCGTCCATGAGGACGTGCCAGCCGTCCTCGCCCGCGTTCCCGTCGAGGCGCACGCTGATCTCCTTCGTCTGGCCGGTGTCCTGGAAGTACAGGACGACGGTCTGACGCTCGGAGCCTTCGTCGTGGAAGTCGGCTGCGACCTTCCCGCCCGCTCCCTTTCCGAACGCCTTGATCCAGTTGTCGGCCGTGCCGCGTGCGACGTCCTCGCCGCCGTCGCCGGTGGCGAGTGCCGCCAGCCCGTCGGCGGAACCGTCCGCGATCCGCCGGACGAGCTGTTGCGTCACGCCGAGTGAGCCGGTGGACGGGTGTCCGAGCACCTGCAGGGGTTCGTGGCCGGCGTAGTCCTGGGCGTAGCGGGCGCCCGCCGTGTCGTCCGTGGACGAGCATCCGGTCAGCGCCGCGAACAGCACACCGGCTGCCAGCACTCCGGCCATCGGGCCGCGCACGGCCCGCGGGCCCGATACGGACGCCCGCTGAACGGCGGCGCCCGTACTCCGCCCGGCCGGCCTCAGCCCGTGCGGGCGGGCCACGGAGGCCGCGACCGGCTCCCGGTTCAGGAGCACGCTCCCGGTGTCGGCGTCCTTGAAGTGGAGGACCGCCTGCTTGCCTCCCCACGCCTGGTTCACCACACCGAACCGGCCCGACAGGTCGACGAGTTGCGGGCAGCCGGTGGTCCAGGACGGTCGTCGCACCGGTGGCGTAGTCGATCCAGCGGAGGCGGTCGTCACCCTCCTGGGCGGTGAGGAATCCGGTCTCGCCGACGTTCAGGACGATGATGGCGCGGGGCACGTAGCGTGCGCCCGGGCTGATGACGACGGGATCGGTGGACGCGTCGGGGGGCGGCGACAGCCGCCCCCCGCAGCGGTGCCGATTCCGACGGTCACGGTGAGCGTGACGGTGAGAGCGATACGGCCGAGCGCGCGCTGCCGACGCGTGGCCCGTCTGTCCGGCGGACGAATCACGAAAGAGCCCCTCCCCGGGGTGAGCGACGCAGGGGGGAGCGCCATGAAACCGCCGCTCGGTCCTGCGCGCGACGGCGACAGTATCAAGGGGGATCATCACGCGACATCCGATTTCGAACCCGTTCAAAGGCTGGCCGAAACCCGGCCGCGTCGGCTGCCGTACCGGCTGGACGACGGCATCGGGCCTCGGCGCGAGCTCGGCACCTTCGACGAGCAGCACCTCCGGCAAGCGCGAAGCGCACGTCCGGCTCTGCCTCGTGCCCCTCCTCAGCGCCGGACGGATCGAAAGCACGGATCGAAAGCACGGATCGAAAGCCTGGGCGTCGCCCACGTCCGCCGCTTCCGCGTCCGCCTGGAGAGGAAGACGACCGTCGCAACCGCCAAGGAACCCGACCGGGGCCCACGGCCGGCGCCGACCTCCGCCCGTCGCAGCTCTTGAGGTCGCGGGCGAGCAGCCCGGTGAAGCGGAACGCGGCGGGTCGCGGCCCTCCGGGCCCGCGCCGATGGCCGGCAGACGGAACTCAGCCTTCCGTGACCGCCGGCTCGATCAGGGACAGCGTCTGGTTGTCCGCGTCCACGTGTGCGCGGACGCCGAGGGGCAGCGGCAGGTTCGGCGAGGTGTGACCGAAGTCGACCTGGGCGAGAACCGGGATGTCACGCCGGCCCAGGACATCGAGGACCACGTCGCGCAGGTCCGCGCGTTCTCCGCCGCCCTCGTGGGGCGTGACCTCGGTCGGGATGCCGACCACCATGCCCGCGATCCGGTCCAGCACACCGGACAGCCGCAAGGTCTGAAGATCGTTCCAGATCCGCGAGACCGGCCGCTGCAGCTCCTCCCAGAACAACACGGCGCCCTCGAACCGTTCGGCGGCCGGCGCGAACGGTGTCGCCTGCAGGAGGACCAGACGGTTCAGCAAGCCGCCGAACAGCGGCCCCTGCGCGTGGCCCGGCCGCCAAGTCTCCCAAGCCCCCATCCCCGGCAGCACGCCCGGCGCCTCGGCCTTGGTGAGCACACGGGTGTAGAGGTCGACGAGTTCGGAGCGGCGGGCCTCGTCGCCCAGCGTGTACCAGTCGCTGCCGAAACCGTGGGTGGCGATGTCGGCGTGGAAGCCGACGAGGCCGGTCCTGGCGTACAACGCCATGTGCAGCAGCGAGATGTCGCTGTAGCCGAGGATCGGTTTCGGGTCGGCCCGGATCGCGTCCAGATCGATCAGATCGAGATAGCCGATGGTCGCCTGTCCACCGGTGTGCGCGACGACGGCCCGCACCTCCGGGTCCCGGAGCAGAGCATTGAGCTCGTCGGCCTGCTCCGCCGGAGTGCCCGAGGCCCACCAGCGATTCCGCGCCGGGTCGACCATCGGACTGACCCGCACGCGGAAACCCATCCGCTCGAGTATCGCCACACCGCGGGCGAGCAGTGGTTCCTCACCCGGCTCGAGCTGGCCCGAGGGCGCGGTGACGACCACCAGGTCACCGGAACGCAGCGCGCGGGGCCGAAGGATCGCGGGCACGGGGCCTCCTCCTTGTTGATCGACAACGGCGAGCAACAAGGCCCGTGCCGCTGATATTCCGCCTCCCCGACGTGATCGGGCCAAGCCCCGGAACCCCGGCCGGGCCCACCGACCGCCTCCACGCGGACACCCCGGGAAGGCAGGTGCCGATGACGGGTTCACCGGCCCCCCACGAGGACTCCTTCGACCGTGCCCGCCGACGGCTTCGGCACGACCGGGCACTTGAGGGGTCGTCATCGGTCGTCGTCGGCTGCTGCTGAGCGGCATCGGACGGCCCAGGCGACGACCGGGCGGCCCGCTCGGCGGCCTACGGGATGATGGGCAACTCTCGCGCCCGCTGGCGTGCCCGGGCCCGTAGTTCCTTCAGGCGGTGGTGGAACGCGTTGTGGCGGTTCTGGTCGAGATTCAGCGGGAGGTCGAGCTGGGAGATCAGCTGTGACTCCAGGTCCCATGGTTCGCCCTGCTCGATCCAGCACACCCGCGCGTTGTCCGCCATCCATTGGCTCAGGGTGGCTTCGCCGGCCTTGCCGAAGGTCATCCGCTTGCCGCTGCCCACGCGGCGCAGCTCAAGCCCGAGCAGGCAACCGAGGGTGAGCCGCAGGGTCGAGCCGGCCGCGTTGCCCCGGTAGTGGTAGCGCACCCGCTTACGGAGGTTCTGGGTACTGGTCCGGTTCGCCATGTACCGCGGGGCTATCCCGACGTAGAGCAGGCGCCCGGCCTCCAGGTCGGGATGGGGCGGCTGCGTGAAGTGCCACCCGTAGACCCCTGCCGCCGCCGGGACAGGACTCGGACGCACCAAGACCTCCTGCGCCGACCACAACCGATCGGGACTGACGAGAGCGGTGGCTTTCACGACACCTCCAGGCGCGCGACGGCTGACCGTCTCGCAAGGGCACGCTATGGGCACGACATCGCCGAGCGGGCCGACCATACGTGTCGAGGCGTCCGCGCAGACTGTATGCATCCGTGTCCCGATCGTGCGAAAAGCCTCGATCGCTTTCGCACACGGTCCGGGCAAGTCCGCTGGGCGCTACGTGGCAGATCGAGCATGCCCCGCCTGCGGTGCGAGCGCTTCAGAGCCGGTTGAGGTCGATCTCTGCGGCGAAGGGGGCGGCGACCTTCACGACACCAGTGAACACGTCCCCGTTCCGGTAGGTCTTCGTCGCGGGGTCGAGCAGGTACGTATAGACCAGAGGTGTGCCCGTCGCGGCCTGCTCGATCCGCCAGTAGAACCCGATTCCGGCCTTGGCGTACTGGTCGGTCTTCACGATCCGGTCCGTGGTCTCCGAGCCCGGCGACACTACCTCGGCCACTAGGAGTACGTGCTCGGGCCGGGTGGGCGTGACGTCGATCGTGTCCGCGCGGTAGACGATGACGTCGGGGCGGCGATTGGTCAGCGGGACGTCCTGCAGTCGGACGTCGAAGTCCGTGTCGGCGTTCCAGTCGGGCCCCGCGGCGGCGTCCAGGGCATTCGCCAGGAGCCGGGCCAGCCGGTTGTGCCGCTTGGACGCGCTAGGGCTCACGACGACCATTCCGTCCACGATCTCGATGCCGGCGCACTGCTCCTCGGACCACGACTCGTACTCCTCGGCAGTGATCTGCTCGTGCATCCACGCCGGGGCCACCATTTCGGCAGTCATGACATGCCTCCCGGACACTGTGCGGCGGGCCCGATCCCGCTGGAGCCAGCGTACTGTCTCCAGCCCGACCGATACGTCCCACGGACTTCGGCCCGTTGCCGCCTTCCGCCACAGGACGAGGTGCGTGACTCCGCCGCCTGCCTGATCACGCGTCTGCGCTTCCAGCGGCCGGTCCCGGCTCTGCCGTCAGGCGTGTACCCGGGCGGCCACCACTACCGGCGAGGGAACCGGAGAACCCGGCGACTTCCGTAATGATCCCGCCGCGTCGTGCGGAGCGGCGCCGGTGTCGATGCCCGGTACCTCGATGAGGCCCGGGTCGTCCCCGGTTCGTGCTGCCGTGCCACTGGAGCCCCCTGGTGCCGTTGCACCACCACAGGGCACGGAGCCGGCAAGAGCGCTCGGTGGAGCCGCCGTCGACCGTGGGCGTCCGCGGTGAAGGGGCCCCCGGCAGCGACCTCGAAGATGTGCTGCTTCTCTGTTAACCCCTGTAATCGTGAGATCCGGGGAGAGGAGCCGGTCGCCAAGTCGTCGTCGAACCTGCTCTCACATGCTTCTTTCGGATCTGTCGCGGTTGTTGCAAGAGGGTTGTCCACCACTCCGCGAAGGAGGGATTCACTGAGCACTCCGCATGCGCGCTTGGGTCGTACGTCGCTTTCCTCGTACGGTCCTCACATCGAAACCCCAGCCGGCCCAACAACCAGGAGTGGACGTGCAGTTGGCGCACGATGAGCAAACCGGTCTTGTCACCCGAAACCAGATCGCCGAGCGCGCGGGCGTGAAGCGTCCGGCGGTGTCGAACTGGGCCCGGCGGCACAAGGACTTTCCCACCCCTGTGCGCTCCGGCGATACGGAACTCTTCCACGAGGCCGAGATCGCACGGTGGCTGACGAACCGCACCATTCCTCCGTCGCAGTTGCTGGAAGGGGAGCAGGCGGGAACCACCTACGCCGACCGGTTCCGCCGGACCAGCAGTGATCGACCGTCCGCAGAGTCGAAAGCCGTGGGCCGTACTCAGCGCATCGGGGCTGAGGACAAGAGGGCCGTCGAGCAGCTGATGGGCCGACTCGCGGACCGGGTCCGAGGCCCGGCGACGATGGCGGACTTCGTGAATCTCTGTCTCATCGTCATGTACGTACGACATGCGGAACCGGAGCGGTGGCGCCGCATCGAGGACGCGATGTCGGCGGGTCGAGGGGCCCGAGACGTGCAGTCACTGCTCCGTTCCCTCGGCGAGGCGGCGCAGGACACGCTGCGCCGGAACGGCGACCGCGCCGACATGCGCAGCAGCTTGCTGCAACTGGAACCGCGGAGCTGGGACGACCTCACCACGGCGGTCCGGACGGCGGCAGGCACAGGCGCCGGTGCGTTCCAGCTCGTGTGGGAGTCTTTCAGCGCCCGGGAAGGGCTGCAGAGCTCGGAGTTCTGCAGCCCGGTGGGCCTGGCCTCGTTGTCCGCGGCACTCGTACTGACCCCGGGACAGAGGGCCACGGTGCTCGACCCCTACATGAGAGGGGGAGAGATGCTGGCGGCCGCGCACCGCCACATCGGAGGCGCGCTGGGGACCGTGTACGGCGAAACCCTCGACGGACGGCTGCAAGCGGTCGCAAGTCTGTACCTTCTCCACCTCGGCGTACGGCCGAGGCTGACCAGTACCCGGTCTGACCGATGGCCGCCGAACCGCGATCACCGTGTCGACGTGGTGCTGACGAACCCTCCGTTCAACATGAGCGACGCACCCGGCCCCGGGCGCCGGACGGGACACTGGCCGTACGGATCACCGCCCCAGGGCAATGACAATCTCGCCTGGGTGCAGTACGCCCTCGGCGCGCTGGTACCCGGTGGTCGGGCCGTGGTGGTCATGCCGGTCAAGGCGGGCAACTCGGTGAACATCGCCGAGCGCGAGATCCGCCGAGCCCTTGTCCGTGGGTGGGCCGTGGAGTGTGTCATCACGGTGCCGTCCCATCTGTTCTCCGCGACACCCGTGCCGGTGTCCCTGTGGGTGCTGCGACGAACGGAGCATCCGGCGAGGGAGGGCATCCTGTTCGTCGACGCCCAGGAGTTGGGGACGAAGGTCCGGCGCCGGCGCGTGCTGCGGGACACGGATCGTGACGCGATCACGGCCGTGGTCCGCCCATGGCTCGACGGGGAGCGGTACCAGGACAGCGAGTACGCGGTGCGTGCTGCCGAGAGAGGCTTCTCCGCTGTCGTCGTGGCCCGCGAGGTCGTCGCCGACGGGGAGTGTTCACTCCGTCCTGCCGACTACCTGGGGAGCGGAAACTACGGGGCCGCTCCCGTCACGGCCCAACTGCTCCAAGCCAGTGAGGTGGTGGTGGAGCAGACGGACGAGCTGCGTCGGCTGGAGCGCCGGGCGAGGGAAGCGGGGAGCGGTTACCGCAGGGGTTCGGGACCCGGCGGCTGGACCGAGGCAGTGCTCCAGGACCTGTGCGAGATTCAGCCCGGCCCGTCGTACACCCGCCTGCCGGCAACGGCACGTACGGCGGACGCCGGCATTCCGCTCGTCTTCCCGCAGGATCTCGTTGACGGGAGGATCGCGGACGAAACCCGGGACCGCGTGCCGTGGGAGACGGCCGAGCGCTTCAAGAAGTTCGAGTTGCTCCCGAACGACATCGTCTGCGTGCGCACGGGCGCGCAGCAGCGACCCGCGCTGGTCTCCGGCACACAGGCCGGATGGCTGCTGAGCTCGAACGTAACGCGTCTGCGCGTCCGCCCAAATGCCGAGATCGACGCCCTGTACCTCCATGCCTACCTGGGCCTTCGCCACTCGCGCGAGTGGATGTCCCACCGCGCAGCGGCCACGGCAGCCCCGTCACTGAGTTCTGCCGCGCTGGGCCACCTTCCCGTGCGTTTCCCGCCGATCGGGCAGCAGCGGCGGAGCGTGGATCTTCTCGTTGAGCTCGGCCGACGCGTCGACGCGTACGCCTCGTACGTCTCGGCACTGGGTCGCCTGCGGGCCGAAATCGCCGAACACCTGCTGCATGGCTCGGTCGAGCCGCTGTGACGGCCTGCCACCGCTGAACTCCCCTGCGCGTCCCTTCTCCTTCCCGCCCGTAACTCTCGAAAGGTCCTACGTCCATGCCCGAATCGACAGCCCGTTCCGTACGTACGTGGCACCTGTGGCTGGCCCTGTACGTTGCCTGCTCCATGGTGGTCGGCCTCTTTGTGAGCCTGTTGGTACTCCGGTCAGGCGTCGGCCCCACTGATGTCGTTCTGGCAGGGGGAGGCGGCTTCGCGACCTCCTTCGCCCTGTGCCTCGCACTGCCCGCGGCGGTACGCGAACTCAAACGGCAGAGCGGCTGACCCGGACCGGCCGTCCGCGCGACTGAGCCCGGTCGGACGGGGCCTCCAACCACGGATGCGGCGGGGTCGGCGACAGCCTTCCGCAACGGCCCTGCCGCCGCGTGGTTCCCCGCAGGATCTGGCACACGTGCGGCACGACCTCGGACACGACGAATGGCCGGCCCAGGAGGAAACCCTCCTGAGCCGGCCCTTCTTCTGTGCCCCTGGCAGGATTCGAACCTGCGATACCCGCTTTAGGAGTTCGGTCCGAGCACGGTCCGACTGCTGTCGTCGACTGGCGCGACGATCAGCGGGAGTCGCCGGCGTGCGCCCCCGTCCGACAGCGTTGATGTCAGCTGTGGATGTCAGGTGCCTTCTCACCCGTGGCTCCAGCCGGATCGATCAGCGGAAGCCCTACCCGGCCGCTACGGCCGAAGGTTTGTCGGCGCAAGCCTTCGGCCGTCGTGTGCTACCTGGTAGCACTGGGTGCTACCTTGGTTGACATGAGCGTTCAGCCCGAAATCACCCAACGGGATCTGCGCAGCCGGTCCCGAGAGATCATGGATGCCATACAGGGCGGTCAGTCGTTCACCGTCACCCGCGACGGACATCCGATCGGCCAGCTCGTCCCGCTGCGTCGACGCCGTCGGTTCGTCTCCCGCCAGGAGTTCGCCGCGATGTCCAGGACCGCCCCCGGCATCGACCTTGACAGGTTCCGCGCCGATCAGGACGCCACGGCCGACACCTACCCGGACGATCCCTATGACCGTTGACCGCTCGACGTATCGGCAGGGCCTCCTCGACACCAACATCATGATTCTGCGCCGCTGGGTGGCCCCCGAGGAGCTGCCGGACGAAATGGCGATCACCGCCATCACCCTGGCCGAGCTGTCCGCCGGTCCGCACGAGGTTCGCCGCAACGACGAACAGAGCAGTTACGACGAACATGCCGAACGCGCCCGCAGGCTCGACGTCCTGCAACGCGCCGAGAACGAGTTCGACCCCATCCCCTTCGATGCCGAAGCGGCCCGCATCTACGGCCGTATCTGTGCCGCAGTGATCAGCGCCGGCCGTAAGCCGCGCCGCCGGGTGGCCGACCTGATGATCGCTGCCATCGCCGTGGCTGAGGACCTTCCCCTCTTCACCACCAACCCCGACGACTTCAAAGGGCTGGACGACCTCCTCACCGTCGTGCCGGTCACCCGCCCGAGGGTGTCCCATGAAGGCTGACGGCAGGGCACTGGTGCGGTAGAAGCACACCGGACTTCATGGTCCGCGCGTGGCACAGATGTGATCACGCAGCAGGGCCGGTTCGAAGGATCAAGCCCTCGAACCGGCCCTGTGCCGTGTGCCCCGGCAGGATCCGAACCTGCGACACCCGCTTTAGACCGTGTCCTATGTGGTGAGGCGGACGAGTCTTTTGTAGCAGCAGAGGGCGGCTGCGAGGCCGAGAAAGGCCAGGTAGTTGCGGGGTTCGCGT
>NZ_JBFBCB010000075.1:0-24248 GCF_040682975.1 Streptomyces sp. NPDC051051
AGCTGCAGACACTCCTCGCCCTCTGGACCGGCGCCTGCCCCACCTGCCACCGCGACATACCCACACCCATATCGACCTGACCAAGCCCTACTAGGGCTTGCGTGCCACCGCGCCGTAGCCGGGGACGACGCCGTCGTCCTGGCCCGGCACCGGCTCGCCGAGTTCGGGGTGCCACTCGGGCACCACCGCGACACCGGGTTCGACCAGTTCCAGTCCGTCGAAGAAGCGGCCGAACTCGTCGCGCGAGCGCAGTGCCAGCGTGACGCCTGCCGCCTTGAGCTTCGCCGTGGCCGCCGCGGACTCCTCCGGGGTGAAGTCGGCGGTGGCGTGGGTCATCATCAGGTAGCTGCCCGAGGGGACTTCGGCGAGCAGCCGGTCGACCAGTTCGTGGGCCCCGTCCTCGTCGGAGACGAAGTGCAGCAGGGCGATGAGCGACAGCGCCACGGGCCGCTCGAAGTCCAGGATCCTCCTGGCGCCTTCGATGATGGTGGCCGGGTCCCGGACGTCCGCCTGGAGGTACTCGGTGACGCCCTCGGGGGTGCTGCGCAGCAGGGCGGCCGCGTGGGCCAGGACGATCGGGTCGTTGTCGCAGTAGACGACGGTGGCGTCGGGCGCGACCTGCTGGGCGACCTGGTGGAGGTTCGGCTCGGTCGGGATGCCGGTGCCGATGTCCAGGAACTGCCGGATGCCGTGGCCCGCGAGCCAGCGCGTGGCGCGGTGCATGAACGCCCGGTTGACTCTGGCCATCACCGGGACGCGGGGATCGAGGGCCAGCATCTGCCGGCCCATCTCCTCGTCCACGGGGTAGTTGTCCTTGCCGCCGAGGTACCAGTCGTACATCCGCGCGGGGTGTGGCTTGCTGGTGTCGATCTCGACGGCGCCGGTGGGGTCCTGCCCGGTCATGAGGAACTCCATAAGCATGTGACACGAATAATGATCAAGTCAGTACCAAGATAAGGAAGTTGAGCAAAGGGTGCGCAGGAAGAAGGAACAGGCGGGTCGGTTCAGGACAACAGGAAGTCCGCCTCTCCCGCCTTCGCTCCCTGGATGAAGGCCGTCATCTCGTCGGAGGTGTAGATCAGCGCCGGACCGTCGGGGTCGGTGGACTGGCGGACGGCGATCCGGCCGTCGGCGAGCTTCATGGCCTCCAGACAGTTGCCTCCGTTGCCGCCGCTCCACGGCTTGTGCCAGCCCTCGCTGCCCAGTTCCCTCGCGGGCATGCCGTTGTAGATCCGCTGAGCGCGGCCACGCGGCCTGGTGGGGGACTTGATGCGTTCCATTCACAGCTCCTTGCGGAGATCCCGGAGGATCTCCTTCGTGCGATGTGCCGTAGCGGCCTGTGCCGCCATGCGGTCCATGACCTCGAGGTGGGTCGCCACCTCGGTGCGCGCGTCCAGGTAGACGGCGCCGGTCAGGTACTCGCTGTAGACCATGTCCGGAAGTTCGGGCATGGCGAATCGGAACAGCACGAAGGGCCCGTACGTGCCGGGGTGCGGCCCCGAGGAGAACGGGGCGACCTGCAGCGTCACGTTGGGCAGCTTCGTGGCGTCGAGCAGTTTGTCGATCTGCGCGCGCATCACCTCCGGGCCGCCCACCGGGCGGCGCAGTACGGTCTCGTCCATGACGACCCACAGCCGGGGCGCGTCCTCACGCGTGAGCAGTCCCTGGCGTTGCATGCGCAGGTCGACGTGGCGCTCGATGTCCTCCGGCCGGGTCTGGCCGATGGCTCCGGACCTCAGCACCCCGCGCGCGTAGTCCTCGGTCTGCAGCAGGCCGGGGACGAAGTGCGGTTCGTACTGGCGGATCAGGGCGGCCGCGCCCTCGAGGCTGACGTGCATCGAGAACCAGCCGGGCAGCACGTCGTGGAAGCGCTGCCACCAGCCGGGCCTGTTGGCCTCCTCGGCGAGCTGGACGAAGCCCTCGGCCTCCGCGTCGGTGACGCCGTACGCCTTCAGCAGCAACTGGAGGTAGGGGATCTTGAGGGAGACCTCGGCCATTTCCATACGGCGGACCGTGGCGGGTGCGACGCGGAGGATGCGGGCGGCCTCCTCGCGCTTGAGTCCCGCGCGTTCCCGCAGATCCAGCAGGCGCCTGCCGAGGACGACCTGCCCCACCGTCGGCGCGGACCGCGGTTCGCTCACGCTCCACCTCCACGAAGAGCCCGGCCGACGGCTCACTTGGCCCGGCCGGGCGGTCACGAAAACTTCCCAACAGCCCTGCGGCGCCACGTGAAGACCTCGTTCGAAGAAACGTACGAATAAGTACGGGTCTCCGTGATCCCAACTGGCGCCGCTCGACATGCTGTTGCGAGCAGTGTGCCACGGCCCTTCACCGCGTCACACAGCACTCTGCATTTTTCAGAGTGACACTTGCCAAGTGTTCACGGCGGGGCGATAGTGGCAAGCGTGATTCCGTCCGCGCCCTTAGGAACAGACGCCGCCGCAGGCCACCCCCAGGGTCTCGGTGCCGATGCGGGTTCCCCCGGTCGAGCGCATTCGAGAGTGGGGAAGGAAGCGGGCCTCGACCAGGCCGCTGCCGAGCGCCGGTTCCGATTCGAACTGGCCGCGCATCCGGGTTCCCCGGCGCGGGCCAGACGCCTGGCGCGGGCCCGGCTGGCCGGCTGGTCGGTGTGCGAGGACACCTGCGACACGGCCGCCCTGGTCATATCCGAGCTGGTCACCAACGCCATCGTGCACACCGCGAGCGGCGTGGTCGTCTGCGAGCTGTACGACGGTGACGACCTCGTGCGCATAGCCGTGCGCGACGAGGGCTGCGCGCCGGGCGAGCCGCATCCCTCGCCGCAGCGCCCCGAGGAGGAACACGGGCGGGGCCTGTTCCTCGTCGACGCCCTCTCTCACTCCTGGGGCGCCCAGGAACACGGCCCCGGACTGCTGGTCTGGGCGGACCTGACCCGACGGGCCGCCTCCGAGGACTCCGGAGAACCCGCTTCCCCCGAGCACGCCAGGCATTCCGGGAACGCCGCCCCCTGCGAGCACACCGGCCACCTCGAGCACTCCGCCGGGCGGCAGGACGACCTCGCCGCCCATGACGCCTCCGACGCCGACCGGGTCCCCGCGCCGCGCGCCGACCTCGGCTGGGGCGCCCGCCCGAAGCCGGACCCGGCCGACGGCTCGGACGACGAGGACGAGGCCCCCACCGAACACAGTGATCACGCGGACGCACGGCACGCGGACGCGCGACTCCAAGACGCCCGGCACGAAGACGCCCGGCACGCAGGCGCCAGGCGCGGCGACCTCCGGCACGGAGACGCCCGGCACGGACACCCGGTGCACGGTGACGTCCGGCACGGACACGACGTGCACGGTGACTCCGAGCCCGCCGAACAGGCACACCGGACGCACCCCGCGGAAAGCCGTGCGGAAGCCCGTGCCCCCGGCCACACGCACTGGCCCCATCACACACCCGCCACCGACGGTCGGGCCGACCCCCGGTCGGGCGGCCCTCTCGGCCGGCTCCCGCACCCGTCCGACGGCCCCCTGCCGCGCGTCGGGCCGCAGTGGCACCACGGCCCGGTGACCGGCGAACCGTCCAGGCCGACCGACCGCACCGACCACGCGCTCGACACGACGAGCGGGGCGCCCGCCCGGCGCCCGCACCCCGGCGCGGGTTCTGCGGGCTTCCCCCCGCGCGGCCGGGACACGGCGTGAGCGCGGCCCCCGGCCGGATCGGGGTGCTCAACCTGGACACGCTCGTCCGCCTGGGGCGCGGCCCCGGCGGCGACACCGCGCGGGCCCCGCACCGGATCGCCGTTCCCGAGGGGATGACGGCCCCGCTGGGCTGCGACGCCGTGGCCGTCCCGGCGCGGCTGGGTCCGCTGGTCATGCCCCGCCTCCCACGTGTGGGCTGCGTGTACGCCGACGAGGCGCACTGGTGGTGGCTGGTCCCGTCGGACTCCGACTACGCCCTGGACTGGCCCGCCCCCGCGCGGTACGCCACGGGCGCGGTCGTGCCGGACTCCCGGCAGGCCCCCGGCCTCATCCACCGGCCGGACGGCACGCTGCCGTACACCCCGCCCATCCCCCTCTATCTGACGCTGTGCCGCCTCACGGACACACCGCCCACCTGGTCGCGGCCGATCAGCGCGTGACGCGCGTCCGGGTGCTCGGCGCTCAGCCCTGATCGACCCGCGGGGCCGGGCCGGAGGTCTTCGAGAAGATCCGTGCGCCGGCCGTCGGCGGCCGGAAGTGGAGGGATGCGGAGCCGTACGCGCTGCGGGCGGAGCCGTTCGCCGGCCCGCCGACGGGCGCGGTGCCCGCCGCGAAAGCGGGCCGACCGCGGCGTCAGTCGATGGCCTCGCCGCCCCGGACGACCACCAGGAACGTGTCGGTCGCGAGGTCCATGACAACCTCGGCGGCCAGTCCCTCCATGCGCCGCGCCTGCGCGAACTCCTCCGCGGGCCACGATCCGCGCGGCCCGCCCGCGGGAAAGCGTTCGAGCACTGTTCGCCCGTTCACCATCTCGCACACCTCCGATAAGCGTTGTACCTGTAGGAGTTAACGCTCTTCGGAGAGGGAACGCCTCGGTCAGTGACGTTACTGAGACGCAGTTGACACAAGTTCAACGCGGAGTGTGAGGATCAGGTCACCTTCTGAACGCGTCGGCTACCCTGTGCGTCGGAAATCGTACGCATCGTGGCGTCACCCGTCGCCTCCCCGCGCGCTTCAGGCCACCGCGGGGTCGCGCCGTGGCGCCCCGTGTCCCGGACCGCCGGTCCGGGCCGGGCTGGGCCGGACCGGGCCACGACAGCCCGTCCGGGACCGCCGTCACACCGCGACGGCCAGGCCCGTGACGCGGGCCGGCAACCCCACCCGTTCCCGGTGTGCGGCCAGTTCTCCGAGGAGTTCGGTGAGCCGGTCGCTGTGGCGGCGGTCGAGCCGTCCGGTGTCGTCGAGGTGGACGGCGGCGGCGGTGGTCGTGTCGACGAGGCGTTCGAGGAGGGCGGCGACCTCGTCGGTGCCCTCGGTGTGCCGGGCGAGCGCGGGCAGTTCGGCGGCCGAGAGGGCGATGGCGGCGCGGGCCTCGGCGAGCGCCCGGTAGGCCTCGCGGCGCAGGGTCCAGCGGGTGGCGTGGTCGTCGGAGCCGTCCAGGCCGTCCAGTACGTGTACGAGGTAGGCGTGCGCGGCGTCCGCGGCGGACGCGAGCCGGGCGCGCACGTGCCCGCCGCGCTCCCCCGGCATCGGCAGGTGTCCGACGATGAGGACGAGCGCGCAGGCCAGCAGCGTCTCACCGATGCGCCCGACGGAGGCCTGGGGCTCCCCACCGACCATGACGAGCGACAGGACGAGGACGGTGACGACGGCGGTCTGGGCGGCGAAGTGGCGCGTGGCGACGGGTATCAGCGCCCCGCACACGGCGACCAGGGCGACCAGCCCCTCCGGACGCGGCAGCACGGCGGCGAACCCGGCGAAGAGCAGCGCCCCCAGAACCGTCCCGGCGGCTCGGCACAGCACGCGGGAGACCAGCGGCCCGAGGTCGGGCTTGACGAGGAAGACGGCGGTGGCGGGCAGCCAGTACCAGTGCGTGTGCTGCCCGTACCAGCGCGAGTGGTGCAGCGCCTGGGCGATGGCGGCGCTGGCGCCGAAGCAGAGGGCGACCCGCAGCCCGTACTCCCGCCCGCCGGCCCCGAACGCGGTCCGCAGCAGGTCCCGGGCGCCGTGCCGACGCGTGTGCAGGTCCGACCCGACGCCCTGGTCGAAGGCGTCGGCGGCCCGGAGCAGGGCGTCGTCGAGAGCCCGCAGCGCGGGCGCGGACCGGGCGGGCGCGGGCAACGGCCCGGTGGCCGCGCTCTCCCGTACGGCGGCGGCGAGGCGCCGGGGTCCCTCGGCGGCCCGGCCGGTGAGGGGGGTGCCGGCCCAGGCGAGGGCGGTGGCGGCCTCGGCGAGCGGCAGGGCGGCGGCGTACTGGGCGTGCAGCCGGCGTTCGGCAGCGGAACTGGCGTAGCGGCGCAGCCGGGGCCCGGCGAGGGCGTCCTGGGCGTGGTCGAGAGCGGCGGTGAGGGCGGCACGGCGGGCGGTGGCGTGCTCGGTGCCGGCGGCGTCGAGGAGAGCGGCGACGGCCTCGTACACACCGGCCACGGCCGCCCGCTCCCCGTCGAAGCGGAAGTCTCCGGCCAACGCGCCCGGCGTGGGCAGGGCGAGCCGCAGCACGATCAGCCATCCCGCGCCGGCGAGGAAGGCGAGGGCCCGGGCCCCGCCGCTGTCGGGCAACGGCATCCCGGCGCCGATCGCCGCGGCGACGAGGAGTTGGGTCCCGCCCCCGGAGGCGACGGGCCCGATGGCACTCACACCGCCGGCCAGGAGGCCCAGACCGGTGAGGAGGAGCGTCAGCGCGACCGGGCCGGCGTGGTCGCCGGCGTACGTCCCGACAAGGAGTCCGGCCGCTCCGGCGAGCGCGGGCGCCCCGAGCCGCCGGACGGCGGCGCGCCGGCTGCCGGGGCGGTCGTTGATCCCGGCGAGCATGGCGGCGATGGCGGCGACGACCCCGAGGGAGGTGTGCCCGGCGAGGACCGCGGTGAGCAGCAACGGCCCGGCGGCGAGCGCGCCGCGCACGACCGCGCTCCACGGGACGGGCCCGCGCTGGGCGCGCAGGGCGTGCGCGAGCCAGGGCGGCAGGGCGGTGAGTGTGCGAACGGCAACGGCGGAACGCGGGGACACAGGGCTCCGTTCGGGCGAGGGCGGGGGGGTGTGCCTTCGGGCGACGGTGGCCGGGGCTGGTGCTCGGGCTGTGTCTCCACGGTACGCGTCGATCGAGGAGAAGGTGGGACGGCCGCGTTTCGGGAAGGTGACACCTGGGCCGGACCCCGGGTTCTTCATGAACGCAACCGCTCGCACGACTGCCGGGGACCGGCTTCTCGCCGGCCGCGGCTCCTCACGCGCGCGCGGCCGCGGCCACCGTCTCCCCGAACAGCGTGCGGGCCCGTTCGAGCGCCTCCGGGACGCTGCCGTGGACGATCCGCGCGACAAGCGCGTCGACGGCTCCCAGCCCGGCCCGCTCCAGCAGCCGCTTCTCGTTCGTCACCCACTCCCCGCGCGCGGCGAGCACCGCGTGGCCGGCCTGCGTGGCGGCGACGGCCAGGGCCCCCGCGGCCTCCGTGCGCCGGACCTGCGCCGCGTGGTGGGCGGCCGCGTAGGCGAGGGTGGCGCTCGCGGTGCCGTACCAGCGGTCGCGCGCCGTCCGGCGGAGCCTGTCGGGGTATGCGGCAGGGCGCGGCAGCTCTCCGTGCAGCACCTGGTTGATCGCCAGCTCGGCGACGACCAGATAGCTCGGGATGCCCGCCAGGTGGAACAGCAGGGGTTCCACCCGGAACCGGCCCTGTTCCGCCTCCGCCAGTTCGTGGGTGACGACGTCCAGGTCGCGGTAGTGGACGTCGACGCGCCGTCCGTCGATGGTGAGCCAGGCGCCGCCGTTGAAGACGCCGCCGCCCCAGCCGCCGATCTCCGACACCTCGCCCTCCCAGCCGACGGCACGCAGGTCGGCCGGGTCGAAGGTGCCCCGGTAGTAGACGGCGAGGTCCCAGTCGCTGTCGGGGCGGTGGGTGCCCTCGGCACGGGAGCCGCCGAGGGCGACGGCGCGGACGCCGGGGAGGGCGGCCAGGCGGTCGGTGGTGGCGCGGAGGAAGGCGGCGTCCATCAGAAGTCCCAGATGTTCCGGTGGCGGTGGCGGGTCGGCGGGTGGTCCAGGTCCTCGGCGGCGTCGAGGAGAGCGCCGGGCGGGGCGGCTCGCAGGCGGTTGCGGGCGGTCGTGCGGAAGACGGCCAGTGCGGCTCGGGCCCGTGACTCGTACGGGCCGTCGACTCCCGCGTTCAGGGAGCGCGGCCAGGTGTGGGCGGTGAAGGCGCGGTGGACGGGGACGGGACGCGGGCGGCGTCCCTCGCGCCGCGCGCGGGCCGACTCCTCGAAGGTGACACGGAGCTGGACGAGGCGGTGCCCGGAGCGCAGGCCGGCCCGGCCGACCGATCCGGGGGCCGGGTGGTGGTTGCGGTGTCGGAGACGGATGTGATGGACGGTGCGGGACATGGCGGACCTCCGCGGACCCGCCGGGGCTTCCGGCGCGGCCCGCCAGAAGTCCGCCCCCGTGAAACGGCCCAGGTGTTCGTTGCGCACGGGAGCAAGGCTGGCGTCCGCGGCCCGCGCCCGTCCAGCGGTTATCGGCGGCGAGGGCGATCACCGGCGGGGGCGGCGGCAGGCACGCGGGTTCGGGCCGACAGGGGCTGGACCTGCCGGGTCGGCAGCGGCAAGTCGGCAGGAGCAGGCCGACGACGCCGGGACGGTCAGCCCAGTCCCGCCGCCGTCGCCGCCGTGTGCAGTACCTCCCGCAGCATCTCCGGGGTGAGGCGCCCGGTGAAGGTGTTGCGCTGGCTGACGTGGAAGCAGCCGAAGAGGTCCAGGCCGTCGAGCGGTACCCGCGCCCCGTGCGCGAAGGCCGGCCGGGGCCGGGGCACGGCCCATCCCGCCTCGGCGAACGCGGGCAGCGCGGCCTGCCAGCCGAACGCCCCCAGCACGACGACCGCCCGCAACGTCGGCCGCAGCAGCCGCAGTTCCTGGACGAGCCACGGCCGGCAGGTGTCCCGCTCCCGCGGGGTCGGCTTGTTGGCGGGCGGCGCGCAGTGCACCGGGGAGGTGACCCGCACGCCGTGCAGGGCGAGGCCGTCGTCGGCGGACACGGAGGTCGGCTGCGAGGCGAGCCCCACGTCGTACAGCGCCTGGTACAGCACGTCTCCGGAACGGTCGCCCGTGAACATCCGACCCGTGCGGTTCCCGCCGTGCGCGGCCGGAGCCAGCCCCACGATCAGCAATCGCACGTCGGCCGGACCGAACCCCGGCACCGGCCGCCCCCAGTAGGTCTGGTCGGCGAAGGCCGCCCGCTTCGTGTGGGCCACCTCCTCCCGCCACTCGACGAGCCTGGGGCAGGCCCGGCACCCCGCGACCCGCCGGTCCAGGGCGGGAAGGGGGGCGCGGTCCAGCGGTTCGTCCGGGTCCATGGGTCCACGGTAAGGCGGGGTCGCCGGGATCATGGGACCGGACGGTCCGGTCACCGCGTGCGCCGCACCAGCCGCAGCAGGTCCTGCACGGAGTCGCGTCGGGCCCAGGCGATCAGTGCCAGCGGGACGAGCAGGATGAGCGGTGTCGCCGCGTTCTGCCCGTCCATGGCCACGATCGTCACGATGAACGCGCCCACCATGAGCGCTCCCAGGCAGACCGCGGCCACCGACCGGAGCACCGGGACCAGCAGGGCGATCGCGCCGGCCAGTTCGAGGACACCGATGGCGTACATGCCGGTGTCGCCCCAGCCCAGCTTGTCGAAGCCCTCGGCCGCCGACGGGTGGGCGATCAGCTTCGGCAGTGCGCTGGCGATCCCGTAGAAGAGAGCGAGCAGCACCTCCAGTCCGCGCAGTGCGATGCGGGCGCGCCTGCGTCCGGCGGTCACCGACTCGAACGGGGCGGAGGGGGCGGAAGCGGCGGAGGGGAGCGGTGCCGTGGTCTCGGACATGGAGGTCTTCTCCTGGGGGAAGTGGTCCGTGGTGCTGTCGGAGGGACAGACCGCTCCCCCGCCGTGAACTCATCGCTCTGCGCCGGACTTCATCGTTTCACCGCCCGCACCCAGACCCGGTCCTCCGTCAGATACCGGTCCACCCTCAGTCCCGCCTCCGCCAGTGCCTCCTCGAACTCTTCCTCGCCCATGGGCCGGGCGCGGAACGTCTGGGTCCATGTCGCGTCCGGGAACACGTACTCCGCGCGCACCGAGTTGACGCCGTCGCCGACGGGTTCCGATGACAAGATCCTTAAGGTGAAGCCGCTCGGATGGACCCGCTCCCTGGGCAGGTCGGTGTGGTAGCTCTCGCCCTCCCGCTGGATCAGCACACACCCGTCCTGCGCCACGTGCCGCGCGCAGGTGCGCAGCATGCCGCGCCGGACCTCCTCGTCCCCGGCGTGGACGAGGAACGACGCGAGCATCACCGCGTCGAAGGTCTCACGCAGGTCCAGGTCCTCGATGGGGCCGCACACGGTGCGTGCCCCCCGGACGCGGTCGAGCATCTCGGCGGACTCGTCCACCGCCGTGATCGCGAACCCGCGCTCCAGGAGCGGGTGGGTCATGCGGCCGACGCCGCAGCCCAGCTCCAGGATGTGCGCGCCCGCGGGTACGGCGGCGGTGACGATGTCGGGTTCCTCGCCCACCGGGAGGCGGATGTACAGCTCGACCGCGCAGCCGTCCGGGGTGATGGCACCGGGGCCCGTCCCCTCGTGTCCCTCTCGCATTTCACGCCTCATGCCCTCCCAACGGCCCGTGCCCGAAAGGCCGTTCCACCACTTCTCAGGTTCATTCGTTCGAGTGAAGGAAGTCTTTTCGACGAAGGCTCGGCCGGCGGAGAGCATGCCTCCTACGGCCCCCGGCACCGGCTCCCGGTCCCCCGGTCCCCCGGTCCCCCGGTCCCCCGGTCCCCCGGTCCCCTGGTCCCCTGGAGAACGTCCGGCCCGGGGAGTACGTTGCAAGAAGGAGTGATGACCCGATGCGTACGGGCAGTGAGCCGGTGACGGCACGCAGTGCACTCAGGATGCGGCTGTGGCTGAGTGTGTGGGGGCTGCTCTGGGCGATCTTCGGGACGGTCGCGTTCGCGCTCGTGGGGCGTCCCGGGTGGGCGGTCGCCTGCGGGGTGCTGTGGCTCGTGATCACCGTCGACATGTCGGTGATCACCAAGCATCTGCGCGAGGGGTCCCACTTCCAGCCGGGCCCGGACGTCCCGCCGTACCGGCCGCCGGAGCGGCGTCGTCCCTGAGGCGGCGACCGCCCGGGATGCGGCAGTCGCTAGGACTCGAACCGTGCCGCTTTCAGGTACTGCGGGTTCGGGTCCAGGGCGGCGGCCAGGCGGAAGTGCCTCTTCGCCTGGTCGGCACGGCCCTGCCGCTCGTAGGTGCGGGCGAGCGCGAAGTGGGCGAACGCGTTGTCCGGCTCGCGCTCCAGGACGATCGTGAACTCCAGCTCGGCGGGCCGCAGTTGCGCGGCGGCGAAGAAGGCTCGCGCGCGCAGCAGCCGGGCGGCGGTGTTCTCGGGGTACGCGGCGATGACACCGTCGAGCAGTTTCACCGCGCCCCGCGGATCCCGTGCGGCGAGCAGTTGCTCGGCGGCACGGAAGTCGATGACGTGCGTCTCCGGAGTACGTCCGGTCGAACCGCTGGTTTCGGGCACGGAAAATTCCTTCCCTCACTCATGGCGTTCAACGCGCGCGGCGCGGGCCGCTATTCCTCGGACCGCTCACCGGACCGCTCACGGGCCCCTTCGCCGTCCCGCTCCGTCGTCCGCGCCCGGCGGACCAGGTCGGCCCACACGTCCTTCACGCGTCGCTCCAGGTCGGGCAGGGGTACGTCGTTGTCGATGACGATGTCGGCGATTCCCCGGCGCTGCTCGCGGGTCGCCTGCGCCGCCATCCGCGCGCGGGCGTCGTCCTCGGTCATTCCGCGCAGCCGCACGAGCCGGTCGAGCTGGGTGGCGGGGTCGGCGTCGACGACCACGACCACGTCGTAGAGGGGGGCGAGGCCGTTCTCGGTGAGGAGGGGGACGTCGTGCACGACGACGGCGTCCTCGGGGGCGGCGGTCTCCAGGTCGCGGGACCGGGCGCCGACCAGCGGGTGCACGATCGCGTTGAGCGCGGCGAGCTTGTCGGGGTCGGCGAAGACGAGCGAGCCGAGCTTGGGCCGGTCGAGGCCGCCGTCCGCGGCGAGGACGCCCTCGCCGAAGGTCTCGACGACCGCCGCGAGGCCGGGCGTGCCCGGCGCGACGACCTCGCGCGCGATGCGGTCCGCGTCGATCAGCACGGCGCCGCACTCGACGAGCAGCCGGGACACCTCGCTCTTGCCGGCGCCGATCCCGCCGGTCAGGCCCACCTTCAGCATGACGGGAAGCTTAGGGCCTGCCGGCGGCGAGGCGCGCGGCAGGCCCCGGGAGGGCGCTCAGCCCTCGCCCTCCCGCTCGGCCAGGAACTTCTCGAACTCTCGCCCGATCTCGTCGGCGGACGGGATGTCGACCGGCTCGGCGAGCATGTTGCCGCGGGTCTCGGCGCCCGCGGCGGCGTCGTACTGGTGCTCCAGGCCCTGGACGAGGGCCGTCAGCTCCTCGTCGCCCTCCTGGATCTGGCGGTCGATCTCGGTCTGCGTGCGGTGCGCGTCGGTGCGAAGGGCGTGCGCAATGCTCGGCAGGACGAGTCCGGTGGCGGACGTGATGGCTTCCAGGACGGTCAGGGCGGCGTCCGGGTAGGCGGAGCGCGCGATGTAGTGCGGGACGTGCGCGGCGACGCCCAGGATGTCGTGTCCGGCCTCCATGAGGCGGTACTCGACGAGGGCCTCGGCGCTGCCCGGGACCTGGGCCTCTTCGAAGGGGCTGCGCTGGCCGGGGACGAGGTCGGTGCGGTTGCCGTGCGGGGTGAGGCCCACCGGGCGGGTGTGCGGCACGCCCATGGGGATGCCGTGGAAGTTCACCGACAGGCGGACGCCGAGGCGCTCCACGATCTGCTTCACGGCCGCGGCGAAGCGCTCCCACTCGACGTCCGGCTCGGGGCCGGACAGCAGCAGGAAGGGCGCTCCGGTGGCGTCCTGGACGAGCCTGACCTCGATGCCGGGTTCCTCGTAGTCCGTCCACCGGTCGCGCTGGAAGGTCAGCAGCGGGCGGCGGGCGCGGTAGTCCACCAGTCGGTCGTGGTCGAAGCGGGCGACGACCTGGTGGGGCAGCGAGTCGAGGAGCCGGTCGACGATCTGGTCGCCGGTCTCACCCGCGTCGATGTATCCGTCGAAGTGGTAGAGCATGACAAGTCCGGCCGACTCCTGGGCGAGCGCCATGTCGACGACGGCCAGCCCCTTCGGCTCCCATGCGTACAAACCCTGCGGATCAAGCACTTGGACCGCTCCTCCTCGTGTTCGTACTGCACAACGCCCCGGAGGGCAGGGGCATTCCCGGCTCACGCCCCCTGATCGCCCGGGGTCGTGCGGCCCGCGCGGGACGGTCGGCCGGCCGGGCCGGGAAGCGGGCGCACGCGCGTGGCGGGCGGTCACGGCCGGCGTGCGGGGGTGGGCGGGCCGGGGTGCGGGCCTCGCGGCGGCGGCCGGCACGACCGTCCGCCGACGGCAGCGTCCCGATGCCCGGGGAAAGCGTCGCACCGCCGGGTTACGGCCCGTCAGCTCCTCGGGTGTCCCGTACGTTTCTTCGCGGGCGCCCCGTCGGGAGGGCGCACCGGCCACCGCCCGGAAACAGCACCGAGGGCCCGCACCTCGAAAGGTGCGGGCCCTCAGTCATGAGCTACTGCTCAGCGGGCGTCAGCTCTGCCCACCGGCCAGCTTCTCGCGGAGCGCGGCGAGCGCCTCGTCCGAAGCGAGGGCACCGGAGGTGTCCGCACCCTCGGAGGAGTACGAACCGCCACCGCCACCGGACGCGGCCGGAGCGGCGGCCTCGCCACCCTCGGCGGCAGCAGCGGCGTCGGCCTCGCGGGACTTGATGACCTGCTGCTGGTGCTGCTCGAAGCGGGTCTGCGCCTCGGCGTACTGGTGCTCCCACGCCTCGCGCTGGGTCTCGTAGCCCTCGAGCCAGTCGTTGGTCTCGGGGTCGAAGCCCTCGGGGTAGATGTAGTTGCCCTGGTCGTCGTACGACGCGGCCATGCCGTAGAGCGTCGGGTCGAACTCGACCGAGGCCGGGTCGGTACCGAAGGCCTCGTTGGCCTGCTTCAGCGAGAGGCTGATGCGACGACGCTCGAGGTCGATGTCGATGACCTTGACGAAGATCTCGTCGTTGACCTGGACGACCTGCTCCGGGATCTCCACGTGGCGCTCGGCCAGCTCGGAGATGTGGACCAGACCCTCGATGCCCTCGTCCACGCGGACGAACGCACCGAACGGAACCAGCTTCGTGACCTTGCCGGGCACGACCTGGCCGATCTGGTGGGTGCGGGCGAACTGCTGCCACGGGTCTTCCTGGGTCGCCTTCAGCGACAGGGAGACACGCTCGCGGTCCATGTCCACGTCGAGGACCTCGACGGTGACTTCCTGGCCGACCTCGACAACCTCGGAGGGGTGGTCGATGTGCTTCCAGGAGAGCTCGGAGACGTGCACGAGACCGTCGACGCCACCCAGGTCCACGAAGGCACCGAAGTTGACGATCGAGGACACGACGCCGGAGCGGACCTGACCCTTCTGGAGGGTGGTGAGGAACGTCTGGCGAACCTCGGACTGGGTCTGCTCCAGCCAGGCGCGGCGGGACAGGACCACGTTGTTGCGGTTCTTGTCCAGCTCGATGATCTTGGCCTCGAGCTCCTTGCCCACATAGGGCTGGAGGTCGCGGACACGGCGCATCTCGACGAGGGAAGCCGGCAGGAAGCCACGGAGGCCGATGTCGAGGATGAGACCACCCTTGACGACCTCGATGACGGTACCGGTGACGATGCCGTCCTCTTCCTTGATCTTCTCGATGGTGCCCCAGGCGCGCTCGTACTGGGCGCGCTTCTTCGAGAGGATCAGGCGGCCTTCCTTGTCCTCCTTCTGGAGAACGAGGGCCTCGATCTCGTCGCCGACGGCGACCACGTCGTTCGGGTCGACGTCGTGCTTGATCGAGAGCTCGCGGCTCGGGATGACACCTTCGGTCTTGTAACCGATGTCGAGCAGGACCTCGTCCCGGTCGACCTTCACGATGACGCCGTCGACGATGTCGCCGTCGTTGAAGTACTTGATCGTCTCGTCGATCGCGGCGAGGAAGGCTTCCTCGTTACCGATGTCGTTGACCGCAACCTGCGGGGTGGTGGCGGTGGTCTCGGTGCTGCTCGTCATGTGGGAAAGGGCTCCGGTACGGACAGAGAGTCGTAGGTACTGCTTACGCCGGGAGCCCGTTTCGCTCTGCAGAAGGCCGGACAGCCAAGGAAGCGCCCACCGAAACGGCGACGGCGCCTCGACAACCGAGGGGACATACATACAGATGCGAGCACGACCTGCTACGTCTGAGGTGCGCAGGCCCGCAGCGCAACTTGTAGCATACGGGGGCAGCCGGGCAGGGTCAATGCGCGAAGGCGCACACCCGGGGCAGATCGCCGCAATCCCGGCACAGAACCTCTCTTCCGAGGCCACGCAGGCCGCAGGAAGCCCTCCCGGTGACACCGCGGGGGCGCCTCCCGAGTCGGGTTGGACGGAAGAGTACGACGAGGGAGCCGATCATCCAAGAGCCCGTATCGTCCGAGCCGGCGTTCGAGCCGGAAGCCACCCGCCGCGAGGCCGGGGTCGCGGAGAGCGCGCGCGCCAATCGCGGCTGGTGGGACCGCAACGCGGACGAGTACCAGATCGAGCACGGCACGTTCCTCGGCGACGACCGCTTCGTGTGGGGTCCCGAGGGCCTGGACGAGGTGGAGGCCGAGCTGCTCGGCCCGCCGGAGGACCTGAAGGGGAAGGCGGTCCTGGAGATCGGCGCCGGCGCGGCCCAGTGCGCGCGCTGGCTGGCCGCCCAGGGGGCCCGTCCGGTCGCCCTGGACGTCTCCCACCGCCAGCTCCAGCACGCACTGCGGATCGGCGCGGCGTTCCCGCTGGTGTGCGCCGACGCGGCCGTCCTGCCGTTCGCGGACGGCTCCTTCGACCTGGCCTGCTCCGCGTACGGGGCGCTGCCCTTCGTCGCCGACCCGGTGCTGGTCCTGAAGGAGGTGCGCCGGGTGCTGCGGCCGGGCGGGCGCTTCGTCTTCTCGGTGACCCATCCGATCCGCTGGGCCTTCCCCGACGAGCCGGGCCCCGAGGGCCTGTCCGTCGCCTCGTCGTACTTCGACCGCACGCCCTACGTCGAGCAGGACGACGAGGGCCGGGCGGTGTACGTCGAGCACCACCGGACGATCGGCGACCGGGTCCGTGACGTCGTGGCGGGGGGCTTCCGGCTGGTGGACCTGGTCGAGCCGGAGTGGCCGGCCTGGAACACGGCGGAGTGGGGCGGCTGGTCCCCGCTGCGCGGCGGTCTGATCCCGGGTACGGCGATCTTCGTCTGCGAGCGGGACTGACCACCGTCCTTCGCTCCCGCCCCCGCACGCGCGTGCGGGGGCGCTTCCCCGGGCGTACGACACTGGGGGCGTGATCCGTGACGACGCCCTGGACGCGCTGCCCGTGCGGGCCGCCCTGCCCGCCCTGCACGACGCCCTGGCCGGGCGGGGTACCGCCGTGCTGGCGGCACCGCCCGGCACCGGGAAGACGACGCTGGTGCCGCTCGCGCTGGCCGGGCTGGTGGGCGGGGGGCCGGTCCGGCGGGTGGTGGTGGCGGAGCCGCGGCGGATCGCGGCGCGCGCGGCGGCCCGGCGGATGGCGTGGCTGCTCGGTGAGCGGACCGGCGGGAGCGTCGGGTTCACCGTGCGCGGCGAGCGCGTCGTCGGGCGGCACGCGCGCGTGGAGGTCGTCACCACCGGGGTGCTGCTCCAGCGTCTCCAGCGCGACCAGGAGCTGACCGGGGTCGACGTGGTGGTGCTGGACGAGTGCCACGAGCGGCATCTGGACGCGGACACGGCGGCCGCCTTCCTGTGGGACGTGCGCGAGACGCTCCGCCCCGAGCTGGGGCTGGTGGCCGCGTCGGCGACGACCGACACGGAGGGCTGGTCCCGGCTGCTGGGGGGCGCGCCGGTGGTCGAGGCCCACGGTTCGTCGTACGGCGTCGAGGTGGTGTGGGCGCCTCCGGTCCGGCCGGTGCGGCCGCCGCACGGCATGTCGGTGGACCCCGCGCTGCTCGCGCACGTGGCGTCGGTGGTGCGGCGGGCGCTGGCGGAGCATCCGGGGGACGTCCTGTGCTTCCTGCCCGGGGTCGGCGAGATCGCGCGGGTCGCGGGACGGCTCGCGGACCTGGAGGGGGTGGACGTGCTCCAGGTGCACGGACGGGCGCCCACGGCGGTGCAGGACGCGGTGCTGGCTCCCGGGGAGCGTCGCCGGGTCGTGCTGGCCACGTCCGTCGCCGAGTCGTCGCTGACGGTGCCGGGCGTGCGGGTGGTGGTGGACTCGGGCCTGGCGCGCGAGCCGCGGGTGGATCACGCGCGCGGGCTGAGCGCGCTGGCGACGGTGCGGGCGTCCGTCGCGGCGGGCCGGCAGCGGGCCGGGCGGGCCGGGCGTGAGGCGCCGGGCGTCGTGTACCGCTGCTGGGCGGAGGCGGAGAACGCCCGCCTGCCGCGCTTCCCCGCGCCGGAGATCAAGGTGGCCGACCTGACGGCGTTCGCGCTCCAGGCGGCCTGCTGGGGTGATCCCGGGGCGTCGGGTCTCGCCCTGCTGGATCCGCCGCCGGGTGGGGCGATGGCGGCGGCGGGCCGGCTGCTGCGGGCGGTCGGGGCGGTGGACGCGGCGGGCCGGGCCACGGAGCGCGGGGTACGGCTGGCGCGGGCGGGGCTGCACCCGCGGCTGGGGCGGGCGCTGCTCGACGGGGCCGCACTGGTGGGTGCGGAGCGGGCCGCGGAGGTGGTCGCCCTGCTGAGCGAGGAGGCTCCGCGGGAGTACGGCGACGATCTCGCGGGTGCGCTGCGCGCGGCCCGGCGCGGGGGTGACGCGTACGCGGGGCGCTGGCGGACGGAGGTACGGCGGCTGCGGGCCGTGGCGACGGAGTTCGCCGGTCCCGCGGAGGGACGCATGGCGACGGGGCCGACCGGTCCGGGAGGAGGACCGGCGGCGACGCAGCCGACCGGCCCGGCGGAAGGGGCCGTGGCGACGGCAGGCACCGCCGGGGGGCCGTCGGTGCCGGTCCGTGAGGACGGCCGCGTCGGTGTCGTGGCCGCGCTCGCCTTTCCCGAGCGGGTCGCCAGGGCGGACGGCGGTTCGTACCTGATGGTGTCCGGGACGCGGGCCGAGGTCCGCGACGGGTCGGGGCTGCGCGGCGCGCCGTGGATCGCGGTCGCGGTCGCCGACCGGCCCGTCGGCAAGGGGCACGCGCGGGTGCAGCTCGCGGCGGTCGTCGACGAGGAGGTCGCCCGGTTCGCGGCGGGCGCCCTGCTCGACGTACGCGAGGAGGTCCACTGGGCGGAGGGGGACGTCGTGGCCCGGCGGGTCGAGCGGCTCGGGGCCGTGAAGCTGGTGGCGCGGCCGCTGCGGGAGGCCGCCGCCGGGCTCGTACGGGCGGCGCTGCTCGAAGGACTGCGGCAGGAGGGGTGGGGGCTGCTGCGGTGGTCGGCGGAGGCGCGGGGCCTGCGGCAGCGCCTGGCGTTCCTCAGGACGCATCTCGGGGAGCCGTGGCCGGACGTCTCCGACACGGCGCTGCACGCGCGCGTGGACGAGTGGCTGGAGCCCGAACTGAGCCGGGCCCGGCGCCGGGGCGATCTGGCGCGGATCGATGCCGGGGCGGCGCTCGCCCGGCTGCTGCCCTGGGCGTCGGGGGAGGCGGTGCGGCTGGACGAGCTGGCGCCGGAGCGGATCACGGTGCCGAGCGGGTCGGGGATCCGGATCGACTACGCCGACCCCGGACAGCCGGTGCTGGCGGTGAAGCTCCAGGAGATGTTCGGACTCCAGGAGACACCGCGCGTGGCGGGGGTGCCGCTGCTGGTGCACCTGCTCTCCCCCGCCGGGCGGCCCGCGGCCGTGACCGCCGACCTCGCCTCCTTCTGGAAGGACGGCTACCGGGGCGTGCGGGCGGAGCTGCGGGGCCGGTACCCCAAGCATCCGTGGCCGGAGGACCCGGCCGGTGCCGAGCCCACCCGGCACACCAACGCACGGCTCGGGCGATGACCGGTTCGGCGTCGGCCGCGGGGGCCGACCGCGGGCCTGCGGGCACGGCGACAGGACGAGCAGCAGGGCGTCGAGGGCGAGGAGGCCCCCGGGCGGGGCGGCATCGGCGGGACCACGGGTGCGCCGTGGACGGGTTCGCCCCGGAACCTGCGGACGGTGGTGCACCGGCGGGTGGTGCGGGCGCGCCGGATCTGACGGTTCGTCAGTTCTGGCACCGCGGCACCGGGCGGGTGGGACGAGCACGGGCCGTGCACCACCGACGGCGCCCCGCTCGCGTGGAGCGGGGCGCCGTCGGTGGTGCGGGTCGGGCCCTCAGCCGGTCGTCGTCGACCCGGAGGGGCTCGGGGAGGTGCTCTCGGAGGGGGTCTCCGACGGGGTGTCCGACGGGGTCGGCGTGGACGACGGTGCCGGCGTGACGGTCAGTTCGACCGTGAGGGTGGCGCCGCCCTCGGTGGTGACGCGCAGCAGGTAGGTGCCGGCGGTGTCGGCGGCGTACAGCTTCGGGAGCGTCAGCAGGCCGTTCGCGTCCGTGCGGAGGTCCGTCAGGGTGCGGACGGGGTTGCCGGCGGCGTCCTTGAAGTAGGGGCCCTTGTCGTTCGCGGTCGGGTCGCCGGCCGCCTTCACGAGGGTGGCGGTGGCCGCGACCCTGTCCGCCACGGCGCCCTTGTAGGTGGCCTTCACCTCGACCCGGTCGGCGAACTCGCCGCCCGCGACGCAGGTCAGGGCGGTCGAGCCGGTGCGGACCAGGACGTCGGCGGCTCGCGCGGTGACCGTGGCGGAGTAGCTCATGGCCGCGACCGTACGGCCCACGACGGTGGCGCGGACCGTGAAGGCGCCGGTCTCCTCCCCCGCCTGGAGGGCGGGCGCCGTGGCGATGCCCCGGCTGTCGGTGATGACCGTGGCGACGCTCTCGCCCCCCGTGAAGGTGGCGTCGGTGTCGCCGACGATCGTGAAGCGGACCCGGACCTTGGCGACGGCCGTGCCGGCCTTGGTCTCGGTGCGGGTGCTGATCCGGTCGCCGAACGCGTCGCCCGCCATGGCGGTGAGCCGCGCCGTGCCCGCGTCCTCCAGGTGGTGCACCGTGTCGGTCGGTGTCGTCGTCGCGGGGGGCGTGGTCGCCGGGGGCGTGGTCGCCGGGGGCGCGGTGGCGGGGGGCGTGGTCGCCGGGGGCGCGGTGGCGGGCGGGGTCGTCCTGGGCGGCGTGGGCGTCGAGGGCGGGGAGGTGGTCGCGCCGCCGCCGTTGTCCTCGTCGCTGCGGTTGTCCGGCAGGGTGCCGGCGCCGTCCGGAACCTCGTGCGTCCCCTTGCGGTAGTACTCCAGCCACGACACGACGGTGTTGTAGTAGTCCGTCGAGTTGTTGTAGCTCAGGATCGCGCTGCGCAGGCCGGCGTCGGTGGACATGTCCCAGCTGTAGCGGCACAGGTAGTGACCGGCGGCGAGCGCGGCGTCGTAGACGTTGTTGGGGTCCTTGCGGCCGTCGCCGTTGCCGTCGCGGCCGGCCCACGCCCAGGTGGAGGGGATGAACTGCATCGGGCCGACGGCGCGGTCGTGCGTGGTGTCGCTGTCGAAGGCGCCGTTGTCGGTGTCGTTGATGTCGGCGAAGCCGTTGCCGTCGAGGACCGGGCCGAGGATGGCCGAGCGGGTGGTGCCGTCGGCGTCGACGTTGCCGCCGCGGGCGTGGCCTGACTCCACCTTGCCGATGGCGGCGAGGAGTTCCCAGGGCATGTTGCAGCCGGGCTGGGACTCGGCGAGGGCCGACGCGGCCTTCTTGTAGGCGTCCAGGACGGTCGCGGGGATCCCGGCCTCCGTGCCGCCGGTGCCGACCGGGGTGGTGTCGGTGCTCTGGCTGGGCGCCGGGGCGGGGCTCTTCAGCGGCGGCAGGTCCGTGTAGTACGGCGAGTTGCCGGTGGCGCTCTCGCCGGTGCCGGTGGCGGAGCCGCCGTCGGCGGACGGGGTGTTCGCGGCGGCCCGTCCGCCCGCGTCGCCGGCCGTGACGTCGGGTGCCTGGGAGGCTGCCAGAGCCGCGACCGCCAACGCGGCCACGGTGGTGTTGACCGCACCCTTGCGCAGCCTGCTGCCGAAATGCGCCGACATGAAGTGAACCCCTCCCGTGGACACTCGAGCGCCCGTCTTCGTCTGCCCCGCCCGTCCCGTGGGACGCCTTGCCTCACTCGCCCCTCGGGGGACGACCGGCAGGCCGCGAAGGTTGCGGTCACGGGCGGTTTGCGCTGATCTGTTCGGTTGTCCGACCGCCATTCGTACGGCGGCGGCCCAGGCGACCCTACGACAACTTCTTTGCGACCGGCACCCGTTCGAACCCGGTGTTCACCGCCCGGCCATGTGCCGTGGGGCGCGGGAGGCGTCCCGCATACTGGTCGGGTCGTCGATGTCCGGGCCGGTGGGTCCGGCAACTTCCGTGCCGGGGAGCCTCGTTGCCGTTCACGCTGAGTCACGCGGCGGCCGTGCTGCCCGCCGTGCGCGCCGACGGCACCGGTCGCGGGCGCCTGGTGCCCGCCGTCCTCGTCGCGGGGTCGTTCGCTCCCGACATGACCTACTACGCGGCCAGTGTCCTGTCCGGGGCGATGGAGTTCGGCGACGTCACGCACTCCTTCGCCGGCGTCCTCACCGTCGACGTGCTGCTGGCCTGGGCGCTGGTGGGGTTGTGGCTGCTGGTGCGCGAGCCGCTCGTGGCGCTGTTGCCACGGGCACGGCAGGGCCGTACCGCCGTCCTGACGCGCTGCGGGGCGCCACGCGCGCGTCTCCGGCCGTCGACGGTGGCGTGGTGGTACGCGTCCGCGGTCCTCGGCGCGCTGACGCACGTCGTCTGGGACGCCTTCACCCACCTCGACCGGTGGGGCATGCGGATGTTCCCGATCCTCGGCGAGACGGTCGCGGGCTCGCCGTTGTACTGGTACCTCCAGTACGGCGGGTCGGCCGTCGCGGCGGTCGTGATCGCCGCGTTCGTCGTCCGCGCGCTGCGCCGGACCCCGGCGGCCGAGCCGCTCGGGGTGCCGGTGCTGTCGGCGCGCGACCGCTGGTGGGCGACGGCCGTGATCGGCGGCTGCGCCCTGACCGCGGCGGCCCGCCGGGCGCTCCGCTGGTGGGACCGGTGGGGACCGGACAGCAAGCCCTACGAGCTGATCCCGACCCTGTGCTTCGGGGCGGGGGCGGGGCTGCTGCTGGGGGTCGTGCTGTACGCCGCGGGGGTGCGGTCGCGGCGCGGAACGGGGCAGCCCTCGCGGGAGAGGGACGAGGTGGGCGTCGGGTGAGCGGCGGTGAAGACTCGCCGGGCCGGATCAGTGCCCGCCGGAACGGTCGGCGCCGGGTGCCGCACTCACGACGAAAACCGTGATGCGGCGCCCCGCGCGCGGCCGGGGGAGCCGGCGCAGAGCGGCGAGGCCGAGCGCCAGGTAGCCGCGGGCCGTCTCGCTCCCGAGACGCCAGGTGCCGTCCGGGCGGACGAGCAGGGCGAGGGGCCGGCGCCGGAGGCGTACGGCCGCCTCGCGCAGCGCCTTGAGAGGGGTCCCGGGGACGCGGGGCGTCGCGGCGCCGGGCGCGAGGGCGGGAAACGGTCGTCCCGAGGGCGTCGCGTCGGGGCCGACTCGCCTTTTCTCGGCGGTGGCCGTGGCGTGAACGCGTGCGGAGGCCTTCCGGCGGTGAAGCATGCGTATACCCATGGCCGCATCCTGGCGGGCCCCCGCCCGCAAGGGCCCCTTCTCGGGGGCCACGCGGGTGAGGGCCCTTCGGGGGACGCGGGGCCGTTCGGGGGCTGCGGGGGGGGTGAGGGCCGTTCGGGGGCTGCGGGGGCGAGGGGGCGCAGGAGAGCCGCGGGCGAACAGGCAGGGCGGTGGTGAACGGGCAGGGCGCGGGAGCCGGGGACGTGAGCGTTGAGCGCGCGGGGGAGTCGTACGGGGACGGGGCCGGTGCGGGCGCCGGGGAGCGGGTGGGACGGGGAAGGGGCCCCGCCGCTGCGGGCGGGGCCCCTTCCCGTTGATGCCAGCCCTAGTAGAGCTTGGTCAGGTTCGTAGTGGTGTGGGTATGTCGCGGTGGCAGGTGGGACAGGCGCCGGTCCAGAGGGCGAGGATGGTCTGGAGTTCTCGCACGACTTGGTAGAGGCTCAGACCTGCGCCACGTCTTTTGGGTCTCGTGCCAGTCGTTGCAGGGTGCAGAAAGCGTGGGCGGCCGACACGAGGGTGACGTGGTGGTGCCAGCCGCCCCAGGTGCGGCCTTCGAAGTGGGCCAGGCCCAGGGCCTGTTTCATCTCGCGGTAGTCGTGTTCGATGCGCCAGCGGAGCTTGACCAGCCGGACCAGGGTCGCCAGCGGCATGCCGGAGGGAAGGCTGGAGAGCCAGAACTGCACGGGTTCGGGTTCGGTGGCCGGCCATTCGGCCAGCAGCCAGCGTTCGGGCAGTTCAGGACCGTCGGTGGCCTGGCGGACGCCACGTCCGGCCGGGCGGACGCGCAGGGCCACGAACCGCGAGCAGATGCGTTTGAAGCCGCTGATTCCTTTGCCCGGGCGGGAGCCCTCCCGCCAGGACACCGGTCTCGCGGCCGTCCTGCCGGCCGCGATGACCAGGTCTTTCACGGTCTGCGCAGGCTCGGGATACTGCATTCTCGGTGGCCGGCCGGTGCCCGCGTAGGCGGGCTGGACGGGCCGAGCGTCGGCCGGGTGGGCGGTGTGACGGGAGGAAATGCCCACCGCATAGGGCAGATCTCGTTCTTCCAGGCCGTGGCGGAAGGCGGCGGCATCGCCGTATCCGGCGTCCGCGACGACCAGCGGGACGTCGACGCCCCACGAGCGGGTCTCGTCGATCATATCCAGGGCCAGCTGCCACTTCTCCACGTGCCCCACCTGGTCGGGGATACCGCAGCGGCCACGGCGGGCGACCTTGACCGCATCGGCCTCCGGCGAGGCCGGATCCCACGAAGCGGGCAGGAATAGCCGCCAGTTCACCGCGGCCGAGGCGTGATCCCGGGCCAGGTGCAGCGACACCCCGACCTGGCATTTGGTGACCTTGCCCGCGGTGCCGGTGTACTGCCGAGACACACACGCCGAGGCGTCCCCGTCCTTCAAAAAGCCGGTGTCGTCGACGATCAGGGCTTCCGCCCCGATCGCGTCCTGCATCTTCCAGGCCAGCCGGGCCCGCACATGCGCCGGATCCCACGGGCTGGAGGTGACGAAGTGCGCCAGCGCCTGACGGTTGCCGTCCTCGCCCAGCCGGGCCGCCATCGGCTCCACCGACTTACGTCTGCCGTCCAGCAGCAGCCCCCGCACATACGCCTGCCCCCATCGCCTCTGGTCAGCACGGAAGAAGCCGTCGAACAACTCCGCCGCGAACGCCTCCAGGTCCTCCCGGACCGAGGCCATCTCCTCAGGTGTCACACCATTCCAACGACGCTCGTAGAGCAGAGACACGCATGCACAAGCGAAGATGACCAAGCCCTACTAGGGCGTGTTTCGAAAGTAGCGTCGTCTGCCCGAAGGGCAGGCCCGGCGGCGTCTGGTGCGTGCGATCGCAAGGCGGAGGGTCGCCCCGA
>NZ_JBFBCB010000076.1:0-22533 GCF_040682975.1 Streptomyces sp. NPDC051051
GACCAGTGGGGCGTGGAACTCGGCAAGGTCCTCGCCAAACGCGTCGAACCCGCACTGACCGAGGGCACCGACGTCCCCGGCCTCGACCCCTCCACGAAGGCCCTCGTCGCGACGTACCGGGAACTGCGCGGCCGCTGACGGCCGGCCGCTCGGTGGAGCGACCGGCCGACGACGAGCGGGGGCGGCGGACTTCGCAGAGAAGCCCGCCGCCCCCGCTCGTCTCAGGGCGAAGCCGGCGGATACAGCGAGCGCGGCAGTCGCGACGCCGCCGCCGCGTCCAGCAGCCACAGGGTGCGGGCGCGGCCCCGCGCACCGGCCGCCGGGGCCTGGATCTCGCCCGCGCCCGACAGGGCGATGGCCGCCGCCTGCGCCTTGTCCTCGCCGGCCGCCAGCAGCCACACCTCACGCGCCGACCGGATCGCCGGAAGGGTGAGGGTGGTGCGGGTCGGCGGCGGCTTGGGCGCGCCGCGCACACCGACCACCGTGCGCTCGGTCTCCCGCACGGCCGGCAGCTCGGGGAAGAGCGAGGCCACGTGGGTGTCCGGGCCGACGCCCAGCATCAGGACGTCGAAGGTGGGCACGCGGCCGTGGTTCTCCGGACCGGCCGCGCGGGCCAGCTCCTCCGCGTAGCCGGCCGCGGCCTCCTCCACGTCGGTGCCGTGGGGGCCGTCCGACGCGGGCATGGCGTGCACGCGCTTCGGGTCCAGGGGCACCGAGTCCAGCAGGGCCTCGCGGGCCTGCGTGACATTGCGGTCCGGGTGGCCCTCGGGCAGGAACCGCTCGTCGCCCCACCACAGGTCGAGCCGGCCCCAGTCCACGGCGTCGCGGGCGGGAGCCGCCGCCAGCGCGGCCAGCAGGCCGTTGCCGTTGCGGCCGCCGGTGAGGACCACGGACGCGTGGCCCCGGGAGGCCTGCGCGTCCACGATCTTCGTGATGAGACGGGCCGCGGCGGCCTGGGCCATCAGATCCTTGTCGCGGTGCACGACGAGCTGGGGCGTGCTCACTTCGCGGCCGCCTTCTTCACCGGGGCCTGCGCCGCCGCTTCCCCCGCGGGTGCTTCAGCAGCCGCTTCGACGGGAGCGGGGACCGCGACCGGTTCTCCTTTGGCGACTTCTCCTTTGGCGACGGCTTCCGGAGCGTCGGCCGTCGGTTCCGCCGCGGCGGAACCCGAACCCCCGGCCCTCCGGTCACCCCCGCCGGCCGAGGTGTGCAACCGCTCCACCCCGAACCGCAGCGCCGACGCGTAGGTGTCGTCCGGGTCGAGGCGCCGCAGCTCCTCGGCGATCAGCTCCGCCGTGTCCCGGCGCTTGAGCGCCACCGCACGGTCGGGCTGCCCGTCGATGGACAGGGTGGCCAGCGAGCCGTCGGCCCGGTCCAGCACGATCGGGCCGCAGGACGTCGACAGCCGTACGGCCGTGAGGCCCGGCCCGCCGGACAGCGAGCGCTGGACGGGCACGCCCAGCCGGTCGCCGAGCCACATCGCCAGCAGCTCGCAGCTCGGGTTGAACTCCTCGCCCTCCACCTCGACCGACTCGACCTCGCAGGTGACCTGGTCGAGAGCCGCGGCCAGCATCGAACGCCAGGGCGTGATGCGGGTCCACGACAGGTCGGTGTCGCCGGGGGCGTAGGTCTCGGAACGGGCCGTCAGATCCCGCACCGGCTGCTCGGCGGCGTAGGTGTCGGTGACGCGGCGCTGGGCCAGCGCGCCGAGCGGGTCGGCGGCCGGGTCGAGCGGCGAGTTCACCGGCCACCAGGCGACGACAGGCGCGTCCGGCAGCAGCAGCGGCAGCACGACCGACTGCGCGTGGTCGGCCACCTCGCCGTACAGGCGCAGGATGACCGTCTCGCCGGTGCCCGCGTCCGCGCCCACCCGCACCTCGGCGTCCAGGCGGGACTGGGTGCGGTCGCGCGGGGAGCGGGAGACGCGCTTGATCACCACGAGCGTGCGCGAGGGGTGCTCGCGGGAGGCGTCGCCCGCGGCCTTGAGCGCGTCGTAGGCGTTCTCCTCGTCCGTGACGATGACCAGCGTGAGCACCATGCCCACGGCCGGCGTGCCGATGGCGCGGCGGCCCTGCACCAGCGCCTTGTTGATCTTGCTGGCCGTGGTGTCCGTGAGGTCTATCTTCATGGCCGGCGCCAGCTCCGTCCGTCTCGTTCGAGCATCTCGTCCGCCTCGACGGGCCCCCAGGTACCGGACTGGTACTGGGCCGGCGTGCCGTGCGCGTCCCAGTACTGCTCGATCGGGTCGAGGATCTTCCAGGACAGCTCGACCTCCTCGGTGCGCGGGAAGAGGTTCGAGTCGCCGAGCAGCACGTCCAGGATGAGGCGCTCGTACGCCTCCGGGCTGGACTCCGTGAAGGACTCGCCGTAGGCGAAGTCCATCGACACGTCCCGGATCTCCATGGAGGTGCCGGGGACCTTGGAGCCGAAGCGGACGGTGACGCCCTCGTCGGGCTGGACGCGGATGACGATCGCGTTCTTGCCCAGCTCCTCCGTCGCCGTGTGGTCGAAGGGCGAGTGCGGGGCGCGCTGGAAGACGACCGCGATCTCGGTGACGCGGCGGCCCAGGCGCTTGCCGGTGCGCAGGTAGAAGGGGACGCCCGCCCAGCGGCGGTTGTCCACCTCCAGCTTGACGGCCGCGTAGGTGTCGGTCTTCGACTTGGGGTCGATGCCCTCCTCCTGGAGGTAACCGACCGCCTTCTCGCCGCCCTGCCAGCCGGCCGCGTACTGACCGCGCACCGTGTCGCGGCCCAGGTCCTTCGGCAGCCGGACGGCACCGAGGACCTTGGTCTTCTCCGCGGCGAGCGCGTCCGCGTCGAAGGAGGCGGGCTCCTCCATCGCGGTCAGCGCCATCAGCTGCAGGAGGTGGTTCTGGATGACGTCCCGGGCGGCGCCGATGCCGTCGTAGTAGCCGGCCCGGCCGCCGATGCCGATGTCCTCGGCCATGGTGATCTGCACGTGGTCCACGAAGGACCGGTTCCAGATCGGCTCGAACATCGTGTTGGCGAAGCGCAGCGCCAGGATGTTCTGGACGGTCTCCTTGCCCAGGTAGTGGTCGATGCGGAAGACCTGGTCCGGGGCGAAGACCTCGTGGACGATCGCGTTGAGCTCCTCGGCCGACCTCAGGTCGTGGCCGAACGGCTTCTCGATGACCGCGCGCCGCCAGGAACCCTTCGACTGGTCGGCCAGCTGGTGCTTCTTCAGCTGCTGGATGACCACGGGGAAGGCGCCCGGGGGCACCGACAGGTAGAAGGCGAAGTTGCCGCCCGTGCCCTGCGCCTTGTCGAGTTCGTCGATCGTCGAGCGCAGCCGCTCGAAGGCGTCGTCGTCGTCGAAGGTGCCCTGCACGAAGCGCATGCCCTGGATGAGCTGCTGCCAGACCTCCTCGCGGAAGGGGGTGCGGGCGTGCTCCTTCACCGCGTCGTGGACCTCCTGGGCGAAGTCCTCGTGGGCCCATTCGCGGCGGGCGAACCCGACCAGCGAGAAGCCCGGCGGCAGCAGACCCCGGTTGGCGAGGTCGTACACCGCGGGCATCAGCTTCTTCCGTGACAAATCGCCCGTGACACCGAAGATGACCAGACCCGACGGCCCCGCGATACGCGGGAGCCGTCGGTCTGCGGGGTCACGCAGCGGATTGCTGCTCGACAAATTCTCAGCCCTCCGAAGGGGCGAGGCGCTGGAGCTCCGCCTCGGTCGACTTGAGCAGGTCGTTCCAGGACGCCTCGAACTTCTCGACGCCCTCGTCTTCCAGGAGCTGCACCACGTCGTCGTACGAGATCCCGAGCTTCTCGACCGCGTCGAGGTCGGCACGGGCCTGCTCGTAGGTGCCGGCCACGGTGTCGCCGGTGACCTCGCCGTGGTCCTCGGTGGCGAACAGGGTCGCCTCGGGCATGGTGTTCACCGTGTTCGGCGCGACCAGGTCGACGACGTACATCGTGTCGCGGTACGCCGGGTCCTTCACGCCGGTGGACGCCCACAGGGCACGCTGCTTGTTCGCGCCCGCCTTCTCCAGGGCGCTCCAGCGCTCGCCCGCGAAGACCTCCTCGTACGCCTGGTAGGCGAGCCGGGCGTTGGCGACGCCGGCCTTGCCGCGGGCGGCCTTGGCCTCGTCGGTGCCGAGCGCGTCGAGCCGCTTGTCGATCTCGGTGTCCACGCGGGACACGAAGAAGGACGCCACCGAGTGGATCAGGGACAGGTCCAGGCCGCGCTCCTTGGCCTTCTCCAGGCCGGCCAGGTACGCGTCCATGACCTGGCGGTAGCGCTCCAGGGAGAAGATCAGCGTGACGTTGACGCTGATGCCCAGGCCGACGACCTCGGTGATGGCCGGCAGGCCGCCCATCGTGGCCGGGATCTTGATCAGCGTGTTGGGGCGGTCGACCAGCCAGGCCAGCTGCCTGGCCTCGGCGACCGTCGCCTTGGTGTTGTGGGCGAGGCGCGGGTCGACCTCGATCGACACCCGGCCGTCCTGGCCGCCGGTGGCGTCGAAGACCGGGCGCAGGATGTCGGCGGCGTCACGGACGTCCGCCGTCGTGATCATGCGGATGGCCTCTTCGACGGTGACCTTGCGGGCGGCGAGGTCGGAGAGCTGCTGGTCGTAACCGTCGCCCTGCGAGATCGCCTTCTGGAAGATCGACGGGTTGGTGGTGACGCCCACGACGTGCTGCTGGTCGATCAGCTCGGCGAGGTTGCCGGACGTGATCCGCTTGCGCGACAGGTCGTCCAGCCAGATCGCGACGCCCTCCTCGGAGAGGCGCTTGAGTGCGTCTGTCATGGAATTACATCTCCTACGGGTCGTGTACGGGCGTCAGCGCTGGGCGGCCGCGAGGGATTCCCGGGCCTTGTCGGCCACGTTCTCGGCAGTGAAGCCGAACTCGCGGAAGAGGACCTTGCCGTCGGCCGAAGCGCCGAAGTGCTCCAGGGAAACGATGCGGCCGGCGTCCCCGACGTACTTGTGCCAGGTGAGGCCGATACCCGCCTCGACGGCGACCCGGGCCTTCACGGAAGGGGGCAGCACGCTGTCCCGGTACCCCTGGTCCTGCTCCTCGAACCACTCCACGGACGGCATGGACACCACCCGCGTCGGCACGCCGTCGGCCTCCAGCCGCTCGCGCGCCTCGACGGCCACGTGCACCTCGGAACCGGTCGCGATCAGGATCAGCTCGGGCGTCCCGGTGGAGGCCTCGAACAGGACGTAGCCGCCCTTGGCCGCGTTCTCGTCGGGCTCGTACGTCGGCACGCCCTGGCGGGTGAGGACCAGACCGTGCGGGGCGCCCTTGCCGAAGACCTTGGTGTAGCGCTTGAGGATCTCGCGCCAGGCGATCGCGGTCTCGTTGGCGTCCGCGGGGCGGACCACGTTCAGGCCGGGGATCGCGCGCAGCGACGCCAGGTGCTCGACCGGCTGGTGCGTCGGACCGTCCTCGCCGAGACCGATGGAGTCGTGCGTCCACACGTACGTCACCGGCAGGTGCATCAGGGCCGACAGCCGGACCGCGTTGCGCATGTAGTCGGAGAACACCAGGAACGTGCCGCCGTAGATGCGGGTGTTGCCGTGCAGCGCGATGCCGTTCATCTCCGCGGCCATCGAGTGCTCGCGGATGCCGAAGTGGACCGTGCGGCCGTACGGGCTCGCCTCCGGCAGCGGGTTGTCCGCCGGGAGGAACGACGACGTCTTGTCGATCGTCGTGTTGTTCGAGCCGGCCAGGTCGGCCGAGCCGCCCCACAGCTCGGGGACGACCGCGCCGAGCGCCTGGAGCACCTTGCCGGACGCGGCACGGGTGGCGACGCCCTTGCCCGGCTCGAAGACCGGGATCTGCTTCTCCCAGCCGGCCGGCAGCTCGGCCGCCGCGACACGGTCGTACTCGGCCGCGCGCTCCGGGTTGTTGTCCCGCCACAGCTGGTAGGACTTCTCCCACTCCGCCTTCGCCTGGGCACCGCGCTCCAGGGCCTGCCGGGTGTGGGCGATGACCTCGTCGGAGACCTCGAAGGACTGCTCCGGGTCGAAGCCCAGGACGCGCTTGGTGGCGGCCACCTCGTCGTCGCCGAGCGCCGAGCCGTGCGCGGCCTCGGTGTTCTGCGCGTTCGGGGCGGGCCAGGCGATGATCGAGCGCATCGCGATGAAGGAGGGCCGGTCCGTGACCTGCTTCGCCGCCTCGATCGCGTCGTGGAGAGCGTGCGGGTCGAGGTCGCCGTCCGGCTTCGGGGCGACCCGCTGCACGTGCCAGCCGTACGCCTCGTACCGCTTGACGGTGTCCTCGGAGACGGCCGTCTCGGTGTCGCCCTCGATCGAGATGTGGTTGTCGTCCCACAGCAGCACGAGGTTGCCGAGCTTCTGGTGGCCGGCCAGTGAGGACGCCTCGGCGGAGATGCCCTCCTGGAGGCAGCCGTCACCGGCGATGCAGTAGACGAAGTGGTCGAAGGGGGACTCGCCCTGCGGCGCCTCCGGGTCGAACAGACCGCGCTCGTAGCGGGCGGCCATGGCCATGCCCACCGCGTTGGCGACGCCCTGGCCCAGCGGACCTGTGGTGGTCTCGACGCCCGTGGTGTGTCCGTACTCCGGGTGCCCGGGGGTCTTCGAGCCCCACGTCCTGAAGGCCTTCAGGTCGTCCAGCTCCAGGCCGAAGCCGGCCAGGTACAGCTGGGTGTAGAGGGTCAGGGACGAGTGGCCCGCGGACAGCACGAAGCGGTCGCGGCCGACCCAGTCGGCATCGGCGGGGTCGTGCCGCATCACCTTCTGGAAGAGGGTGTACGCGGCAGGCGCCAGGCTCATCGCCGTACCGGGATGGCCGTTGCCGACCTTCTGTACGGCGTCGGCGGCCAGGACGCGGGCGGTGTCCACGGCCCGCTGGTCCAACTCGGTCCACTCGAGGTCTGTGGTGGTCGGCTTGGTGCTCACCCTGGGTCAGGGCTCCTCTCCACATGTCGAATACCGGTTGCTTCGGGCGGGCGCCCACCGGCTGCCGGTGACTGGATAACCACCGGCCGTTGTCGAGCCTACCCCCGTGAGGACGTGCGTTTTTTCGAGTCGTTCCAGACTGCCGGGCCATCCGGGGATCCGCCTCCCGACCGGCCGAAGCCGCCTTCTGCACATGAATACGGGGCCGCTCATCTGACTGCTCAAACGAGCCTCCGCGCGATCGGTGAGCGCACCTGCGTACGAGAGCCGAAACGGCTGCTGAGCGTGGCCCCACAACACGACCCCACCCCCGCGAAGCCCGGGGTATGGGCAACGTCTACAGTGGCGTGGTACGCGCGAGCCTCTACCCGTACTTCACGCGGGGAGGCTCGCTGGGATGTCTCTGTCAGGGGTGTGCGTGACGGCCGTTGAATCCCGTCCAGCGGGGGTTATCGGGACGAGCCAGAGCCCGAGTCGGCGGCCGGTGGGGGCCCGCGTCATGGCCTTCGTGGCGCTGACCAAGCCGCGGATCATCGAGCTGCTGCTGATCACCACCGTTCCGGTGATGTTCTTGGCCCAGCAGGGGGTGCCGGACCTCGGTCTGGTGCTCCTCACCTGCCTGGGCGGCTATCTCTCCGCGGGCGGCGCCAACGCGCTGAACATGTACATCGACCGCGACATCGACGCCCTGATGGACCGCACCTCGCAGCGTCCGCTGGTCACCGGAATGGTCAGCCCCCGCGAGTGCCTCGCCTTCGGCATCACCCTCGCGGTCGTGTCGACCCTCCTGTTCGGCCTGACCGTCAACTGGCTGTCCGCCTGGCTGGCCCTCGGCGCGCTCCTCTTCTACGTCGTCGTCTACACGATGGTCCTCAAGCGCCGTACCTCGCAGAACATCGTCTGGGGCGGCATCGCCGGCTGCATGCCGGTCCTCATCGGCTGGTCCGCCGTCACCGACTCCCTCTCGTGGGCGCCGGTCGTCCTCTTCCTCGTCATGTTCTTCTGGACCCCGCCGCACTACTGGCCGCTGTCCATGAAGGTGCGCGAGGACTACGCGCGCGTGGGCGTGCCGATGCTGCCGGTCATCGCCTCCAACAAGGTGGTCGCCAAGCAGATCGTCCTCTACAGCTGGGTGATGGTCGCCGTCTCGCTGCTGCTGACCCCGCTCGGCTACACCGGCTGGTTCTACACCACGGTCGCGCTCGCGGCCGGCGGCTGGTGGCTGTGGGAGGCGCACTCCCTCCAGAACCGCGCGAAGGCGGAGACCACGGGCGGCAAGCTCAAGGAGATGCGGCTGTTCCACTGGTCCATCACCTACGTCTCGCTGCTGTTCGTGGCGGTCGCGGTGGACCCCTTCCTGCGCTGAGGTCCCCCTCCCGTACGACCCCTTCCCGAGAGCCCCTGAACGGCCCGGCGGCCGGGGTGCGTGGTCAAGGCCACGCACCCCGGCCGTCGCCGTTCGATCTACCCGTCGGTAGCATCCTGGCCATGGCAGACACCAAGCAGGTTGACGAGACCGCGGACGCCAAGCGGGCCGCGAAGGCCGAGCGCACGGCGGCCCGCCTCGCCAAGCGGATCAGCACCTTCTCCCAGGCGCACGGCGGCGCCGAGGGCCAGGTCGCCCACCTCGGCGAGCGCGGCGCCCGGATCGTGCTCGTCGGCGAGGACGGCGGCTGGGGCGACCTCGTGGCGCCCAGCGTGGAGATCGCCGCCAAGGCGGTCGAGAAGTCCGGGATCACCGTCCACGAGAACTTCGACGGCGAGTTCGCCGCCAAGGTGACGACCGGCCCCTACGAGTGGACCCGGATGGCCGGGATCCAGGTCGGCGGCCCGCGCAACACCTGAGCAACACCTGACGCCGGGTTCACCCGTTAGGACGTGTGAGGAACACACCGAGCACACGGTCCAGCCGCGGGAGCCCCGGATGATCGAAACACCGTCCCTGGTGGACCAGCACTGCCACGGCATTCTGAGGACGGAGCTGGGCCTCGGCACCTTCGAGGCCCAGCTGGCCCGCACCGAGGGGCCGCCCGCGCCCGGCACCACGCTGTTCGACACCCAGACCGGCTTCGCGGTACGCCGCTGGTGCCCCCCGCTGCTCGGCCTGGAGCCGCACTGCCCGCCCGCCCGCTACCTCGCCCGCCGCCGCGAACTGGGGGTGCTGGAGGCGGGCCGCCGGCTGCTGCGCGGCAGCGGCATCACCACCTACCTCGTCGACACCGGCCTGCCCGGCGACCTCACCGGCCCCGACGAGATCGCCTCCGCGGGCGAGGCCGAGGCCCGCGAGATCGTCCGGCTCGAACCGCTGGCCGTGCAGGTCGCCGACACCTCCGGCACCGTCGAGTCCTTCCTCGCCAACCTCGCCGAGGCGGTGCACGGCGCCGCGGCGACGGCCGTGGCCTTCACCTCGGTGGCCGGCGTGCGCCACGGTCTCGCCCTCGCGCCCGAGCCGCCCGGACCGGGCGAGGTCCGGGGCGCGGCGGGCCGCTGGCTCGCGGGGCGCCGCGCCGGCGGCGAGGTGGACGACCCCGTGCTGCTGCGGCACCTGCTGTGGATCGCCGTCGCCGCGGGGCGGCCGCTCCAGCTCCACGCGGGCCTCGGCGAACCCGGCCTGCGCGGCGACCGCACCGACCCCGTCCTGCTGACCGACTTCGTCCGCGCCACGGCCGGCCTCGGCACCGACCTGGTCCTGCTGCACGGCTACCCCTACCACCGGCAGGCCGCCCATCTCGCCGGCGTCTTCCCGCACGTCTACGCCGACTCCGGGGCCGCCCTCGTCCGCACCGGCGCCCGCGCGGCGACGGTCCTCGCCGAGATCCTGGAGCTGGCCCCCTTCGGCAAGATCCTCTTCTCCAGCGGGGCCCGCGGACTGCCTGAGCTGCACGTCGTGGGCGCCCGGCTGTTCCGCGAGGCACTCGGGCGGGTCCTCGGCGGCTGGGTGGCGGAGGACGCGTGGTCGCTCACGGACGCCCAGCGGGTGGCGGGGCTGGTCGCGGCGGGGAACGCGCGGCGGGTCTACGGACTGGGATGAGCGAAGGCCCCACCGGCCGGAGCACGCCGTACCGGACTGGGCGGATGCAGACCGAAGTCCTGCTCGACCGCTTCCCGGGCGCCCTGGCGCCCCTCGGACCCCTCGCCGCCTGGGCGCACGGCTCGCTCGCCGGCGGCGACCACCAGGAGGGTCGCAGCGATCCGGACCTGATCGCGGTGCTGCCCGGCCCCGTGCGGCTCGGCACGGTGCGCCGGGTCGCCGTCCTGCACCAGGGGCTGCGCGCCGACCCGCTCGCGGCGAAGCCGCACTGCAGCTACCTGACCCCGGCTCAGGCGTACGGCGCCGCGCCGGGCGAGTCGCTGCCGGAGGTGCCGGACCGCGAGCCGGCGGAGTTCGTGGTGTCCGACCAGCGGGACCTCTGGCGGCCCGCCGTGGACAGGGCGCACCGGTGGACGCGGGACGTCCGGGTCGACATGGGCCCGGTGACCTCCGCGCGGGCGGCGGTCACGCTGCGGGAGGGGCGGCGGGTCCGCAGGGCCGAGCTGGTGCGCGGCCGGCTCGGACCGGCGATCGACGGCCTGGTGGCGGCGTACGCCTGAGCCGGGGACAGGGGCCGGGAGCGGTCACGCGCGGACGCCCGGAGGCGTCATGCGCGGGTGCCGACGGTCGCCTCCGCCACCGGCCCCGGCCGGTCGAGCACCGTGTCCGGACGCTCGCGCAGGGACAGCAGGACGCGCAGGACCGCGATCCACACCAGGCAGGAGCCGAGCATGTGCAGGCCGACCAGGACCTCGGGGAGGTCCGTGAAGTACTGGACGTAGCCGATGACCCCCTGGGCGAGGAGCACCAGGAAGAGCTCGCGGGTGCGGTGCAACGGGCCCGCGGGGGCGTCGACCGCCTTGAGGACGAACCACAGGGCGAAGGTCAGCGTCACCACGATCCAGGCGAGCACGGCGTGCAGCTTGGAGACGGTCTCCCAGTCCAGCGGCATGCGCGTGACCTCGCTGGAGTCGCCCGCGTGCGGACCGGCCCCGGTGACCACCGTGCCGACCGCGATGAGCAGCACGGACGCGACGACCAGGAACCACACCAGCTGCCGCACGGCCTGGCCGACCAGCGGCTCGGGTGCCCCGTCGCCCTCCCGGGTGCGCTGCCACATCACCGTGGCGACCGCGATCAGCGCCGAGGAGAGCAGGAAGTGGGCCGCGACCGTGTACGGGTTCAGACCCACCAGCACGACGATCCCGCCGAGGATCGCGTTGCCCATCACGACCCAGAACTGCGCCCAGCCCAGCCGGGTGAGCCCGCGCCGGTACGGCTTCTGCGAGCGGGCGGCGACGATCGCCCAGCCCACCGCGGCGCACAGCACGTACGTCAGCATGCGGTTGCCGAACTCGATGGCGCCGTGGACGCCCATCTCGCTGGTCGAGGTGAGCGAGTCGGCGGTGCACTTCGGCCAGGTCGGGCAGCCGAGGCCGGAGCCGGTGAGCCGGACGGCACCGCCGGTGACCACGATGATCACCGACATCACGAGCGCGGCGAGGGCCGACCGCTGGACCGTCCGGGGGGTGGGGGTCCAGCGTGCGGCGATGAAGGCGAGGGGGTTGCGCACGGCCGCTACGGCGTCGGCGCGGGTCACGTTCGGCACGCCCTCCATCGTAAGGGCCCGCTTGTGCACGCTTTCACGAGGGTCCCGGACGGTCCCGGACCGGGTCATTCCCAGCGGAAGAACCGGCCGGCCGCGGCCAGCCCCAGGACCGCCCACACGGCGAGGATCCCCAGGTCGCCCCACGGCATCGCGGCCCCGTGCCGGAGCACGTCGCGCAGCCCGTCCGAGAGCGCCGAGATCGGCAGCAGGGCGAGCACGTCCTGGGCGCCCGGCGGGAACTTCTCCAGCGGCACGATCACCCCGCCGCCCACCAGGAGCAGCAGGAACACCAGGTTGGCGGCGCCCAGCGTGGCCTCCGCCTTCAGCGTGCCCGCCATCAGCAGACCGAGGCCCGAGAAGGCCGCCGTGCCGAGGACCAGCAGCAGCAGCACGGCGAACGGGTTGCCGTGCGGCGACCAGCCCAGCGCGAAGGCGATCCCCGTCAGCAGGGCGACCTGGAGTACCTCCGTGACCAGCACGGCGAGCGTCTTCGCGGTCATCAGCCCCCAACGGGGGAGCGGGGAGGCCGCCAGCCGCTTGAGCACGCCGTAGCGGCGCTCGAAGCCCGTGGCGATGGCCTGTCCGGTGAACGCCGTCGACATCACGGCGAGCGCGAGGACGCCGGGGGTCAGGAAGTCGACCGCCTCGCCGGCGCCGGTGTCGATGATGTCCACCGAGCTGAACAGCACCAGCAGCAGGGTCGGGATCACGACGGTCAGCAGCAGCTGCTCACCGTTGCGCAGGAGCATCTTCGTCTCCAGCGCCGCCTGGGCCCTGATCATGCGGGGCAGCGACGCGGCCCCCGGCTTCGGCGTGTACGTACCGGTGGCCGTCATGAGCGCAGCTCCTTGCCGGTGAGCTCCAGAAAGACGTCTTCGAGGGTGTGCCGCTCCACCGAGATCCGGTCCGGCATCACTCCGTGCTGGGCGCACCACGAGGTCACCGTGGCCAGCATCTGCGGGTCGACCTTGCCGGTGATCAGGTACGAGCCCGGTGCCGGTTCGGCGGCCTCGCTGTCGGCGGGCAGTGCCTTGAGCAGGGAGGTCACGTCCAGGCCGGGGCGGCCGCTGAAGCGGAGGGTGTTCTCGGCGCCGCCGCGGCACAGCTCCTCGGGGGAGCCCTGGGCGATGACCCTGCCCGCGTCGATGATCGCGACGTCGTCGGCGAGCTGCTCGGCCTCGTCCATGTGGTGCGTGGTGAGGATGACCGAGACCCCGTCCGCGCGCAGGTCCCGGACCAGGTCCCAGGTGGCGCGGCGGGCCTGCGGGTCCAGGCCGGCGGTCGGCTCGTCGAGGAACACCAGCTCCGGGCGTCCCACCACGGCCATCGCGAGCGCGAGACGCTGCTGCTGGCCTCCGGACAGCCGCCGGTACGTCGTGCGGCCGCAACCGCCCAGCCCCAGCCGCTCGACGAGCGCGTCCACGTCCAGCGGGTGGGCGTGCAGCCGGGCGACGTGCCGCAGCATCTCGTCGGCCCGCGCCCCCGAGTAGACGCCCCCGGACTGGAGCATCACCCCGATGCGGGGGCGCAGGTCGGAGGCCTGTCCCACCGGGTCGAGGCCGAGGACGCGCACGGTGCCGGAGTCCGGCCTGCGGTAGCCCTCACAGGTCTCGACGGTGGTCGTCTTGCCCGCGCCGTTGGGGCCGAGTACGGCCGTCACGCCCGCCTCGGCCACCAGGTCGAGGCCGTCCACCGCGGTCTTCGTGCCGTACCGCTTCACCAGGGCCTGGACCTGGACCACGGGCTCGCTTCGCATGGGTCCAGAGTCTAGGTTCGCGCACCGGCGCCCGGACGGGCGGGTGCGGGAAGCCACCGATCCCGCGGGTGGGGCGAGGCGACCGTTCCGGTCGGCCGGAGATCGTTCGCGCAGGTCAGATTAGGTTCACCTAAGTGACGCAGGGCACCGGGCGGTGATCCGGACGCGGCTTGCCTGCCTCCGAGGAATTACGCAACAATGGCGTTGTGAAAAACGTCGGCGAGGCTCGGGAGACCCCCACGGGGACCCCTCAGGAAGAGCTGGCGACCGGTGAGCGCTCCACGCGCAACCGCGTCGCGCGCTCCATCCTGGACCACGGGCCGTCGACCGTCGCCGAGCTGGCCGGACGGCTGGGGCTCACCCAGGCCGCCGTTCGCCGGCATCTGGACGCGCTGGTCGCCGACGACGTCGTGGCGCCGCGCGAGCAGCGGGTGTACGGAGCGCGGACGCGCGGGCGTCCCGCGAAGGTCTTCGCCCTCACCGACTGCGGCCGCGACGCCTTCGACCAGTCGTACGACAAGCTCGCCGCGGACGCCCTGCGCTTCATCCAGGAGCGGTTCGGCGGGGACGAGGCCGTCGCGGCCTTCGCTCGCGCGAGGATCGCCGAACAGGCTGCCGGCTACCGCCAGGCGATCGAGGCCGCCGGGCCCGAACAGCGCACCCAAGCCCTGGCCAAGGCCTTGAGTGCCGACGGGTACGCTGCTACGGCCCGCAGCGCACCGGTCGGCGAGCAGCTGTGCCAGCACCACTGCCCGGTCGCCCACGTCGCGGAGAAGTTCCCCCAGCTCTGCGAGGCGGAGACCGAGATCTTCTCCCAGCTGCTCGGGACGCACGTCCAGCGGCTGGCGACCATCGCGCACGGCGACGGCGTCTGCACGACGTTCATCCCCAAGATTTCCCACACGACTGATCACCGCACCGATCACACCACCGATATCGCATCTGCAAGCACGGCCGGGAGGAACCCCGCATGACTCTCCCCACGGAGACTGCCCACCCCGAACTCGAGGGACTGGGTAAGTACGAATACGGCTGGGCCGACTCCGACACGGCCGGCGCCTCTGCGAAGCGCGGCATCAACGAGGACGTCGTCCGCGACATCTCGGCGAAGAAGAACGAGCCGGAGTGGATGACCAAGCTCCGCCTCAAGGGCCTGCGCCTGTTCGAGAAGAAGCCCATGCCGAACTGGGGCTCGGACCTGTCGGGGATCGACTTCGACAACATCAAGTACTTCGTGCGCTCCACGGAGAAGCAGGCGGAGTCCTGGGAGGACCTGCCCGAGGACATCAAGAACACGTACGACAAGCTGGGCATCCCCGAGGCGGAGAAGCAGCGCCTCGTCGCCGGTGTCGCGGCCCAGTACGAGTCCGAGGTCGTCTACCACCAGATCCGCGAGGACCTGGAGGAGCAGGGCGTCATCTTCCTCGACACCGACACGGCGCTGAAGCAGCACCCGGAGCTCTTCAAGGAGTACTTCGGCACCGTCATCCCCGTCGGCGACAACAAGTTCGCGTCGCTGAACACCGCGGTGTGGTCCGGCGGCTCCTTCATCTACGTGCCGCCGGGCGTGCACGTCGAGATCCCGCTCCAGGCCTACTTCCGCATCAACACGGAGAACATGGGCCAGTTCGAGCGGACCCTGATCATCGTCGACGAGGGCGCCTACGTGCACTACGTCGAGGGCTGCACGGCCCCGATCTACAAGTCGGACTCGCTGCACTCCGCGGTCGTCGAGATCATCGTCAAGAAGAACGCCCGCTGCCGTTACACGACCATCCAGAACTGGTCGAACAACGTCTACAACCTGGTCACCAAGCGCGCCGTCGCCTACGAGGGCGCGACCATGGAGTGGATCGACGGCAACATCGGCTCCAAGGTGACGATGAAGTACCCGGCCGTCTACCTGATGGGCGAGCACGCCAAGGGCGAGACCCTGTCCATCGCCTTCGCGGGCGAGGGCCAGCACCAGGACGCCGGCTCCAAGATGGTCCACATGGCGCCGAACACCTCCTCCAACATCGTCTCGAAGTCCGTGGCGCGCGGCGGCGGCCGCACCTCCTACCGCGGCCTCGTCGAGATCGGCGAGGGCGCCCACGGCTCCAAGTCCAACGTGCTGTGCGACGCGCTGCTCGTGGACACCATCTCCCGCTCCGACACGTACCCCTACGTGGACGTCCGCGAGGACGACGTGTCCATGGGCCACGAGGCGACCGTCTCCAAGGTCTCCGAGGACCAGCTCTTCTACCTGATGAGCCGCGGCCTGAGCGAGTTCGAGGCCATGGCCATGATCGTGCGCGGCTTCGTCGAGCCCATCGCCAAGGAGCTGCCGATGGAGTACGCGCTGGAGCTCAACCGGCTGATCGAGCTGCAGATGGAGGGCGCGGTCGGCTAGGACCCGCCCGCCACCGAAAGCCAGCGAAACCTGACGTAGGAAGAGAGCAGACCGACAGCCATGGCTGAGGCCCGAAACATCCCGGTGGGCAGCACGACCGCCGGCCAGATCGCGGTGGCCGCCGAGTCCACCGTCGCCACGCGCATGAGTGCGCCCGCGTCCTTCGACGTGGCGGACTTCCCGGTCCCGCACGGCCGCGAGGAGGAGTGGCGGTTCACCCCGCTGGAGCGGCTGCGCGGCCTGCACGACGGCACCGCGGTCGCCACCGGCGACGGCGTCAAGATCGACGTCGACGCCCCCGAGGGCGTCGTCGTCGAGACCGTCGGCCGCGACGACGCCCGCCTCGGCAGGGCGGGCACCCCCGTGGACCGCGTCGCCGCCCAGGCGTACTCGGCGTTCGAGAAGGCCGGCGTCGTCACCGTCCCCAAGGAGACGGTCCTCACCGAGCCCATCCGCATCACCGTGCACGGCGAGGGCGGGGTCTCCTTCGGCCACCAGGTGATCGAGCTGGGCGCCTTCGCCGAGGCCGTCGTCGTCATCGACCACACCGGTGACGCCGTGCTGGCCGCCAACGTCGACTACGTCCTCGGCGACGGCGCCAAGCTGACCGTCGTCTCCGTCCAGGACTGGGACGACAAGGCCGTGCACGTGGCCCAGCACAACGCGCTGATCGGCCGGGACGCCACCTTCAAGTCGTTCGTGGTCACCTTCGGCGGCGACCTCGTACGGCTGCACCCGCGGGTCGCCTACGCCGGCACCGGCGGCGAGGCCGAGCTGTTCGGCCTGTACTTCACCGACGCCGGCCAGCACCAGGAGCACCGCCTCCTCGTCGACCACAACACCCCGCACTGCAAGTCGAACGTCGCCTACAAGGGCGCGCTCCAGGGCGACGGCGCCCACGCGGTGTGGATCGGCGACGTCCTCATCGAGGCCAAGGCCGAGGGCACCGACACCTACGAGATGAACCGCAACCTGGTTCTCACCGACGGCGCCCGCGTCGACTCCGTGCCCAACCTGGAGATCGAGACCGGCGAGATCGTCGGCGCCGGCCACGCCTCCGCCACCGGCCGCTTCGACGACGAGCAGCTGTTCTACCTGATGGCCCGCGGCATCCCCGCCGACGACGCCCGCCGTCTGGTGGTCCGCGGCTTCTTCGCCGAGCTGGTGCAGCAGATCGGCGTCGCCGACATCCAGGAGCGACTCCTCGCCCGGATCGACGAGGAGCTGGAGGCCTCGGTCTGATGACGTTCGTACGCGCCTGCGGGCTGGGCGAGCTGGAGGAGAACACCCCCAAGCGGGTGGAACTCGACGGCACGCCGGTCTCCGTCGTGAAGACGGAGGGGGAGGTGTTCGCGATCAACGACATCTGCTCCCACGCGAACGTCTCGCTCTCCGAGGGCGAGGTGGAGGACTGCCAGATCGAGTGCTGGCTGCACGGCTCCGCCTTCGACCTGCGCACCGGCAAGCCGTCCGGTCTTCCCGCGACGCGCCCCGTCCCCGTATACCCCGTAAAGATCGATGGGGACGACGTGCTCGTCTCCCTCTCCCAGGAGTCCTGAGGCACCCATGGCAACGCTTGAAATCCGAGACCTGCACGTCACCGTCGAGGCCGACAACGCCACGAAGGAGATCCTCAAGGGCGTCGACCTGATCGTGAAGCAGGGCGAGACGCACGCCATCATGGGCCCCAACGGCTCGGGCAAGTCCACCCTCGCCTACTCGCTCGCGGGTCACCCCAAGTACACGATCACCGGCGGCACCGTCACCCTCGACGGCGAGGACGTCCTGGAGATGTCCGTCGACGAGCGCGCCCGCGCCGGCCTGTTCCTGGCGATGCAGTACCCGGTCGAGGTCCCCGGCGTCTCGGTCTCCAACTTCCTGCGCACCTCCGCCACCGCCGTCCGCGGCGAGGCCCCCAAGCTGCGCACCTGGGTGAAGGAGGTCCGGGAGGCCATGGAGCGCCTCCACATGGACCCGTCCTTCGCCGAGCGCAACGTCAACGAGGGCTTCTCCGGCGGTGAGAAGAAGCGCCACGAGATCCTCCAGCTGGAGCTGCTCAGGCCGAAGGTCGCGATCCTCGACGAGACGGACTCCGGTCTGGACGTCGACGCCCTGCGGATCGTCTCCGAGGGCGTGAACCGCGTCCGCGAGACCGGCGAGGTCGGCACCCTGCTGATCACGCACTACACGCGCATCCTGCGCTACATCAAGCCCGACTTCGTCCACGTCTTCTCCGGCGGCCGCATCGTCGAGTCCGGCGGCGCCGAACTCGCCGACAAGCTGGAGAACGAGGGCTACGAGGCGTACACGAAGGGTGCCCCCGTGAGCGGAGCGAACTCAGGGGAGGAAGTCGCGTGACACAGCTGCCGGGCCTCCTCGACACAGAGGCGATCCGCAAGGACTTCCCCATCCTGGACCGTCAGGTCCACGACGGCCGGAAGCTCGTGTACCTGGACAACGCGGCGACCTCGCAGAAGCCGCGCCAGGTGCTGGACGCCCTGAGCGAGTACTACGAGCGCTACAACGCCAACGTCCACCGTGGCGTGCACGTCCTCGCCGAGGAGGCCACGGCACTGTACGAGGGCGCGCGCGACAAGGTCGCGGAGTTCATCAACGCTCCCAGCCGCGACGAGGTGATCTTCACCAAGAACGCCTCGGAGTCGCTGAACCTGGTCGCGAACATGCTGGGCTGGGCCGACGAGCCCTACCGCGTGGACTCCGAGACCGAGATCGTCATCACGGAGATGGAGCACCACTCCAACATCGTGCCGTGGCAGCTGCTGTCGCAGCGCACGGGCGCGAAGCTGAAGTGGTTCGGTCTCACCGACGACGGCCGCCTCGACCTGTCCAACATCGACGAGATCATCACGGAGAAGACGAAGATCGTCTCCTTCGTGCTGGTGTCGAACATCCTGGGCACGGTCAACCCGGTCGAGGCGATAGTGCGCCGCGCGCAGGAGGTCGGCGCCCTGGTGTGCATCGACGCCTCGCAGGCCGCGCCGCACATGCCGATGGACGTGCAGGCCCTCCAGGCCGACTTCGTGGCCTTCACCGGCCACAAGATGTGCGGCCCGACCGGCATCGGCGTCCTGTGGGGCCGCCAGGAGCTGCTCGAGGACCTGCCCCCGTTCCTGGGCGGCGGCGAGATGATCGAGACGGTGTCGATGCACTCCTCGACCTACGCGCCGGCTCCCCACAAGTTCGAGGCGGGCACCCCGCCGATCGCGCAGGCGGTCGGTCTGGGCGCGGCGATCGACTACCTGTCCGCGATCGGCATGGACAAGATCCTCGCCCACGAGCACGCGATCACCGAGTACGCGGTGAAGCGGCTCGGCGAGGTCCCCGACCTGCGGATCATCGGCCCCGCCACGGCCGAGGAGCGCGGCGCCGCGATCTCCTTCACGCTCGGCGACATCCACCCGCACGACGTGGGCCAGGTCCTCGACGAGCAGGGCATCGCGGTCCGGGTCGGACACCACTGCGCGCGCCCCGTCTGCCTGCGCTACGGAATTCCCGCGACCACGCGAGCGTCGTTCTACCTGTACTCCACGCCTGCCGAGATCGACGCGTTGGTCGAGGGCCTGGAGCACGTACGGAACTTCTTCGGCTGAGAGGCGTGACGACGACGATGGGACGCGAGGTTAGCTGACGTGAAGCTGGACTCCATGTACCAGGAAGTCATCCTGGACCACTACAAGAACCCGCACGGGCGGGGCTTGCGGGACGGCGACGCCGAGGTGCACCACGTCAACCCGACGTGCGGCGACGAGATCACCCTGCGGGTGAAGTACGACGGCACGACCGTCGAGGACGTCTCGTACGAGGGGCAGGGCTGCTCCATCAGCCAGGCCTCGGCCTCCGTGCTGAACGAGCTCCTCGTCGGCAAGAGCGTCTCGGAGGCGCAGAAGATCCAGGAGACCTTCCTGGAGCTGATGCAGTCCAAGGGCCGGGTCGAACCGGACGACGCGATGGAGGAGGTGCTGGAGGACGCGGTCGCGTTCGCCGGTGTCTCCAAGTACCCGGCACGGGTCAAGTGCGCCCTCCTCAGCTGGATGGCGTGGAAGGACGCGACGGCCCAGGCGCTGGGCGCCGACGCCGACGCCGAAAGGAAGACGGCATGAGCGAGACCGTTGAGATGAAGCCGGCCTCCGAGGAGGAGCTCCGCGAGGCGCTGTACGACGTCGTCGACCCCGAACTGGGCATCGACGTCGTCAACCTCGGGCTGATCTACGGCATCCACATCGACGACGCGAACATCGCGACGATCGACATGACCCTGACCTCCGCGGCCTGTCCGCTGACGGACGTCATCGAGGACCAGGCGAAGTCCGCCACGGACGGCCTGGTCAACGAGCTGCGCATCAACTGGGTCTGGATGCCGCCGTGGGGCCCGGACAAGATCACGGACGACGGCCGCGAGCAGCTCCGCGCGCTCGGCTTCAACGTCTGAGATCCGCGGTATCCCCGCAGCACATCCGCAGCGCGAAAGAACGGCGACGTCCGCGAGGACGCCGCCGTTCTTCCGTGTGCGGGTCTTCCGTGCGGGTCTTCCGTGGGTGGGTCCTACGCCAGCCCCGCCACGAGTCGGAAGGCGGAGTCGGCGGCGTACTGACCGCCGTTCTGGTACTGCTGCAGCTTCACCTGGAAGTTCTGGTGGCGCAGGAAGTACCCCGGGAAGTTCGCCGACTCCAGCATGACCGCGCCGGAGTCGGCGGCGCGGGCGCAGAAGGTGGCGTCCTGCCGGAACAGCGGGGAGCCGTCGTCGGGTTCCGAGCGCAGCACGAAGTCGCGGTGGCGCAGATAGGTCCCGTCGGACGTGCGGAACGACAGACACGAGCCGCTCGCCAGACCGCTCACCACGGTGAAGGTGGCGTCCGCACGGAACTCCGCGCCGCCGGCCGCTTCGAGCCGCACCTGACCGCCGCCCACCCGCCAGTAGCGGTCGGGGTAGTTGACGGACCGCACCGACCGCCGCACGGTCACCGGCCGCGGATCGGAACCGCCCCCGCCGGCCGAGGCCGACGGGGAGGGCGGGGCCGGCGGGCGCGGCGAGGAACTGCCGCCGGGCGACGGCGACGAGGAGGCCGGCGCGGACGGTGAGGCGCCGGCCCGCGCGGCCGACGCCGGGGGCGAACCGCTCACCGGGGGCGAGGCGAAGGAGATGAGCCCCGGCGACGTCTCCTTGTCGGACACGGTCCGCCCCGCCCGGGCGGCCGACTGCTCGTCGGACGGCCGGTCGGTGAGCGAGACGGTGGCGACGCAGGCCACGACGGTCGCGACGGCGAGGACGCCGGCCAGCCACAGCCGCCGCGTCCCGGGTGTCCGGGAGGTGTCCGGAGCCCAGCCGTTCTCCCAGGGATGCTCCGGGGAAGGCCGGGACTTGTTGTCTGGCATGCGCTGTTCCTCCAGCGGCGCCCGAAGGGCGAACACGGCTGCGACGGCCCGGTGTTTGAACGGTGAAACAGTAGCGGAACCGGTGGCTCCCGAGCAGGCGTTTGGGTGAGCGGTTTCCCTGACGGGTTCCGGGTGCGGTGGGGGACCGAAACGATGGGCCGGATGGGCCGGATGAGCCGGGGTCGGCCGGATGCCGGACCGGCGGGGTGGCCGGGTGCCGGACCGGCGGGGTGGCCGCCGGGGCCCGGATCACCGGGAGCAGGGCCGTGGCACGCCCTCGTCGGCGGCCTCGCACGCCGCGCCGCCGCTTCTCGCCCGCCACCTGAGACACCGCCCCGTGGGTTGGCCTCCACCCGTTCCCGCCGGTTAGGTTTCCCTCATGACCGACACGACTCGCACCACCGGCGCCGCGGCCGCCGGCCTCGCCACCCTCGCCGCCGACGGCACCGTTCTCGACACCTGGTTCCCCGCCCCCCTGCTCACCGACGAGCCCGGCCCGTCCGGCACCGAGCGCCTGTCCGCCGAGAAGGCCGTGGAACTGCTCGGCGAGGGAGCCGCCAGGGCGATCGGCCCGGACGCCCGGCGAGGCGTCGAAGTGGTCGCGGTCCGCACGGTCATCAGCTCCCTCGACGACAAGCCGATCGACACGCACGACGCCTACCTGCGCCTGCACCTGCTCTCCCACCGCCTGGTCAGGCCGCACGGCCAGAGCCTGGACGGCATCTTCGGCCTGCTCGCGAACGTCGCCTGGACGTCCCTCGGCCCGGTCGCCGTGGACGACGTCGAGAAGGTCCGGCTGAACGCCCGCGCCGAGGGCCTGCACCTCCAGGTCACGTCGATCGACAAGTTCCCGCGCATGACGGACTACGTGGCCCCGAAGGGCGTCCGCATCGCCGACGCCGACCGTGTCCGCCTGGGCGCGCACCTGGCCGAGGGCACCACGGTCATGCACGAGGGCTTCGTGAACTTCAACGCGGGCACGCTCGGCACGTCGATGGTCGAGGGCCGTATCTCCGCGGGCGTCGTGGTGGGCGACGGCTCGGACATCGGCGGCGGCGCCTCCACGATGGGCACCCTCTCCGGGGGCGGCAACGTGATCATCGCCATCGGCGAGCGCTGCCTGATCGGCGCCGAGGCCGGCGTCGGCATCGCCCTCGGTGACGAGTGCGTGGTGGAGGCCGGCCTGTACGTCACCGCGGGCACCCGCGTGACGATGCCCGACGGCCAGATCGTCAAGGCCCGCGAACTCTCCGGCGCCTCCAACATCCTGTTCCGCCGCAACTCCGTGACCGGCACGGTGGAGGCCCGTCCGAACAACGCGGTGTGGGGCGGCCTGAACGAGATCCTGCACAGCCACAACTGACATCCCGACACCGGGCCGGCTTCTGCGGACACGGCCGCCGGCTCGACCACCGCATGGACGAGCTGGGCGCCGTACGGCTGGCGCCCCGCACCGACT
>NZ_JBFBCB010000077.1:0-22249 GCF_040682975.1 Streptomyces sp. NPDC051051
TATCGGGGCGACCCTCCGCCTTGCGATCGCACGCACCAGACGCCGCCGGGCCTGCCCTTCGGGCAGACGACGCTACTTTCGAAACACGCCCTAGGTGCACTGATCACGAGCGTTGCTGACACCGGCGGGGGCGCGGGAGAACTACGCCAGCCCCCGCCGGGCCACCGCCGGCTCCCGGTGCCCCGCGATGGACGCCACCATGTCCAGCACCTGCCGCGTCTCGGCGACCTCGTGCACCCGGTACACCTGCGCCCCCAGCCAGGCGGACACCGCGGTGGTGGCCAGCGTCCCCACCACCCGCTCCTTGACGGGCCGGTCCAACGTCTCCCCGACGAAGTCCTTGTTGGACAGCGACACCAGCACCGGCCACCCCGTCTCCACCATCTCCCCCAGCCGCCGCGTCGCCTCCAGGCTGTGCCGCGTGTTCTTGCCGAAGTCGTGCCCCGGATCGATCAGGATCGACTCCCGCGGCACCCCCAGCCCGGCCGCCCGCTCCGCCAGCCCCACGGTCACCCCCAGGATGTCGGCCATGACGTCGTCGTACGCCACCCGGTGCGGCCGCGTCCGGGGCTCCGTGCCGCCCGCGTGCGTGCAGACCAGCCCGGCCCCGTACCGCGCCGCGACCTCGGCCAGCCGCGGATCGACCCCGCCCCAGGCGTCGTTGAGCAGATCCGCGCCCGCCTCGCAGACCGCCTCGCCGACCTCGGCCCGCCAGGTGTCCACGCTGATCACGACCTCCGGGAAACGCCGCCGCACCTCGGCCACGAAACCGACCGTGCGACGCGCCTCCTCCTCGGCCGTGACCTCCTCGCCGGGCCCGGCCTTGACCCCGCCGATGTCGATGATCGCGGCGCCCTCGGCCACCGCCTGCTCCACGCGCGCGAGGGCCGGCCCGTCACGGAAGGTCGCGCCCCGGTCGTAGAAGGAGTCGGGGGTCCGGTTCACGATCGCCATGATCACCGGCTCGTGGGTGCCGAATTCCCGCCCGCCCAGCCTGAGCATCCCCTGTGACCTCTCCTCGTACGTCCCTGACATCCGCCGCCTGCGACCCTAACGGTCACACCCTCATGGCACGATCGGAGCCTGACACATCCGACAACGAGCACAGCGAGCGTGGGGACCCACCGATGGTTATGTTCTTCTTCCTGGTCATCGCCCTCGCCGTCGTGGTGGCCGCGGTGACCCTCGCCGTGGTGGGCGGCGGCGAGGGCACCGGTCCGCTGCCGGAGGTCGCGCCCGAGCGGCTGCACGACCCGCTGCCCCCCGACCGTCCCGTCGACCGGTCCGACGTCGACCGGCTCCGCTTCCCGCTCGCCGCCCGCGGCTACCGCATGGCCGACGTCGACGACGCCCTCAACCGCCTCGGCGCCGAACTCGCCGAGCGCGACGCCCGCATCGGCGAACTGGAGTCCGCGCTCTCCGCCGCCCGGACGCCCGAGCCGCACGTCTCCATGGACAAGCCCGCGCGGGAGGAACAGCAGTGAGCGACGGCGCCGCCCTCGCCGGCCCCGACGGAGCGCTGCGCTGCCCTTGGGCCCTGTCCACGGCGGACTACGTGACGTACCACGACGAGGAGTGGGGCCGCCCGGTCCACGGCGACCAGGCCCTCTTCGAACGCCTCAGCCTGGAGGCCTTCCAGTCCGGCCTGTCCTGGATCACGATCCTGCGCCGCCGCCCCGGCTTCCGCACCGCCTTCGCCGACTTCCGGATCGACGCGGTCGCCGCCTTCACCGACGAGGACCGCACCCGCCTGCTCGCCGACACCGGCATCATCCGCAACCGCGCCAAGATCGACGCCACGCTCGCCAACGCGCGCGTGCTGGCCGGCTGGTCCCCGGGCGACCTCGACGAACTGATCTGGTCCCACGCCCCGGACGCGGCGACCCGCACGGTCCCGGGGACCCTCGCGGACGTCCCGGCGGTCACCCCGGAGTCGACCGCCCTGTCGAAGGCGCTCAAGAAGCGGGGCCTGCGCTTCGTGGGCCCGACGACGGCGTACGCGCTGATGCAGGCCTGCGGGCTGGTGGACGACCACCTGGCGGCCTGCGTGTCGAGAAGCGCCCCGTGAGGGACGCGGAGGGCCGCGTGGCGAACCCGCGGCCCCGGCGGCGCCCGGCCGCTGAACCTCAGCGGCCCAGGTACTTCGGCCGCTCCTTGTTCACGAACGCCCGCACGGCGATCGCGTGGTCCTCCGAGGCACCCGCCCGGGTCTGCAGCTCGTCCTCCTTCTCCAGCGTCTCCGCCAGCGAGTGGGAGAGCCCGTACGCCACGGCCTCCTTCAGCGCCGAGTAGGCGACCGTCGGCCCCTCGGCCAGCGCCCGCGCGACCTTCTCGGCCTCGGCGCGCAGCGCGTCCGCCGGTACGACCCGGTTGGCGATGCCCAGCTCGTACGCCTCCTGCGCCTTGACGCTGCGGGGGAACAGCAGCAGGTCGGTGGCCCGGCCGGGTCCCACCACGCGCGGCAGGGTCCAGGAGACGCCCGAGTCGGCGGTCAGCGCGACCCCCGCGAACGAGGTGTTGAAGGACGCGGTGTCCGCCACGATCCGGTAGTCGGCGGCCAGCGCGAAACCGAAACCGGCCCCGGCGGCGACCCCGTTCACGGCGGCGACCACCGGCTTCGGCGCCTCGGTCAGCGCCCGCACGACCGGGTTGTAGTGCTCCTTGACCGTGCTCATGATTTCGCCCGAGCCCTCGATCAGCAGCCCGATGTGCTCCTTGAGGTCCTGGCCCACGCAGAAGGCCCGCTCACCCGCGGCGGTCAGCAGCACGGCCCGTACGGCGTCGTCGGCCGCCGCGGACTCCACCGCCTCCCGCAGGGCGACCTTGGTCGCGATGTTCAGCGCGTTCATCGCCTCCGGGCGGTTCAGGGTGATCGTCGCGAGCCCGTCGCTCACCTCGTAGAGCACGGTGTCGGCCATGGAATGTCCCCTCCGGTGTCGCGGCTGACGTACCGACCGGTACGCAGTCTCCGAAGGACAGCATGAAGGACGCCGAGCACGCGGGACGTGTGACCTGCGTCAAAGAAATCCGGACGATTTCCGGTGGGCGGAAGTCCGTGCGGGCGCGCAGTATCGCAGTCACATCGCCGAATTGAGTGGTTTTGCTCGCGCGCGTTGCCCAAGCGATGCCTACCGATGTTGGTCATCGGGTCCTGCGATGCGGGATAATGGCTGGGAAGCAATGTGTTCGATGCCGGTGTCGTGGGTCCCATGCTGGGCCGCGCCTTGCCCTTCAGGGGCCGTCGGCTTTGACGATGAGCTGGTTTCAGGAAGGGGAACGAGCATGGCGGCCATGAAGCCGCGGACGGGCGATGGCCCGCTCGAGGTGACCAAGGAGGGGCGGGGCATCGTCATGCGCGTTCCGCTCGAAGGCGGCGGTCGGCTCGTCGTCGAGCTGACCCCTGACGAGGCCGACGCGCTCGGCGACGCCCTCAAGAAGGTCGTCGGCTGACGCGCAAGCGACCACACCCCTTGCGGAAACAGGTCTCCCCGGCATCCTCAAGGGTGCCGGGGAGACCTGTTTCCGCAAGGGCGCTCGGGGGTCCGTGACCCGAAAGGCGTACCGGGCGGGCAAGCATACGAGCGGGCGGGCACACGGGCGGGCCGCCGTACGGGCGGTGGTGCGGGAGGGCGCACCCCCTCCCACGGGTGGGCGGTCGTGACGCGCGGGGCTCCGGCCGGTGCGGCTATCGCTTGACCGCGCAGAGCAGGCCGTCGCCCACCGGCAGCAGCGACGGCACCAGATCCTGGCTCTCGTGCACCGTGCGCAGCAGCTCGCGCACCCTTATGACCTCGGTGGGCTGCGGGCCCGAGTCGATCGTCCGGCCGTTCGCGAACACGCCCTCGAACACCACCAGACCCCCCTGCCGCAGCAGGCGCAACGATTCGGCGAGGTAGTCCATGACCTCGAGCCGGTCGCCGTCGCAGAAGACGAGGTCGTAGCCGGCGTCCGCGAGCCGCGGCAGGACGTCCAGCGCGCTGCCGGGGATGAAGCGCGCCCGGTTGCTGGCGAACCCGCAGGCCCGGAAGGCCTGCCGGGCGAACTGCTGGTGCTCCGGTTCGAGGTCGACGGTCGTCAGGACGCCGTCCGGACGCATGCCGTGCAGCAGGTGGATCCCCGAGACGCCGGTACCGGTACCGATCTCCGCGACCGCCTTGGCGTCCACGGTGGCGGCGAGCAACCGCAGTGCGGCGCCCGTGCTGGGCGACACCGAGCGCAGCCCCGCTTCGCGGGCCCGGTCGCGGGCCCACAGCAGTGCTTCGTCCTCGGCGACATAGGCGTCGGCGAACGCCCAGCTCGTCTGCCGGTTGCCGGTAATGACCCTCTCCTGTCCCCGTGGTTGCCTGGGCGTGACTGTATCCGTTGGCGCCGGGAACCCGCAGATGGGACCGCGCGTTTGAAGAGGTGGGACGGACTGAGGGGGACACGGTTGGATCACGACGACCGACGGGATGCCGAGCAAGTGCTGACGCAGTCGGATGAGCCGTATCAGCCCAGATCAAATTCTCGTAAAACCGCTTATCCGGAGCTAACGGGCGAGGTGGCTATGGTAGGGGCTCCGCTGGACACCACCAGAGCCGACAGGGGAGGTGCGGCTGCGCCTGTGGATCGGGGAGGAGCGCTGCGGCGCTTTCTCGGTTCGGCAGGCAGGCCGAAATCCGTGAACGACACCGCTGACCACAGTCACGCCGCCGGCCCTGGTGCCGGCCCCGCCCAGACCGCGACCTTCTCCACCGACGCGGACGGGCAGGCGTGGACTCCGCCCACGTGGGAGGAGATCGTCAGCATGCACAGCGGCCGCGTCTACCGGCTCGCCTACCGCCTCACCGGCAACCAGCACGACGCCGAGGACCTCACCCAGGAGGTCTTCGTCCGCGTCTTCCGCTCGCTGTCGACGTACACGCCGGGCACCTTCGAGGGCTGGCTGCACCGCATCACCACCAACCTCTTCCTGGACATGGTCCGCCGCAAGCAGCGCATCCGCTTCGACTCGCTCGGCGACGACGCGGCCGAGCGGCTGGCCAGCAAGGAACCCACGCCGCAGCAGCTCTTCAACGACGCACACTTCGACGCGGACGTCCAGCAGGCCCTCGACACCCTCGCGCCCGAGTTCCGCGCCGCGGTCGTCCTGTGCGACATCGAGGGACTGTCCTACGAGGAGATCGCCGCGACCCTCGGCGTCAAGCTCGGCACGGTCCGCTCGCGGATCCACCGCGGCCGCTCGCAGCTGCGCAAGGCACTGGCGCACCGCTCGCCAGAGGCGCGCTCCGAGCGTCGCTCGTTCGTGGCCCGGGTCCCCGTTCTGGGAGGAGGGGGCGCGACCGCGTGAGTGGAACTCGTCCTACCCCGGCCGAGCAGCACCTCGGTGACCGGCTCTCCGCCCTCGTGGACGGCGAGCTGGGCCATGACACCCGCGAGCGTGTGCTGGCGCACGTGGCGACCTGTTCCAAATGCAAGGCGGAGGTCGACGCCCAGCGCCGGCTGAAGAACGTCTTCGCGGAAGTGGCCCCGCCCGCCCCCTCGGAGAGCTTCCTGGCACGCCTTCAAGGGCTGCCCGCAGGAGGCGACCCGGGTCATGGCGGCCTGCCGCCGCTCGGAGGAGGCTTCGGCGACGGATTCGGGGCCCGCCCCGGAGCGCCCGGAGTCTTCGGAGCGAGACGGGACGAGCCCTTCGAGTTCGGCTACGTCCCGGCACGCGACCACGGCTCCGTGCTCACCCCCACCACCGGGCGCGGCTTCGGTGTCCACCTGGTCGGCCGGTCCGACGCCGAGCGTTCGCGGGGGCTCCGGTTCGCCTTCGTCGCCGCCGGCGCGGTGTCGCTGGCCGCGATCGCCCTCGGCGGCATGAACACCGGCGTCCCGACCGACACGGACGCCCGTGGCGGCGCGGGCGCGGGCAGCAACGTCACACCGGCCCGCACGCCGGGCGGCGGCTCCGCAACGACCCCCGAGAGCCAGCGCCGCCGTGGCGTCGGGCCCCTGCTCGCGCAGAGCGGGCAGATGTTCTCCGAGACCCCGGTCGCCCCGACCCAGGTCTCCGCTCCGCTGCTGCCCGGAGTGCCGTCCCCGGCGGTCCCCCCCGAGCAGTCGCTGCACCGGCTGACCACACCCGTGATGGCCGGCGCCGCCGCCGTGTCCCCTCTGATACGTCCGCTCGGCACCACCCCGCCGGTCTCGCTGACCTCCTGGACCACCACCCCGGAGATCGCCTCCCCCGGCCTGCTCGCCGCACCCGTCCCCGACGCCACCCCCGCCCCCACCCCGTCGCCGCACCAGGCCCACTGATCCGCGAACCTGGTTGAATCCAGGGTGAACCGCGCCCACGCGGCGCGGGGCGGAGCGCGAGCCTGACCGCGGGGAGAGCATGAACGAGGGCAAGCCCACAGAAAGCCCTGCCGGGCGGGCGAACGGGAACGACCCGAGCACGACGGCGGGGCGCCCGGCCGGGGACAGCCCGGCCGGAGGGAACCCTGCCGGGCGGACCGGTGGGGAGCCGCCGAGCGGGCCTGCGCGGGGCATGATCCCCGAGGACGACTACCAGTTGGCCCGTCCCGCGGGAGCCGCCGAGGAGCCGGAGCGCGTCACCTCCGGTGCGGACACGGCTCCGACCGCGGCGGCTGCCGAGGTGCCCCACCCTCCCGTGGGGGATCACGCCGTGTCGCCGTCGCCGTCACCGATGGGGTCGGCAGAGCCGGCGCCCCAGCCCCCGGCCGTCACCGACCGTCCCAAGCCCCTGCACGATCCCGACCCCTATGGCACCCCGCCGTACGGCGAACCCGGCCCCTGGGCGCCCGCACCGCCCGTCCAGCACCCCGCGGCGGCATCGGCCCCCGCCACGGCCGCCGCGGACGCGACCGTGCCGCCCCCGGCCGCGCCTGACGGGCTCGCTCTCGCCTCGGTGCCGCCCGCCCCCGGAATGCCCGCCTCCGACCGGCCCGCCCCCCGCATCCCCGGCACGGGCGCCTTCGTGGCACCCCCGACCGTCCCCGGTGTCTCCGGCACGGCCGTCCCCGGGGCGACGGCGCCCGACGGCTCCGACGCGGGCGTCCCCCACACGCCGTCGCCCCCTGCCGTCCCCGGTGTGCCGGGCGCTCCGGTCTCGGACACGGCGCCGCCCACCCCGACGCCCGCCCCCGACGCGCCTCAGCCCGTGCCGGGCGCCCCCGGCACCCCCGTCACGGCCCCCGAGGTGCACTCCAGGCCCGCCCCGCCTGCCACGGCCCCCGTGGACCCGTGGCGCCGCTACGACCCCTGGGCCGGTGGTCCCGCGGCCGCCGGGCCGCTCCAGCAGACCGGGGCCGCGGTCGCCGGCCTGGAGCAACTGCGTCGGCGTCGGCGGCGGAGCCTGGTCGGCGGAGCGCTGCTGCTGGCCCTGGTCTCCGGCGGGGTCGGCGGGGGCGTCGGGGTGTACCTGGAGCGGAACGGCGGCATGGGGGCGGTGGAGCTGCCGCAGGCCCCCGTCGAAGCGGGCGACCGGGACGCGGACGGTGTCGCCGGGATCGCCGGCCGTGCCCTGCCCAGTGTCGTCACACTGCACGTGAGCGGCGGCGAGGCGGGCGGCACCGGCACCGGCTTCGTGCTCGACACGCGGGGGCACATCCTCACCAACAGCCATGTCGTCGAGCCCGCCGGGTCCGGCGGCGGGATATCCGTCGTCTTCAACGGCGGCCAGACCGCCGAGGCCGAGGTCGTCGGCAAGGACAGCGGGTACGACCTGGCCGTGGTGAAGGTGACCGGCGTGCGGGGTCTGAAGCCCCTGCCCCTCGGCAACTCCGACAACGTCCGGGTCGGCGACCCGGTCGTCGCCATCGGCGCTCCCTTCGACCTGGAGGGCACCGTCACCTCGGGCATCATCAGCGCCAAGGAACGGCCCATCACCGCCGGCGGCGGGAGCGGCGACGCGAGCGACGTGTCCTACGTGGACGCCCTGCAGACCGACGCGCCCATCAACCCCGGCAACTCCGGCGGCCCCCTTCTCGACGCGCGGGGCCAGGTCGTCGGCATCAACTCGGCCATCCGCTCCGCAGCCGACGGCACCGGTCCCGACGGCGGCCAGGCCGGTTCGATCGGCCTGGGTTTCGCCATCCCGGTCAACCAGGGCAAGCGCGTCGCCGAGGAACTGATCAACACGGGCAGGGCGACCCATCCGGTCATCGGCGTGACCCTCGACATGGACTACTCGGGCGACGGCGCCCGCGTCGGCACCGAGGAGGATGGCGGGAGCGATCCGGTGACCGCCGGCGGCCCCGGCGACCGGGCCGGCATCCGGCCCGGGGACGTCATCACCGCGGTCGACGGCCGGCGCGTCCACTCCGGCGAGGAACTGATCGTGAAGACCCGCGCGCACCGCCCCGGCGACCGCCTGGAGCTGACCGTCGAACGCGACGGAGAGGAACGGACCCTCTCCCTCGTGCTCGGCTCCTCCGGCGGCAGCTGAGCCGGCCGGCACCCCGCCCGATTCACAGAAACCTCACAGTCCGGCCGCCCGTCCGCCGCCCCACCGGGCGGAGCACGCGGGAAACGGGCCGCCCGCAACCAGCCGGACACCTCGGGACGGTACCGATCGGACAGGTGCGACAGGTACCGTGGACCCGGCCCGGACCACGGAAGACCCGCACCCACCACCGAGGGCCGCCAAGGCCACCGAGGACCGAGGACCGCGGACATCGCAAGGAGCTTCAGGTGTTCAATGACATAGGTGCGCTCGAGCTGGTGACGATCATCGTCCTGGCCGTGCTCGTCTTCGGTCCGGACAAGCTCCCGAAGGTCATCCAGGACGTGATGCGCACGATCCGGAAGATCCGTGAGTTCTCCGAGAGCGCCAAGCAGGACATCCGGCAGGAACTCGGCCCGGAGTTCAAGGACTTCGAGTTCGAGGACCTCAACCCCAAGACCTTCATCCGCAAGCAGCTGGACAACGAGGACCTGGGGCTGAAGGAGATCCGCAACGGCTTCGACCTGAAGAAGGAGATGGCCGAGGTCACGGACGCCGTCCACAGCCGCGACCAGGAGTCCTCGTCCTCGTCCGGCTCGTCCGGCGGCCGGATCGACATGACGAAGAAGCCGGAGGAGCCGGGCAAGGACGACCACCCGCCCTTCGACGCGGACGCCACCTGAGCCTCCCGCGCCCCCGGATGTGAGGGGGCGCACGCCCCACGTGCCGGGCGGCTTCCCCGCAGTTGCGAGCGGGGTGGCTATGCTGCCTGGTTGTTGTGCGGGCCGTACCCAAAAGGGCAACGCCGCCCGAAGGGGGGCGGGCCGTACGGTCCGGCGAGAGCGAGGAGGCGTCCGGGCACATGGAGACGACTAGTCGGGCAGTCGTGCAGGCGCCGGCCGCGGAGGACGGACAACAGGTCCCCTCCGCCCGGCGCACGGTCGACGGGTACCTGGAGGCGCCGTTCCCCTGGTACGGCCTCGACGAGGCCTTCACGGGACCGCGCTGGCTGATGCAGGTCGGTACGGCGGCCGACGGTGCCGTCGAGCACGGTTCGATCGGGCACGGTGACGAGCCCTCCGTGCGGCACGAGACGACGGGGGAGGACCGCGGGAAGTTCGCGGTCGTCGTGACCGTCGCCGCGAACCCCGACCGGCGCAGCGCGGACGGCACGGGGCTGCTGGAGGCCACCTCGGTGTCCTCGGCGGCCTGGCTGGCGGGGGTGGGGCTGCTGTCCTTCACCTGGCCGGGCCAGATGGACCACAGCCTGCGCGACGACTGGCTGGAGCAGCAGACCGAGACGGCGTGGGTGCTCGCCGACGACCTGTCCGGCCCGGACTGGTCCACGCTGTCCCTGCCGGTCGACGGCGTGCCGACCCCCTTCCACTACCGCGAGTCCGAGTTCGGCTGGGTGCTGGCCGGCTCGACCCGGGAAGGGGTGCACGTGGGGGCGTACGGGAGAGGCATGAGCGCGTACGGGCTCGGCTTCGCCGTGATCAAGGACATCGCGGAGTACGCGTAGCCGCGGTGACGACGACGGGGGCGCGGTCCTGACGGACGGCGCCCCCGCAGTCGTACGAAGGGTCGGAGATCGTGTGCGGACGAGGGGTCAGAACTTGTTCTTCGGGGTGATGCCGAGGGACAGGCCCGACAGACCGCGCTGACGGCCGCCCAGCTTGCCCGCGATGGCCCGCAGGGCGGAGCCCGCCGGGGAGTCCGGGTCGGTGAGGACGACCGGCTTGCCCTCGTCGCCGCCTTCGCGCAGGCGGACGTCGATGGGGATGGAGCCGAGGACCGGCACCGAGGCGCCCGTCGTGCGGGTCAGACCGTCCGCGACGCTCTGGCCGCCGCCGGTGCCGAAGACGTCGACCATCTCGCCGCAGTGCGGGCAGGGCAGCCCGGACATGTTCTCGACGACGCCGACGATCTTCTGGTGGGTCTGGACGGCGATCGAGCCCGCGCGCTCGGCCACCTCGGCGGCGGCCTGCTGGGGCGTGGTGACGACCAGGATCTCCGCGTTCGGGACCAGCTGGGCCACCGAGATGGCGATGTCGCCGGTGCCCGGCGGGAGGTCCAGCAGCAGGACGTCCAGGTCGCCCCAGTACACGTCGGCGAGGAACTGCTGGAGCGCGCGGTGCAGCATCGGGCCGCGCCAGACGACCGGGGCGTTGCCGGGGGTGAACATGCCGATCGAGATGACCTTCACGCCGTTCGCCGACGGCGGCATGATCATGTTCTCGACCTGGGTGGGACGGCCCTCCGCGCCCAGCATGCGCGGCACGCTGTGGCCGTAGATGTCGGCGTCGACGACGCCCACCTTCAGGCCGTCGGCCGCCATCGCCGCCGCCAGGTTCACCGTCACCGAGGACTTGCCGACGCCGCCCTTGCCGGACGCGACCGCGTACACGCGCGTGAGCGAGCCCGGCTTGGCGAAGGGCACCTCGCGCTCGGTCTGGCCCCCGCGCAGCGCGGCGGCCAGCTCCTTGCGCTGCTCGTCGCTCATCACGTCCAGCGTCACGTCGACCCGCGTGACGCCGTCGACGCCGGAGACCGCCTCGGTGACGCGTTGCGTGATCGTCTCGCGCATCGGGCAGCCGGAGACCGTCAGGTACACGGTGACCGCGACCGCCCCGTCCGTCCCGATGTCCACCGACTTGACCATCCCGAGTTCGGTGATGGGGCGGTTGATCTCGGGGTCGTTCACCGTCGCCAGTGCTTCACGCACCGCGTCTTCCGTAGCCATAAGGACGATGGTACGGCGCCCCGCTAGAGCCTTGGCATGGCCGTCAGCGGTCGTCTACGTCACGTCCGCGCGACCGTTCTGCCGGGAATACGACGTGGCCGTCCCGCGGCCCCTCGAGTTCCTTCACCATGTCCTGGAGTTCGGAGCGGATCCAGTCGCGGGTGGCGACCTCGCCGAGCCCGATCCGCAGGGCGGCGATCTCCCGGGTGAGGTACTCGGTGTCCGCGATGGACCGCTCGTTCTGCTTGCGGTCCTGCTCCAGGTTGACCCGGTCGCGGTCGTCCTGGCGGTTCTGCGCGAGCAGGATCAGCGGGGCCGCGTAGGAGGCCTGGAGCGACAGCATCAGCGTCAGGAAGATGAAGGGGTAGTTGTCGAAGCGCAGGTCACGTGGGGCGAAGATGTTCCACAGCACCCACACGATGATGACGATCGTCATCCAGACGATGAACCGTCCGGTGCCCAGGAACCGCGCGATGCGCTCCGAGAGCCGTCCGAAGGCCTCGGGGTCCCACTCGGGCAGGATCCGGCGCCTGGGCGGGCGCGGCTGGTCCAACCGGACCCGGGGGCGGGTCGTCGCCGTGGCGCCGGCCGGGCCGCGCTCGACGCGGGCGGGGTCACGCTCGGGAGCCATCGGCCACCTCCCCCTCGGCCAGGTGGAACTCGGTCTCCCGCCAGTCCTCGGGCAGCATGTGGTCCAGCACGTCGTCCACCGTCACCGCGCCGAGCAGCGAGCCCGCCTCGTCGACGACGGGCGCCGCGACCATGTCGTACGTCGCGAAGAACCCGGCGATCACGGGCAGCGTCGCGCCCGGGGCGAGGGTCTGCAGGTCGTCGTCGAGGAGTGCGCTGACCAGCGTGTACGGGGGGTCGCGCAGCAGCCGCTGGAAGTGGACCGTCCCCAGGTACTTGCCGGTCGGCGTCTCGTCGGGCGGGCGGCACACGTAGACCTGGGCGGCGAGGGCGGGGGAGAGGTCGCGGTTGCGGACCCGGGCCAGGGCGTCGGCGACGGTCGCGTCGGGCCGCAACACGATCGGCTCGGTCGTCATCAGCCCGCCCGCCGTGTGCTCCTCGTACGCCATCAGCCGGCGCATGTCGGCGGCGTCGTCGGGTTCCATCAGGCTGAGCAGCCGCTCCTTGTCCTCCTCCGGCAGTTCGGAGAGCAGGTCGGCGGCGTCGTCGGGGTCCATGGCCTCCAGGACGTCCGCGGCGCGCTCCTCCTTCAACTTGCCGAGGATCTCGATCTGGTCGTCCTCCGGCAGCTCCTCCAGGACGTCGGCGAGCCGGTCGTCGTCGAGGGCGGCGGCGACCTCCGCGCGGCGCTTCGCGGACAGGTGGTGCAGGACGTTCGCCAGGTCGGCCGGGCGCAGCTGCTCGAAGGTGGCGAGGAGGCTCTCGGCGCCCTGCCCGTGCTCCTCCAGGGAGAAGCCTGTGACTGCCGACCACTCCACGGTCAGCTTCTCCCCCTTGCCGCGCCGGAAGGCGCCCGACCTCCTGCCCTTCTGCACGAAGATCCGGTCGATCTCCCAGTCCCGGCGGGCCGGCAGCTGCCGCACCGACAGGTCGAGGACGGTGACCTCCTCGCCGGTCTCGGTGAGCGTGACGCGCCGGTCGAGCAGCTCGCCGAAGACGAGCCGTTCGGTGGGCCGCTGTTCGAAGCGGCGGACGTTCAGCACGCCGGTGCTGAGGACCTCGCCGGACTCGATGCTGGTCACCCGGGTCATGGGCAGGAAGATCCGGCGCCGGGTGGTGAGTTCGACGACCAGCCCGAGCAGCCGGGGCGGCCTGCGGCCGACCCGCAGCATGACGACCATGTCGCGCACCCGGCCCACGGTGTCGCCGTTGGGGTCGAAGACGGCGACTCCGGCGAGGTGGGAGACGAAGATCCGGGGGGCGCCCGCTGCCATGTCCGGACCTCCTTCTCGTACGCGCCGGTACGGGGTGTTCGCTGTCGTGCTCCCCGCGCTGTTGCGGGTGAGGTTCTTTTCCCAATTGCCCGCTGGTGCGGGCTTCAGGCTAGCCCGTCCCGATCGGGTACGCCCTGGTGAGCGGTCCGGACGGACTGGCTCCGTTCCCCCGCCGGGACCCCGGTACGCTGCGGTACGCCGCTCAGGAGTCCCCCGCAGAAAGGCAGCTCCCTCTGTGACTGCGATCGCCCAGGGCCGTACCCATCGCCGGGCCGCGCTGGTGAGCGCGATGTGCGCGCTGGCCGTGACGGGCCTGGGGCTCACCGGGTGCAGCGAGGACCCTGACGCGGGGACGAACGGGGTCGGCAAGCTGGCCGCCGACGAGATCCAGGCGAAGACACGGGCGGCCGCCGCGGCGGTGGACGCGGTGCGGCTGTCCGGGACCGTGGTCGCCGGCGGGAAGTCGTACAGGCTCGACATGAGCCTGAAGTCGGACGGCGCGACCGGGTCGGTCACCGCCGAGGGCGGCACCTTCCACCTGCTGCGGGTCGACGAGGAGCTGTACCTCAAGGCGGACGCCGCGTTCTGGAAGCACGAGGACGGCACGTCCGACGACACCGGCTCCGACAGCGCGGCGGCGGGCAAACTCGACGACAAGTACGTGAAGGTGCCGACCGGTGATCCCTCGTACAAGAAGTTCAGCGGGTTCACGGACAAGGACCTCCTTCTCGACAGTGTGCTGACACTGCACGGTTCGCTGGGCAAGGACGGGCACCACGAGCAGGCCGGGGTGCGCACCATCCGCATCACGGGCGACGGGGGCTCCGGCGGCACCCTGGACGTGTCCCTGGAGGGCAAGCCGTACCCGTTGCGCCTGGTGCGCGCGGGCGGGGCGGGCACCCTGACCTTCTCCGCCTGGGGCAAGGACTTCGCCCTGAAGGAGCCCGCGGAGAGCGAGACCGTGGACTACGGCAAGGAACTGCCGACGTCGTGACCGGCTACGCGCGCGTGCCCTTCCCGCGCTTCTTCAGCAGCAGCCGCGGAAGGCCCGCCGGGACCGGCTGACGGGTCGTGGCCGGGGACGGCGCCGGCGGCGCCGCCAGATCCCCGTCGGGCAGCGGGGACGTGACCCCGGTGGGCTCCAGTCGGACCACCCGGCACTCCCGCGCCCAGCGCGCCGTCATCGCCTCGCCGTCGGGCGCGTTCAGCCGCTTGCCCTTGAGGTCGGCGACGGCCGCCTCCCACGCCTCGGTGCCGGGGGCGAGCTGGGTGACCCGCGCCGTCCAGGTGACCAGCCGGCCGCCCTTGTCCTTGCTGCGGACGGTCACCTCGGCCGCCGCACCGTCCGTCAGTCCCGGCAGCGGCTGCTCGCCGGGCCCGTCACCGACCAGACAGGCGGCGCCCTCGTGCCACACGTGCCACAGCGGCCGTGTGCCCCGTTCACCGGCCGCCTCGACCCAGATGAGGCCGGACTTCTTGGTGGCCTCCTCGACGAGGGCCGGTTCGAGCAGCTCGCGTGTCATGGGGCCCACCCTATCCAGGCCGTCGTCACAGCCAGCCGTTGCGCTTCAGCGTGCGGTGGATGCCCACACAGAGCATCACCGTCACCGACATGATGACGGGGTAGCCGTAACGCCAGTGCAGCTCCGGCATGTGGTCGAAGTTCATGCCGTAGACCCCGCAGACCATCGTCGGTACGGCGATGATGGCCGCCCAGGACGTGATCTTGCGCATGTCCTCGTTCTGCGCGACGGACGCCTGCGCGAGGTTGGCCTGGAGGATCGAGTTGAGCAACTCGTCGAAGCCGATGACCTGTTCCTGGACGCGGGCGAGGTGGTCGGCGACGTCCCGGAAATACTTCTGGATGTCGGGGTCGACCAGCCGCATCGGCCGCTCGCTCAGCAGTTGCATCGGCCGCAGCAGCGGCGACACCGCCCGCTTGAACTCCAGTACCTCGCGCTTGAGTTGGTAGATCCGGCCGGCGTCGGTGCCGCGCGGGCTGCCCTTGCGGCCCGGCGAGAACACCTCCGTCTCGACCTCGTCGATGTCGTCCTGCACGGCGTCGGCGACCGCGATGTACCCGTCGACGACGTGGTCGGCGATCGCGTGCAGCACCGCCGAGGGGCCCCTGGCGAGCAACTCCGGGTCGTCCTGGAGGCGGTGGCGCAGCGCGCGCAACGAGCCCTGGCCGCCGTGCCGGACGGTGATGAAGAAGTCCTTGCCGGTGAAGCACATGACCTCGCCGGTCTCCACCACCTGGCTGTTGGCGTCGAGTTGGTCGTGCTCGACGTAGTGGATGGTCTTGAAGACGGTGAACAGGGAGTCGTCGTAGCGCTCCAGCTTGGGGCGCTGGTGGGCCTGGACCGCGTCCTCCACGGCCAGCGGGTGCAGCCCGAACTCCCCGGCGATCCCGGCGAACTCACTCTCCGTCGGCTCGTGCAGGCCGATCCACACGAAGCCGCCGTCGCGGCGCACCTGACGCATCGCCTCGTGCGGGGCCAGCGGCGCCGCCGTCTCGACGCGGGCGCCGTCCCGGTAGACGGCGCAGTCGACGACGGCCGAGGGGGTGGTGGGGTCGCGCGTGGTGTCGTACGCGCCGCTGTCCTTGCGCAGGCTGGGGCGGGACGGGCGGACCACGGCACGCAGGTCACGGATCATCGACATGGCAGGCTCCTTCGCGGCAGGCGGCGAAAGGCGCCGACGGCGGGTGGAACTACCCGGAATGGGGACGTCCTGACAAGGAGTCTCCCGCCCTTGGAGGCAGGGAAGGATGTTTGGCACGTCCACAAAGCGGGGAGCACCGCTCCGTCGCGGTGGCGGGTTTCGCTACTGATTCAGGTACTGCTTCAGATCAGACGGATCGCGCGGACCGAGGGGATCGGGCAGATCCGGTACAACGAAACGAAGTGCTCTTCCGAGTGAGGATGAGGACGCGAGAGGCGGCGGTCGGCCGGAGCCAGAGCTACATCAGCGGCGGGAAGAGCGAGTGGTACTGCACGGTCGACTTCGATCCATGACAGCCCCACCTCCTCCAGCCGGTCCCCCGTGAGGGACTACCTCGGCGTCGGGACTTGATCGCGACGCTTCTGCGTGCTGCCCCGAACCACCGGGCAACAGTATCAGCCGACCGAAGTGTCAAGGCGCTGCTTTGCCCAGTACTGGCGAGTTCTATGCTCGCGGCATGGCTGATGTTCTTCCTCTGGTCGAAGCCCGGTTGCGCAGCGCGCTGGGCGAGCCGGACGCCCGCGCCGCGGTCACCTTCCTGGGTACGGACCGCATCGAGGTCCTGCGCTTCCAGGAGGGCGACATCGTCCGCTACGCCACGCTCGGCATGTCCGCGCAGCCGATGAGCGACCCCACCGCGGTGCTCGCCGATCCGGTCGAGGGGCCGCGCGCCGAGCTGGTCCTGTCCGTGCGGGCGGGCCTCGCCGACACCGACAAGGTGCTCCGCCCGCTCGCCGTGCTCGCCGCCTCCCCGCAGGTCGAGGGCGTGATCGTGGCACCCGGCGCCTCCCTCGACGTCGGTGAACCCCTGTGGCCGGGCGCCCCGTTCACCTCCGTGCTGGTGGCCGAGCCCGGCGGCCTGGTCGAGGACCTGGACCTCGACGAGCCCCTGGACCCGGTCCACTTCCTGCCGCTGCTGCCGATGACCCCGAACGAGGCCGCCTGGAAGCGCGTGCACGGCGCACAGGCCCTCCAGGAGCGGTGGCTGACGCACGGGACGGACCTGCGGGATCCGTCCCGCGGGTCCGTCCCGTTGGAGTGACCGAACTCACCGATCGGCCGGAAGGGCGCGTCGGTCGGCGAAGACGGCGACCCCGTCCTCCGTCGCGTGCCTCGGCTCCAGATCCTCCGCCTCCGCGGTGAGCGCCTCGCGCCGTACGAGGACCACGACCGCGCCGAGGACCGCGGTGACCGCGGCGACGACGAACGGGACGTGGATGTCCGTCCACTCCTCGATCCTCGGCGCGAAGAACGGCGCGGCGGCCGCGGCGAACCAGCGCACGAAGTTGTAGCCGGCGCTCGCGACCGGGCGCGGCGCGTCCGACACGCCCAGCGCCAGTTCGGTGTAGACGGTGTTGTTCACGCCGATGAAGGCGCCGGACAGGACCGTGCACACCACGGCGGTGGTGTGGTCGCCGTAGCCGAGCACCAGGACGTCGGCGGCGAGCAGCACCAGGGAGCCGCCGAGCACCTTCAGCGAGCCGAACCGCTTCTGCAGCCGCGGGGCCACCAGGACCGAGAAGACGGCGAGCAGCACGCCCCAGGCGAAGAACACCGCCCCCGACCGGTAGGGCGACATGTTCAGCACGAACGGCGTGAAGGCCAGCACGGTGAAGAACGTGTAGTTGTAGAAGAACGCCGAGACCGCCGCCGAGGCCAGACCGCCGTGGCCGAGCGCCTTGAGCGGGTCCAGCAGCGAGGTCCTGCGGGCCGGCTTCGGCTGCTCCCCCAGGAACGCCGCGATGCACAGGAAGCCGATCGCCATCAGCAGCGCGGTGCCGAAGAAGGGGTGGCGCCAGCTGGCGTCCCCGAGCAGCGCGCCCAGCAGGGGCCCGCACGCCATGCCGAGGCCGAGGGCGGACTCGTACAGCAGGATCGCCGCGGCGCTGCCTCCCGCCGCCGCGCCGACGATCACCGCGAGGGCGGTGGAGACGAACAGTGCGTTGCCCAGTCCCCAGCCCGCGCGGTATCCGACGAGCTGTCCGACCGTGTCGGAGGTGCCGGACAGGCCCGCGAAGACGACGACGAGGGCGAGGCCGAGCAGCAGGGTCCTGCGGCCGCCGATCCGGCTGGAGACGAAGCCGGTCAGCAGCATCGCGAAGGCGGTGATCAGGAAGTACGAGGTGAAGAGGAGGGAGACCTGGCCGGTCGTGGCGTCCAGCCCCCGGGCGATGGACGGCAGGATCGGGTCGACGAGTCCGATGCCCATGAAGGCGACGACGGACGCGCCGGCGGTCGCCCAGACCGCCTTGGGCTGGCGCAGAAGGCCACCGGCTCCCGCTTCGAAGGGGTCCATGCTTGCTCCCGTCCCGACAGATGGTTGGCTTTTGCACATAATAAGTTAGCCAAGCTAATGAATGCAAGTTACATCTATGTCGGCCGGTCGGACGAGGTTCCGCCCGGACGGGTGATCGTCCTTGACGTGGACCGGATCGGGTAGGACCGTGGGGCTCTATGAGGGGCGAACCCAGTTGCCCGAAGTGTGGTGGCCGGGTCAGGGCTCCCGGCCTCTTCGCCGATTCCTGGCAGTGCGATGCGCACGGGGCCGTGCATCCGCTCCAGCCCGTGATCCCGCCCAGTGTCGAGGCCCTCGACGTCGTCGTGCACCGGACCCGGGTGCCGGTGTGGATGCCGTGGCCGCTGCCGGTCGGCTGGCTCTTCACGGGCGTGACCTACGCCGGTGACGACCGCAGCGGCGGCCGCGCCAGCGCCGTCGCCTGCACGGGCCCCGGCCCGCTCGGCGGCATGGGGGAGCTGATCCTCGTCGCGGAGGAGCTGGGCGTCGGACTCGGCGCGCGGTACGCCGGCATGGACGGCCCCGACCCCGGCCCGTACCTGGACGTGGAGAAGCCGGCCCAGGCCAAGGTCCTGGCCGCCGGCCGCCCCACCCCGCTCTGGCTGGTCAACGGCGCCCCGCACGACCGCGCGGTCTTCGCGGGCGAGGCGCGGGGGCTGTGGCTGTGGGCGGTCGTCTGGCCCGAGCAGTCGGGGCTGCTGATGTACGACGAGCTGGTGCTGACCGATCTGCGCGATGCCGGGGCCGAGGTCGAGCTGGTGCCGTGCGGGGCGCTCTCGCCGCGGCTGCTGAAGCCGTAGCGGGCGGACCGGCGGGGAGCGTGCGAGGAGGGGGTGCTCGCGGAGTCGTGCCGGGCGTGCCCGCGGGAGACGCGCGTGTAGGGGGTGCTCGACCGGTTCGGGTGTGACGGAGAAGTCCGGAAATCCGGTTATCCTTGAGCGTCCCCGTCCGTCCGTCACCGCTTGGAGTCCGCGTCGTGCGCATCGATCTGCACTGCCACTCCACGGCGTCCGACGGTACGGACACTCCGGCCGAGCTGGTGCGCAACGCCGCCGCGGCCGGACTGGACGTCGTGGCGCTGACCGACCACGACAGCACCCGGGGGCACGCCGAGGCGATCGCCGCGCTGCCGCCGGGGCTCACCCTCGTCACCGGGGCCGAGCTGTCCTGCCGTGTCGACGGCGTCAGCATGCACATGCTGGCCTACCTCTTCGACCCCGACGAGCCCGCCCTGCTCGCCGAGCGCGAGCTGGTGCGCGACGACCGGGTGCCGCGGGCGCGCGGGATGGTCGCCAGGCTCAACGAGCTGGGCGTGCCCGTCACCTGGGAGCAGGTCGCGCGGATCGCCGGGGAGGGCTCCGTCGGGCGCCCGCACGTGGCCACCGCGCTCGTCGAACTCGGCGTCGTACCGACCGTGAGCGACGCGTTCACCCGGGAATGGCTGGCCGACGGCGGCCGCGCCTACGTCGAGAAGCACGAGACCGACCCCTTCGAGGCGATCCGGCTGGTCAAGGCGGCGGGCGGAGTCACCGTCTTCGCCCACCCGGGCGCGAGCAAGCGGGGCCGTACGGTGCCCGAGTCCGTGATCGCCGAGCTGGCCGCCGCCGGCCTCGACGGCATCGAGGTCGACCACATGGACCACGGCGACGACACCCGCGCGCGACTGCGGGGGCTCGCCGCCGACCTGGGGCTCCTCGTGACCGGATCGAGCGACTACCACGGCAGCCGCAAGACCTGCGTGCTCGGCGAGTACACCACGGACCCCGAGGTCTACGGGGAGATCACCCGGCGCGCGACCGGCGCGTTCCCGGTGCCGGGGACCGGCGGGGCCTGAGACCCCCCGACCCGTCACCCTTCACCCTCTTTCCGCAAGGCTTCCGCACTGATGTTCGACGTTGCCGTCTTCGGCTCCCTCTTCCTCACCCTTTTCGTCATCATGGATCCCCCCGGGATCACCCCGATCTTCCTCGCGCTGACCGCCGGGCGCCCCGCCAAGGTGCAGAAGCGGATGGCCTTCCAGGCCGTCTGCGTGGCCGGCGGTGTCATCGCCGTCTTCGGGCTCCTCGGCCACCAGATCCTGGACTACCTGCACGTGTCCGTGCCCGCGCTGATGATCGCCGGCGGGCTGCTGCTCCTGCTGATCGCCCTCGACCTGCTGACCGGCAAGACCGACGAGCCCCAGCAGACCAAGGACGTCAACGTGGCCCTGGTCCCGCTCGGCATGCCGCTGCTGGCGGGGCCGGGGGCGATCGTGTCGGTCATCCTGGCCGTGCAGAAGGCCGACAGTGCCGCCACGCAGGTGTCGGTGTGGACGGCGATCCTCGCCATCCACGCGGTGCTGTGGCTGGTGATGCGCTACTCGTTGCTGATCATCCGCGTCATCAAGGACGGCGGCGTGGTCCTGGTGACGCGCCTCGCGGGCATGATGCTCTCGGCCATCGCCGTGCAGCAGATCATCAACGGCGTCACGCAGGTGATCCAGGGGGCCTGAACCCCTCCGGCGCGGAGACCCCTCCGACACAAGCAGAGCCCCCCACGGCATCGTGCCGTGGGGGGCTCTGAAGTCTTGGGTGAAGACCCTGAGTGTTACGAGGCCGAGGTGTCGGCCGGGCGGATCCACAGCCGCTGCCCTATGGAGGCGGCCTGCTGAACGATCCGGTTGACGGAGGCGGCGTCCACAACGGTGCTGTCCACGGGCGTGCCGTCGACGTCGTCGAGTCGCATGATTTCGAAGCGCACGGGCTTCTCCCTTCGTCTGGTCATCCTCCTGAGGAGAATTGCTGTACGTGAAGAGTCAACGCGGCGCGTGTTACGAACATTCCCTACGCTAAAGAAATTTTTCGAACGTCTAATTACTGACCGGTAAGGGAGCTGTCGTGGTCGACGGCCGCCGACGGTCCGCTTCGACCGGTCAACGAGCTGGTATGGACCGAACGGGACCGGTTGTGTTCGCAGCGTGACCGCCGGGACAATGGGCGCGATGAACGACGACCTCACGGCCCTCGCCGCCCGCATCGACCGCACGAACGAGCTGCTGACCCGCATGCTCGCCGAGGTGGCGAAGACACCCTCGACCCATGCGATCTTCGTCGACGCCGGGTACCTCTACGCGGCGGCGGGCCGGCTGGTCACCGGGACCGAGGACCGCCGGGCCTTCGACCTCGACGCCGAGGGCCTGATCGACGCCCTCATCGACCGCGCCCGCACGATCTTCGCCGACAGCCGGCTGCTGCGCGTCTACTGGTACGACGGCGCCCGCCGCCGCATCCACACGGCAGAGCAGCAGTCCATCGCCGAACTCCCGGACGTCAAGGTCAGGTTGGGCAACCTCAACGCCAACAACCAGCAGAAGGGCGTCGACTCCCTGATCCGCAGCGACCTGGAGTCCCTCGCCCGGCACCGCGCCATCAGCGACGCCGCGCTGCTGGGCGGCGACGAGGACCTGGTCTCCGCCGTGGAGGCGGCGCAGGGGTACGGCGCCCGCGTCCACCTCTGGGGCGTCGATGCCCCGGAGGGCCGCAACCAGGCGGAACCCCTGCTGTGGGAGGTCGACAGCCAGCGCACCCTCGACCTCGACTTCTTCAAACCGTACGTCTCGCGGCGCACCGACCGGACCTACGAGCAGACCGGCGCGGCCCGGCCGACCCGTGACGACGTCCGCTTCGTGGGCGCGCAGATCGCGGCGAAGTGGCTGGCGGCGCGGGGCCGGGAGTCCCTGGTGGAACTGCTGCCGGGCCACCCCTACCTGCCCGGCTCCGTCGACCAGGACCTCCTCGTGGAGGCGGAGGGCATGCTCCAGTACTCGCTGCGCGGCCAGTCGGACCTCAGACGGGCGCTGCGGGACGGGTTCTGGGAGCACCTGCAGACGCAGTACTAGCCGCGCCGCTGTCGGTCGCCCCGGGCCTGTCCGGCATGATCCGCCGGACGGGTCCTAGTGGTGCTTCGTTAGGTTGTGGGCTGTCTGCGGCTGCTCCGAGGGCGGGGCAGGGGGCGTCCGCAGGTGGTGCAGGTACCGGTCCAGCACCTCAGCAGGTCCTGAGGAACGTCAAGGACTTGGTAGAGAGTTAGGCCGGTGTGCGGACTTTTGGGCCGAGCCGCCGGAGGGTGAGGAATGCCTGAGCGGCGGTGACGAGGGTGACGTGGTGGTG